>JAJPJC010000299.1 GCA_021324445.1 Isosphaeraceae bacterium
GGATCCGCCGGCCGCGGCAGGAGCGGGGCGAAGATGTTCTCACAGCACAGGGGCATGTCCCGGCCGGTGAACGCCACGAGCTGGAGCAGCTTGTAATGGTCGATCTCACCAAAGCCGGGCCCGCGGTCCTCGTCCTTGGGGACGTTGCGGTGGTCCTTGATGCAGAAGCTCCGGACCTCGCCGGCGCGGGACCGCAGGTCGGGGATCGGGTCGACGTCGAGGCCAGGTGCATGTCGCTGCGCTTCGGTGTTCGGTGTTCGTGTTCGGAAAATGCATTCGAGGTCGGATGGCTTTACCGAACACCAAACACCGGAGCGCAGCGACTCAGACGGGGGGTAATTGGTGTCGTTCCATTGTTCTCTGTCGGACCACCGCGCACCCGGGATGCCCGACCGCGCTGCCGGCTGAGCCTTCGAGCCGCTCACCGCGGGATCGTCGGGGCGGCGATCACGACCCCGGGGAGGACGTGGGCGTAGAGCCAGACCACCCCGCCGACCAAGAGCGCCAGCGCGATGCTGTGCTTGAGCACAGCCCGCAGCAACGCTCCTTCGTGGCCCCCTTCGCCCGTGGCCGCCGCGGCGACCACGATTGACTGCGCGTCGATCATCTTGCCCATCACGCCGCCCGTGCTGTTGGCCGACGCCATCAGGATCGGATCCAGCCCCAACTTCAGCGCGGTGATCTTTTGGAGGTTGCCGAAGAGCACATTGCTAGACGTATCCGACCCTGTCAAGGCCACGCCCAGCCAACCCAGGAGTGTGCCGAAGACGGGGTAGAACAACCGCCCGGTCCGGGTGAAGGCCAGCCCCAAGACAGCATCCATGCCCGCGTACTTGGTCACGAAGCCGAGAGCCAGCATGCAGAGGATCGCCGTGATGGCCGGGACCATGCGGCGGACCGTCCGCGCCAGCAGTCGTGCCATTCGTGAGGTGGGGACGCCGAGCACGGATCCGCTGGCCAGGGCCGCCAGGAACACGGCCGTGCCGGTCGACGACAACGGGACGATCTCGACCTCGGCCTTCTCGAGGTCCACCGGCTCCGGCGTGGCGTGGCCCGTGATCGCCGCGCCCTTGGCGACCTTCAAGTGCAGCCAGGGCAGCGCCGGCTTCCAGGAGAGCCGCTGATCGAGCCACGCCTTGACCGCGGGGGTGCCCAAGCGCGGCGCCGGCGGGATCCCCCAGACCAGCACGGCCGTTGTCAGCAGGCCGAACGGCATCCAGGCCCGGGCGACGTGCCCGGCGCCGTGACGGCCCGGACCGCCCGCGCCCCCGGGCGGTTGGGAACCTGCGGGGGCAACCGGCTCGACATCCTCCGGGAACCGCCAGGGCTCCCGAGGCCGCCACAGGCGAATCACGACCACGCCCGCGCCGAGGCTCGAGACCGAGGAGGCGATGTCCACCAGCTCGAAGCCCACACAGTTCGACCAGAGGAACTGCACGCAGGCGAAGGTCCCCCCGATCACCAGGAGCGGGAGCCGGACCTCCCACGTCTTGCGCCAGGAGGTGAGCGTGGCGACCAGCCAGAACGGGATGATCAGCGAGAAGATCGGCAGGATCCTCCCGGCCGTGGCGCTGAGGGCCTGCACGTCCAGCGACGTGACCGTGCTGAGCGTCAGGATGGGAATGCCGATGCCGCCCCAGGCCACCGGCGCCGTGTTGGCGATCAGACAGAGCAGCGCCGCCTGGAAGGGACGGAACCCCAGCCCCACCAGAAAGGCCGCGGAGATCGCCACCGGCGCCCCGAATCCGGCAGCACCCTCGATCAGCGCGCCGAAGCAAAAGGCCACCAGCACCGCCTGGAGCCGGCGGTCCGCCGAGAGCCGCGCCACCGAGGCCTTCATCACCTCGAACTGGCCGGTCTCGACCGTGATGTCGTAGAGAAAGACCGCGGCGACGATCAGCCAGACGATGCGAAACCACGCGAAGACGACCCCCACCCCCGCGCTGGCCACGACCATCGACAGCGGCATGCCAAAGACGCCCAGCGCCACCAGCGAGGCCGTGACCCAGCCCGCCAGGGCCGCCCCCCAGGCACTGGCCCGCCCGCTGGCCAGCAGGACCAGCAGGACCACCACCGGCAAGGCCGCAGCCAGGGTCGAAAGCGGCCAGCTCCCCAGGGGGTCGTATCGTTGAATCCACACGGGCCCTCGTCCCGCTTGACTGCTATAATAGACGGCAATGCGGCTCATTCTCACCGGATTGCCGCGGGGATCACGGTCCGGAATCGCCCAGCATACGGGATGGCGGTCGTGCGGCATAGGGTCCACCGAATTTCTTCGCGGCACGGTCCTTGCAACCGGAACCAGGCGCGAGCCCCTGGCAGTTCGTCGGGGTCCTGTCTTGACCACGGGAGGGGAAAGGGGTTAATTTCGGTGGTCACCTTCGTCCGTGGCAGCGAGGATGGCCGGATGACTTAGCTAGGAGTCCATGGGTGCAAATCGAGATCTCGACCCGGCACGGTGGGTTGGATGCGGCTCAACAGCGCTACTTGCACGATAAGGCCGAGAAGCTGCTGAAATACTTCGGTCGGCTGATGGCGATTGAAGTGGCGGTCGACCAGATCAAGCACGCCTGGGAAGTTGAGATCTTGGTCTCGGCCGAACACAAGCATGACTTTGTTGCGCGCGAGGTCGGGTCCACGCCGGAAGCTGGCATGGATGCTTGTGTCCATAAGATCGAGCAGCAATTGCGGCGGTATAAAGAACGGGTTCAGCGCCACAAGGGCGATGTCACCCATGGCGGTTCGGGCTTGCTCGCGTCGGAAGAACCGCCTTCTCCCGAGGTGATGGGCAGCGATCGCGACGAGGTTTGAGCCGGATCGGATCAGAGCTCCGGGCCGTGGTGGGCAGGGGGAGAGGGGTCGACCCGGATCGGGTAGGTCGTGGCGGCGTGGTTTCGATGCCCGCGCGTCGGCGACGGGGCGCCCGCAAGGCCAGCGTTTTGGGGCCCGTCGGAGGAGGTGCGGATGAAGCTCTTGGATTTCGTGGTCCGTGAGGCGATCCTTGTCGACCTGCAAGCGACGGGGAAGGAGGAGGCGATCCGGGAGATGGTGGGCAGCCTCCACCATGCCGGCCGGTTGAGCCCGACCGATGTGGAGAGTGTCATCCGGGCGATCCTCGGTCGGGAAGAGTTGGGCTCGACGGGTATCGGTCAGGGTGTGGCGGTCCCGCACACGCGCCATCCGACGCTCCAGCGCCTGATCGGGACGGTGGCCTTATCCCGGCGGGGGGTCGATTTCGCGGCGCTGGACGGCGAGCCGGTCGACATCTTCTTCTTGCTGGTCTCACCCCAGAACCAACCCGGCGATCATCTCCGGGCCCTGGAAAATATCTCCCGCCACCTGAAGGACGAGCGGTTCGTGAGCTTCTTGCGCCAGGCCGAGTCGCGCGAAAACGTCATCGAAGTCTTGGAAGAGGCCGACCACGGGTCGACGTGAATCGCCAGAGCAGTAGCCGATCGCGGCCGCCGGGCGGTCAGACGCAGCCGGCGGCCGCTTGTCCCCGGCCCAGGCCGGTCGAGCCGCCGATGAGCCACGAGACGACTGTTGCCCGTCGCCAAGTTGAGATTACCAATGGTCTGGGGCTGCATGTGCGGCCCGCCCAGAAGTTCGTCGAGCTGGCCTGTCGGTTCCAGGCCGAGATCCGGGTCCGGCATAACGGCACGGAAGTCGACGGCAAGAGCATCCTGAGTTTGACCACCATGGCCGCGGAGTGCGGCACCCGCTTGGAGTTGGAAGCGCGTGGGCCCGACGCAACGGCGGCCGTGGAGGCGCTGGCCGGGTTGGTCTCGGCCCGGTTCTACGAGGATGAGAATGGGGAGCCCATCCCGGCTGAGCCGGGTATGGAGCCGGCTCGATGAAGGTCCCGGACCGTCCATTCCCGCATCGGCGCGCCGCGCGGCGCCGGTCGCGATGGCCTCGAGGGCGGCCTGAGGCGGATCTCGGGGTGTGGACTCGCGGATCTGCGTGGAATCCAGGAATGCGGCCTTCGGCCCCTGTCAACCCCGGTACTCCTCTGGCCGCGCGACCGATGCAGGTCCTGCGGGGGATCGCGATCAGCCCGGGGATTGCGCTGGCTCCGGTGGTGGTGCGGGATCCCCGCGGGCTGCGGCTGCCGCCCCGCTCGATCGCCGCCGGGGCGGTCGCGGCCGAGTGGGAACGGCTGGATCGCGGGCTGGAGGCGGCGCGGGATGAGGCCGGTCGGCATGGGGCCGAGGCCGGCACGCGGCTGGGCCCGCAATATGCCGACATCCTGACCGCGCACAGCCGGATGATCGCCGACCCCACCTTGCGGCGCGATGCGCGTCGGCTCATCGAGCAGGAGCAGATCCGGGCCGAGCACGCCGTGGCGGAAGTGCTCGAGGGCTACGCGGCCCGCCTGGAGCAACTGGCCGGCTCGCATCTGGCGGCGCGCGCCGCCGACGTCCGCGATATCCAGGGGCGGATCCTCAGCCACTTGCTGGGCGAACGCCCCGAGATGGTCGCCGAGGACCTGACCGCGCCGACGATCGTGCTGGCGCACGACCTGACGCCGCGCGAAGCGGCCGGGCTGGACCCCCAGCGGGTGCCGGCCTTTGCCACCGAGGCCGGCGGGCGTGCCAGCCACACGGCCATCGTGGCCGCGGCCCTGGAGATTCCCGCGGTGGCCGGCCTGGGCCCGTTCCTGGACCGCGCCCGGCAGTGCCGCTTGGCGATCGTCGACGGCGATCAGGGCCTGGTCATCCTCGATCCCGACGAGCCGACCCAGGAGCACTACCGCCGCACGGCCGCACGCCGCTCGGCGTGGTTCCAGGTCCTGGCCCGGCAGGCCGACCGGCCCGCCGAGACCCTCGACGGCTGCCGGGTCGAGCTCTGGGGCAATATCGAGTTCGGCGGCGAGGTCGAGGCCTGCCTGCAGCACGGTGCCGCCGGGGTCGGCCTCTTTCGCACCGAATTCTTGTTCCTCAATGCCGAGTCCCCACCCAGCGAAGACGAGCAGTTCGCCGTCTATGCCGGCGTGGTGCACGCGCTCGGTGGCCGCCCGATCACGATCCGCACCCTGGACCTGGGCTCCGACAAGCTCGCCGGCATGCGCCCGGACGGCTCGGCCGAAGCCAACCCCGCGCTGGGACTGCGGAGCTTACGCTTGTCCCTGCGTGAGTCCGGCATCTTCCGTCCCCAGCTCCGCGCCCTCCTGCGCGCCAGCACCCTGGGCGAGGTCCGGATCCTGTTTCCCCTGGTCTCGACCCTGACCGAGTTCCGGGCCGCGCGGGCCGTCCTCGACGAGGTGGCCGAGGAACTTCGCGCCGAGGGTCACCCCATCCGAAAACGTCCGCCGGTCGGCATCATGGTCGAGGTCCCCGCCGCCGCGCTGATGGCCGATCACCTGGCGAAGGAGGTGGATTTCTTCTGCATTGGAACCAACGATTTGATCCAGTACACACTGGCTGTCGACCGCACCAACGAGACCGTCGCCGAGTTGTACTCCGCCTCGGATCCCGCCGTCCTGCGGCTGATCGTCCTGGTGGTCGAAGCCTCCCGGAAGCACGGGATCGAGGCCACCGTCTGCGGCACCATGGGTGGCGAACCGCTCTACACCATGCTGCTCCTGGGATTGGGGATCCGGCACCTGAGCATGCCCCCGCACCAGTTGCCGGAGATCCGGCGCGTGATCCGGGGGATCCGGCTCGAGACGGCGCAGGCCCTGGCCGCCGAGGCGCTCCGCCAGGAGACAGCCCGCGCGGTGGCCGAGTTGCTGGAGGCCGAGCTCCGCCGGGCCTTCCCTGAGCCGCCCGGCGGCTCGGCGGATCCGGCCTGATCGCGCCGCCACCGGCCCGGCCCGGCCCGGCCCGGCCTTCCCGAGACGCGCGGTCCGTCCGATCGGCCGCTCCCGAAGCCTCACCGGACTCCGCTGGCACCACGGTCGATCCCAACCGGCAGCCCGAACATGATTCAAATGTCAGTTGCTCACGTTCTTGAGGATCCCCGGGGAATCCGCGGCGGGGGCTTGGCCGAGGTCCCTGCCGGCCTGTGGACCGGCCGGCCCCTGGCCCCCCGAGCCGATTCCTTCCAGACGTGAGGTCCTCGGAACTCAAGCGTGTGCCTCCAGGCGAGCCCATCTCGGCCCGCCGAGTTCCCGACTCTCCGCTGGAGTCAGCGACTCGGGGATCGGCTGGGACCGGATCGGCCGCCCGAGGCGAATCGAATCGAAACCAAGCTCGCGCGACTCAAGAGCGATGGTGTGGCGGCCGCAGCGCGATCGGCGCCGCAGGCCCCATGCCGTTGGACTCGAAGCGGCGCGCTCGACCGCCGACTATGACAAGAGCCACCAAGGTGCGTCTCCGCTTTGCGAAACGCGGCGATCTTCGCCTGGTCAGCCACCATGACCTCCTGCGTTGCCTGGAGCGTATGCTCCGTCGCGCGCGCGTCCCGATGGCGTTGACCCGGGGGTTCAACCCGCGGCCCAAAATCACCTTCGCCCTGGCCCTGGGGTTGGGGATCGAGGCCTGGAACGAGGTCGTGGACCTCGAGCTGACGGAGGCGTGGGAACCGTCGGACCTGCTGTCCCGATTGCAGGAGGTCGCCCCACCGGGCTTCGACTGGATCGAGGCGCGGCCTCTGCCGCCGGAAGCGGGCCCGCCCCGGCCGCGCTCGGTCGAGTACCGGGTGCCCATCGCCGCTGGTCGCCGCGACGCGGCCCGCGCCGCCCTGGACGCCCTGCTCGATTCGGCGAGCTGGCCGGTGGTCCGGCACAGGCCCGGCCGCGATCTCACCTTCGACCTGCGGCCGCACGTGGTCGCGGCGGATCTGTCCGGCGACGGCGTTCTCCGGTTCCGGCTCCAGGTCGCCCCGGATGGCTCGGCCCGCCCGGAGGAGGTGCTCGAGGCGCTCCGGCTCCGCGACCTGCTGGACAGCGGAACCTTCCTGACGCGCACCGACGTGGATCTCCCGACGTAACCATCCCGCCCCGTGAGGGCGCCGGCTTCGCACTGAAGCCAGACCGGGCCCCAAGACCAGACCGCCCGGTCGACCCGTACGGATCCATCAATGACCCCCGAACAACGACGCCGAGCCGAGTTCTCGGCGCAAGTCCCGGAAAGACCCGCATGAAGAAAGAAATGCTCATCAATGTGCTCCAGCCCGAGGAATGCCGCATCGCGATCGTCGAGGACGGCGTGCTCGAGGAGCTGTACCTGGAACGGACCAGCCACGAGAGCTATACAGGGAACATTTACAAGGGGAAGATCGTCAACATCGAGCCGGCCATCCAGGCGGCGTTCGTCGACTTCTCGGTGGGCCGCAACGGCTTCCTCCACGTCTCCGACGTCGAGCCCCATTATTACCATCGTCAGGCCCGGACCGAGGACGAGCCCGAACCGCGGCCGCGGCCCAGGGAGCGCGACCGCGACCGCGACCGCGGCCGGAAGCGCGAGCCCCGGCGCGATCGGGAGCGGGGGCGCGTCCGGGAGGAACGGCGCGGGGGGCCCTTCCCCGAGCTGCCACGCCCGGGCGGGCTCTTTGCCGAGCCGGACGAGTTGAACGATGCGTTCCCCGGGCCGCCGCCGGGTGAGGAACGGCCCCGGGAGCGCGACCGCGACCGCGACCGCGACCGCGACCGCGGCCGGGAGCGCGGCCGCGACCGGGAGCGGCCCGACCAGTCGATTCGCGGCCGTCGCGATCGCTCGGAGCCGCCCCGACGCTTCGGCGAGGGATTGGCCGACTTCAGCGACGAGCCGGCGGAGCCGGCGCCGTCGGCGGCCGGGCTGGGGCCAGCCCGGACTGCGCCCGAGGCGGAGCCCGCGGCCGGGCCGCCAGAGCCGCCGGAGTCCCGCGCCGCGGACTGGCCTGGGACCACCGAGCCGGACTGGGAGCAGGAACTCGGCTGGCCAGGTGAACCCGACTCGGGCCGGGCGGCGGAGGACCGTCGGGAGGAGGAGGCCTCCTTCGGAGAGCCTGAGCCGACCCAGAGCCTCGGCCCTGAGGAGATCGAACCGTTCGATCCCGATCTCCCCCCCAGCCGAACTCATCGGGCGCGGAGGACGTCCGAGCGACTGCGCCCGAGCGAGTCGGAGGCGACGGAGCGCGCCGGGCACCGAGTGCCGCCAATCCACTCCACCGACCGCGAGCCCAGCGAACTGGTCGAACCGGCCGTGCCGGAGTCCGAGATTCCGTCCTTCGGCCCTCGGGAGCCGAAGCGATCCGGCACCCGCGCGCCTTCGTCCGGAGCCCCGGGCCGGACGCGGCCGGTGCCGCCGGCCGATCGCGAGGAGCCGTTGGGTGCGGAAGCCGAACCGGGCTCCGGCGCGGAGCGCCCCCGCGGGATCGCCGATGGGGGAGCCGTCCCCCGATCCGAGGAGCCCCCGCGGCGCCGGGGGGGTCGCGCGGCGATCCGCGCGCGGGGCGGGGAATGGGACCGGAAGCGCCCTCGCCCCGAGCCGCCGGACTTCGGCGCCGAGCTCCCGCCGCGCGGGCAACCACCCCTGGCCGAACCGCCCACCGACCGTGATCGGGCCGATCTGATCGAACGCCCCGCCGAGTTCGAGCGCTCCCGCGGCACGCCACCGCCAGAATCCACCCGGGACCGGGAACGGCCCCGCGAACGCGAACGCGAACGCGAGCGGGAGCGGGAGCGACCGCGGCCCCACGGCCGGGCGGGCGAGCCCGGCTATGTCCCGCGCCGCGAGCGAATGCGCACGGGCGAGCCCACCTTCGGCGCGGACATCTTTCCGGCCGAGCCGGACTGGCCCGAGCCGGAACAGATCGAACCGCTGATGGAGCCAGACCTGGAAGACCAGCCCACGGAATTCGCCCAGGAGGAGGACACCAGCCTGCTGGAGCGTGAGCCATCCGGCGGCCTCGAGGAGGTCCGGCCCGAGGGACGGCGGCGCCGCCGGCGTCGCGGTCGGCGGCGGGAGCGCGACCGCGACGCCGGCCCGCCCGAGCCCTCCGCCGCACTCCCGGCCGAGGCGCTCGAGTCGCGGGAAGACGAGTTCACCTCCGAGCCGGTTCCGTCCCGGACCGTCGGCCCCGGCCGCAGTCCCTCGGTGGAGTCCTTCGGCGAGTTCGACGACCTCGAGCTCGAGGAGATCGGCGAGTTCGATCGCGCGGCAGCGGACGACGAGGAGTTCGCTCTCGAAGAAGCGCCCGCGGCATTTGAGGAAGAGATCGACGCCGAGCTGGAGCAGGAGATCCGCAGGGAGATCGAGGAGATCGAGGAACTCGAGCGCACCATGGGCTTGCGCGACGGCGGCGAGGCCCACCCCGGCGAGGAGGCCGCCCGCGGCGGCCGAGCCGGCCGCGGCCGCGGCCTGGTCAAGCCCCCCATCCAGGAGATGTTCCGACGCGGCGACGAGGTGCTGGTCCAGGTCATCAAGGAGAGCATCGGCACCAAGGGACCGACCCTCTCGACCTACATCAGCATCCCTGGGCGATACCTCGTCCTGATGCCCGGATTGAACCGCGTCGGCGTCTCACGCAAGATCGTCGACGAGACGCAGCGGCGGAAGCTCCGCGAGATCATGCACGAGCTCAACCCCCCAAGGGCCTGGGCTTCATCGTCCGGACCGCCGGCCTGGAGCGGACCAAGCGCGAGCTGGCCCGCGACCTCGCCTACTTGCTCCGGCTCTGGAAGGTGATCCTCCGCCGCATCAAGAAGTCGCGGGCGCCGACGCCGATCTATCAAGAATCGGACATGATCATCCGCACCATCCGCGACATCTTTACCTCGGAGATCGACACGATCTGGATCGACGAGCCCTCGGCCTTCGAGCGCGCCCAGGACTTCCTTCGGGTGGTCATGCCCCGGTTCGTCAACCGCCTCAAGCTCTATGACGAGAAAGTCCCCCTGTTCCACAAGTACGGCATCGAGGACGAGATCTCCAAGATCCAGCGCCGGCACGTGCCGCTTCCGGAAGGGGGCTCGATCGTGATCGACCAGACCGAGGCCCTGGTCGCCATCGACGTCAACTCGGGGAACTTCCGCGTCGAGGACGATGCCGAGAAGACCGCCTACGAGATGAACCTGCGGGCCGCCCGCGAGATCGCCCGTCAGCTCCGGCTCCGCGACCTGGGCGGCGTGATCGTCAACGACTTCATCGACATGCGCGAGGAGCGCCACCGCCGCGGGGTCGAGCGCGCCCTGCGCGAGGCGATCAAACGCGACCGCGCCCGGACCAAGGTCCTGCGCATGAGCGCCTTCGGCTTGATCGAGATGACGCGGCAGCGGATCCGCCCCAGCCTGAAGCGGTCGATCTACGAGGACTGTCCCCAGTGCTCCGGCGCAGGCGTCGTCAAGACGGCCGAGAGCATGGCCATCGACGTCATGCGGCTCCTCGCGCTGGCCACTCACCGCGACGAGATCCGCCGCATCGCCATCACCGTCAGTCCGGGTGTCGCCTCCTACCTGAATAACCGCAAGCGCAGAGAGATCGCCCGGATCGAGGACGAATGCAGCATGGCGATTCAGGTCAGCGCGGCCCCGCAAGCCCCGGCTGAGCATCTCCTGATCGAGTGCTTCGACGCCAACGGCAACGAGGTCCGGCTGCATCCCCTGCCTGTCCCCAGCCACCGGCGGGGGCATTAACCCTTCGTCCTGTTGTCCGTGGTCCGTGGTTCGCTGACGCGGGCTGACGAGCCTGACCCGGAAAAGACGAGGCATTCGAAGAGGGCGACGACGGCGCATGGAGCGGGAGCCCCAACAACGGACAAAAGGACAAAAGGACAAAATTATGTTCCAGCCCCCCGCCGGCTATCCCCTGCATCGACCGCGGCGGCTTCGATCCCATCCGCGGCTCCGCGAGCTGGTGTGTGAGACGCAGCTCAGTGTCGACGACCTGATCTACCCCCTGTTCGTCTACCACGGGACGAACTTGCGGCGCGAGATTCCGTCGATGCCCGGCCAGTTCCAGCTTTCGCTGGACCGGCTGGGCGAGGCGGTCGCCGAGGTCGCGGAGCGCGGCATCCCGGCGATCATCGTCTTCGGCATCCCGGCCCACAAGGACGCGCGGGGATCGGCCGCGCTCCGCGACGATGGCATCGTCCAGGAAGCGATCCGCATCGCCAAGCGGGCCGCTCCCGGCCTGCTGGTGATCACCGACCTGTGCTTCTGCGAGTACACCGATCATGGCCATTGCGGCCCCCTGGTCGAGGCTGGCGGCCGGAGGGACGTCGACAACGACGCGACGCTCACCCTGCTGGCCCAGCAGGCGGTCAGCCACGCCCGCGCCGGCGCCGATGTGATTGCCCCCTCGGGCATGATGGACGGCATGGTCCAGGCAATCCGCGGGGGCCTCGACGGTGCCGGGTTCGGGAACCTGCCGATCCTGTCGTATGCCGCCAAGTTCGCCAGCGGCTATTATGGGCCGTTCCGCGATGCGGCCGAGAGCACGCCCAGCTTCGGCGACCGGCGGACCTACCAGATGGACCCGGCCAACTCCGACGAGGCCCTGCGCGAGGTCGCCCTCGACCTGGCCGAAGGGGCCGACATGGTCATGGTCAAGCCGGCCCTGGCGTATCTCGACATCGTCCGGCGCGTCAAGGACGCCTTCGGCGTCCCGCTGGCGGCCTATAATGTCTCGGGTGAATACGCCATGATCAAGGCCGCCGCCGCCCGGGGATGGATCGACGAGCGCCGGGTGGTGCTCGAGACCCTCACCGGCATCAAGCGCGCCGGCGCCGACATGATCCTCACCTACCACGCCCCCGACGTGGCGCAGTGGCTGCGCCAGGGCTGACGATCGCGATCGCGAAGTGAGAACGATGAATACCGAAACGCCCGCCTTGTCCCGACCCGATTATCGACTGGGCCGAGGTCACGATGCCTTTGTCCGGGCCAATCGCGTGATTCCCGGTGGCGTGAACAGCCCGGCGCGGGCGTTCGGCGCCGTCGGCGGCGAGCCGCCGTTTGTCGCGCGCGCCGAGGGGGCCTACCTCTTCGACATCGACGAAAATAAATATATTGACTACATCGGATCGTGGGGGCCGATGATCCTGGGACATGTCCATCCCGTGGTCCGCTCGGCGGTGGCCGAGGCGCTGGAGCTGGGGTCGAGCTTCGGCGCGCCGACCGTGCGTGAGGTGGAGATCGCCGAGGCGGTGGTCGCGGCAGTCCCATCGATCGAGAAAGTGCGGTTCGTCTCGTCGGGGACTGAGGCCATGATGTCGGCCGTGCGGGTGGCGCGGGGCGTTACCGGGCGATCGAAGATCATCAAGATGGCCGGCCACTACCACGGGCACAGCGACGCTCTGCTCGTGCGGGCCGGCTCAGCGGCGACCACGCTGGGAATGCCCAACAGCCCCGGCGTGACCGCGGGGGCTGTGCAGGACACGATCCTCTGCCCGTTCAACGACGTGCGGGCCGTGGCCGACGCCCTGGCGCGCTTCCCCGGCCAGGTCGCCGCGGTCTTGCTCGAGCCGATCGCCGGCAACATGGGACTGGTGCCGCCGGAGCCGGGCTACCTGGCCGCGCTCCGCGAACTGACCGAGACGCACGGGACCTTGCTCATCTTCGACGAGGTCATGACCGGCTTCCGCGTGGCCTTCGGCGGCGCGCAGGCGCTCTTTGGCATCACGCCCGACGTGACCGCGCTGGGCAAGGTGATCGGCGGCGGACTGCCGGCGGCGGCCTATGGCGCCGCGGCCGAAGTCATGAACCAGGTCTCGCCGGCCGGGCCGATCTACCAGGCCGGCACGCTCTCGGGCAATCCCCTGGCGATGGCTGCCGGGTTGGCCACGCTCCGGCTCCTCGACGCCGAGCCTCCCTACGCGCGGCTGGAGCGACTCTCGGCCCGGCTGGCCGAGGGTCTCGACCGCGCCGCCACCGATGCGGGGATTCCCCACGTCGTCCAGCGCGTCGGCAGCATGCTGACCCTTTTCTTCCACGACGGACCCGTGCGGAATTACGACGACGCGTGTCGCAGCGACACCCGGCTCTTCGCCCGCTTTTTCTGGGAGATGCTCGCCCGCGGCGTCTACCTGCCCTGCAGCCAGTTCGAGGCCGCCTTCGTGTCCACCGCACACACCGAGGACGATCTCGATCAAACCATCCAGGCGGCCCGCGAGGCGCTCCAAGCCATCCGGAACTTCTAGTCGCCCCAGTCAGCTTGACTTCGGCCCTCTTGAGGGGAGGTAGGCCCGCATCTCTTGGAAGGTCGTCTCCACCTGCCTCCGACAGCCGTAGAGCTGGCACAACGACGTTGTCGGTTACAGCCAGAAAGGGCACGGCTTTGGGAGACCAGCGGGCACCACCCTCTCCGAGAGCATTCTCGTTGGCCCAAACGCCCTTCACCTTATGCTGCGGGCGTTTGGGTCAACGAGGATGTGTCATGCCGGTGACACAGGTGGTGCCCTCTTGATTGGAATAGTGGTACCCTCGAAAGCTGTTACTGACACGATCGGAAGCCCGGCGCAGCCGTCTCCGTCCTCTGATTCAGGTCCGGATCAACCGCGCGATGAACCGGCCATCGCAGTCGTGTAGCTGGGGCCAGATCTGAAGCGTGCCGCCGGTCGTGGTATCTTCCAGCGGATGAGGGAACGGTTGCAACTGAAATTCGGGATGACCCCGGAGGAAAGCATCGACCGCGGCGAGGGTCTCGGGCCGGGTGACCGTCAACACCGTGTAGACCAGGATCCCACCCGGCCGGACGCGGGAGCTGGCCGCTTCGAGTGCCTGAACCTGGCGGGCCGCGAGCTGAGGGATCTCTTCCGCGGACAGTGTCCAGCGCGCATCGGGATGGCGGCGCCAACCCCCGACGCCCGAGCACGGCGCGTCCAGCAGCACACCGTCGAAGCCGGCGGGCTTGCCGATGGGATGACGACCGTCCCAGACCTTCGTCGTGATGTTGTGGAAGGGACCGCGGCGGAGCCGCAGGGCAGTCTCATGGCGCTGGCGTTCGGTCGGGCAGGTGGCGACGACGACCCCTTTGCCGGCCATCAGTGCCGCCAGGTGCAGGGCAGGCAACCCGCCGTCGGCCTCGCCGCGGACCACCCACCAGCGCTCGCCCGGGTCCGGGTCGCAGACGATCCCGACCGCCTGGGACGCCAGGTCCTGCACAACCAACCGGCCCGAGCCGAAGGCCTCGACCCGGGTCAGGTCCGTCTCGGGCGGGAGCTTGGCCGCACTGGCGATCCGGCGATGGACCCACGGCTTGAGCCCGGCGTTCCGGAGCTGAGCCCAGGCGGCTTTCTCGTCGTGACCGCGCACGGCGACCCACGTCGGCGGCGGCCTCTGGAGGGAGGCGAGGAAATCGAGGCGGCGGGCCTTGGGCGTCTCGTCGCCGGGCGGCACGGGGAGCTGATCCCGCAGCCAGGCGGGGAACAGCCGCCAGGGATCCGCGTTGGCCGGGCGGCCGTCCAGCCACCGCTTCAAGCCCTCGGCGCGGGCGGTCCAGCTCGGGGCATCGCCGACGGGCACCAGCCGGTCCACCGGACGGCCGATCCGCTCGGCCCAGACCCGGCCGAGTGCGCTCAGTTCGGGTAAATCCAGCAGCGCGGCCAGCAAGAGCTGCTCCTCCGGCCGCCGGAGGCGGAGGGGCTCGATCCAACCCCACCACCGCAACAGAGCGCGGAGGCTCCGCGTGATCGCGGCGCGGTCCTGAGCCCGGGCGCCGCGGATCGTGCGCTCCTGCAACGCCCGTGAGATCGCCGTCGACAACCGGTGGCGCTGGCTGAGCACTGCGTGCAGGACGGTCGGCGCGATCGCGGCGGCCTGCTCCGCGGCCGCCGCGAATGTCGGGCGGATTGTCGCCTGGCGATGCGAGCGCTTCATCGGGGACGCCGCCTCTTTCGCCTTGGAACTAATCCGATTCAGCAGTCGGAACCAGGCGAACGGGACCTGGATGGATCCGAAGGTCCGCGCACGTCATCTGGTAGCTGGCTGCCAGATCAAGGGGCACGGAGAAGTCCGAGGCGATCCATAAGGGGAGGGTCGGCAGTGGCTGGCCCAGAGCGAGCGGTGCCGGCCACACCTCGAGTTGCCGTGACTCTTCTTCACGCCCCACAGCTCGGTAGGAAACCGCCGAGAGGCTCGCCAGCGGCAGCGCTGCCGTGCCAATCTCGACCCCGAGGAGGGACAGGATGGTGCTGTTCAGATCCGCTCGTCGGGTCGTGACGGTGTCCACGACCACGACGCTACTGCCCTGTTGCAGGTAACCGACACACTTGACCGCGAACGCCTGCCGGGCTGCGGGGCGGTCCTTGTTCCGTGGGCTGAGAAGCTCGACCGCGGCCGCGAGGCGCGGGTCGCCGTCGTCAGCAAATACCTGAACTTCGACACCATCGACGGTGGCCAGATCGACCGCGACCGCGAGGGCGGGGGCCGGTGCCGCCCATGTCCGCGGCTCGACCCCACCGCTCGCGGACCCAGGGGCCTCCTGGTCTCGCACTGTGGCGACGTCGATCTCGATGGGACCATCGCGATCAACGAGGGGAACGGCGTAATAGCCCGTCGGCAAGACACCGTGGTTGAGCAGTCGGGCCATGGCCGCGGCCCAGGCCCCGTGGAAACTCCGCCAGGGATGCGTTCGGCTCAGAGGCGGGTTGAAGTGGTCCAACAGTGGCATAGGATGCCCCGCGCGGTATCACTGGCCGTCGGCGATAGAGATCAGTCTATCCGGAGATCGCGTCACGAGGAAGATCGACGCCGGCCGAGTGAGGCGGCGAAGACGAGGACACCCCTTGCGACTTTCCGACGACTGACCACTGCCGTTGGGCACCGGAGGGCGCACGGATGGCCGGCGGCTCTCCGGCTCCGGGGGCGACAACCCATCGGCCGACCCGGGCGATCTCACGATCCTCAACGGGGTGTCGCGGCGATCACTGTGGCCGGGCTTGCCAGTCGATGGCCGCGAGGTGGGCCAGGGCCAGCATCAAGGCATGGGTCCCCTTGCGAGCGTAGCCCTGGGCGGCCACCGCCTGGTAGAGCTGCTCGGCCAGGGCCAGGCCGGGGAGGCTGAGCTTCATCCGCCGGGCCTCGGCCAGGGCGATCCCCATATCCTTGAGGAAGTGTTCGACGAAGAAGCCCGGCTCGAAGTTGCCGGCGATCATCCGGGGGCCGAGGTTGTTCAGGCTCCAGGATCCCGCGGCGCCGCTGCCGATGCTCTGGAGCACGACGTTGAGGTCGAGCCCGGCCTTGTAAGCATAAAGCAGGCCCTCGCACACGCCGATCATGGCCGTCGCGATCACAATCTGGTTGACCATCTTGGTGTGCTGCCCCGCGCCGGCGGGCCCCTGGTGCACGATCGTCTTGCCCATGGTCGCAAAGAGCGGCCGCAGCGCGTCGACCACCTCAGGTTCGCCCCCGATCATGATCGAGAGCCGCGCCTCGCGCGCGCCAACATCGCCGCCGGAAACCGGGGCGTCGACCGCGTGGACGCCCTTGGCCCGGGCGGCCTGATCGATCTCGATGGCAAGGGCCGGCTCGCTCGTGGTCATGTCCACCAGGACGGTCCCCGGCCGGGCGCCGGCCAGCGTGCCGTGCGGGCCAAGGGTCACCGCGCGCACGTCGTGCGGATAGCCCACGATCGTGAAGACGACGTCGGAGGCGGCGGCCACGGCCTGGGGCGAGTCGGCGAGCTTCGCCCCCTTCTCGACCAGCGGCCGGGCCTTCTCGCCCGTCCGGTTATAGACGGTGGCCGCGTAGCCGGCGGCCATCAGGTGCCCGCACATCGACGAGCCCATCACACCCGTCCCGATCCAGCCAATCCGCGTCGTCCCCGGTGCGAACTTCAGTGCCATGGCCGACTTGCTCCCCAGAGCGTCCCTTGAGCCGGATCCTCCCCGGCCGTTACAATTCTCATCGCCCTCGTGCGTGGACCACATTATACCCAGGCGCCGCGTGCTGCACAGTCACCGACCCCGCCGCCCGGCGAAAGCGGATCCCCGGCCCGAATCCCTCAGGCGGGACAGCCTGACCTCCCAAAGGCCCCTGACCAGACGAGTCCTTCCATGCCGAACTCCTTGATCGAACGCTACTTCCAGACCAAAGACCCGGCGGCGATCCCTCCGGGATTCCTGGCCTACCTGGCCAACCTGGAGTGCGTCTGCGAGGTGGCGCCGGAGGTGGCGCGGTCGATCGTCCAGGAGCTGGTCGACCAGCGGAGCAACGTCAAATTGATCGCCAGCGAGAATTATTCGTCGCTGGCGACCCAATGCGCGATGGGCAATCTCCTGACCGACAAGTACGCCGAAGGGATTCCCCACCACCGGTTCTATGCCGGCTGCGACAACGTCGATGCCATCGAGGACCTGGCCAACGCCCGGGCGCGGGAACTCTTCGGCGCGGCCCATGCCTATGCCCAGCCGCACAGCGGCGCCGACGCCAATCTCGTCGCCTTCTGGGCGGTGCTGCGGGCGCGCGTCGAGCTCGACACGATCGCCAAGCTCACCGGCGCCGAGGGCCCTGATGCGCTGGCCCCCGGCGATTGGTACAAGCTGACCGCGGATCAATGGCGGAGCGTCCGCCAGGCGCTGGGCAATCAGCGCCTGCTGGGCATGGATCTGGCCTCGGGGGGACACCTGACTCACGGCTATCGGCTCAATGCCTCGGGGAAGATGTTCGAGTCGCACGGCTACACCGTCGACCGCCAAACCGGTCTGCTCGATTATGACGCCATCGAGCGACAAGCCCTCGAGGTCCAGCCGCTGATCCTGCTGGCCGGCTTCAGCGCCTATCCCCGGAACATCAACTACGCGCGAATGCGCGCGATCGCCGACCGCGTCGGCGCGGTCCTGATGGTCGACATGGCCCACTTCGCCGGCCTGGTCGCCGGCAAGGTGCTCTGCGACGAATTCAACCCGATCCCGTTTGCGCACATCGTCACAACGACAACCCACAAGACCCTGCGCGGGCCGCGAGGCGGCCTGGTGCTGTGTACGCCGGAGCTTCAGGACGCCGTGGACCGGGGCTGCCCGCTGGTGCTCGGGGGCCCCCTGCCCCACGTCATGGCCGCCAAGGCCGTCGCCTTCACCGAGGCGCTGCGGCCCGAGTTCGCCGGTTATGCCCGGAAGATCGTCGAAAACGCCCGAGCCCTGGCGGAGGCGTTCCTGCGTCAGGGGCTGCACGTGGTCACCGGCGGGACCGACAACCACCTGATGGTCGTCGACGTCGCCGCAACCCACGGCATCACCGGCCGCCAGGCCGAGGACGCCGTGCGCCGCTGCGGCATCACCCTCAACCGCAACCCCATCCCCTTCGATCCCAACGGCCCCTGGTACACCAGCGGCCTGCGGTTCGGCACCCCCGCGGTCACCACGCTCGGCATGGGTCCTGCCGAGATGACGGAGATCGCCGCGGTCGTCGCCCTGGTGCTGAAGAATATCCAGCCGGCGACGACCAGGTCGGGCGCCCGTGATAAGTCGAAGTACACCCTCGAGGAGACCATCCGCGACCAGGCCCGGGCCCGGGTCGATGACCTGCTGCGTTCGTACCCGGTCTATCCTGAGATTGACCTGCCGTTCCTGCTCGACAGCCTGGGGCTGAAGAGGTCTTGAATCGGAAGAGAATAAGAGTTGCCAGATTGGCCGGCTCGGTTGTCCTCCTCGAGCAAGAGCGATACTATCTGGACAAGGTCGAGTCGATCCTGGGTACCTTTCGCGCTATCCTCGACGAATGCCGGAAGTCGCTGTGAGCGATCACGAGGGTGGTTGTCCCTCCTCCAAGCGGAACCGACCCGAAGACACTCCTCCCGATGAGGCCCACCATGAAGCGTCGGACATACCGCAGGCGTCCCGAGTTCGAGTCGTTGGAGTCGATGGTGTTGCTCTCGGGGATCGCCGCGGCCGAGCATGAGCATCACGCCGCAGCGGCGATGGTCGCGACCAAGCCGGTGAGGGAGGCTCTGATCAGCTTGTCGGGAACGGCCAGCGGGACCTACCGTTCCGGGAGGGCCGCCGGATCGCCGTACACGTTCACCGGCAAGGGAACGGTCAGCCCGCTCGGCCGCGCCACCGTGTCAGGATCGCTCCAGCTTGCCGTCTCCGCGCCGACGGGACAGATCACCGTAGCCACGCGGCACGGAAAAATCTTCGCCAGCCTGAGCACGTCGGGGCTGGGTGCGCCTGTTTTCTACTCGATCACCGGCGGTACGGGTCGATTTGCCGGTGCCACCGGCCATGGCGCGGGCGATCTCAACATCGTCCAAGGACATGGTAAGGGTCCCGCCCACGGGCGGTTCACGATCACGTTCTGAGCGGCTTCCTCAGGCGACATGCAGCGCTCCCCTCCGCGATGGGTCTGCCCCATCGATTCCCGAGCACCCGTGGTCAGACCAGCCAGCTCGGGATCAGGGCGGGGGCGAGATTGCCGCCACTGATGAGGATCGCCACCAGGCGATCGCGGTATTCCGAGCCGCCATTCAGCACTGCGGCGAGGCCCGCGGCGCCGGAGGGCTCGACCACCAGGCCCAACTCCCGGTGCAGCCGGTGGACCGCCTCGCGGAGCGCGTCGTCCCCGACGGTGGCCACCTCGTCAGCGGCGGTCCGCATCTCATGGAGGGCCGCCGGGACCGGGTTCCGCACGGCGATGGTGTCCGCCGCCGTCGCGGTCGTGGCGGTGGTGCAGATCTGCCCCGATCGCCAGGATTGGGCCATCGCCGGGGCGCCGGCCGCACAGACACCGATCACCCGGCAACCGGGCGCCTGGGCGTGCATCCAGCGGCCGACCCCGCCGATCAAGGCCCCGTTGCCCACTGGGACGAAAAAGGCGTCGATCGGCTCGGGCCACCGGGCGAGCTCCAGGGCGATGGTGCCGGCACCCTCGGCGATGGCCGGCTCGCGGCCGTCCTCGACGAACCGGAGCTTCTCTCGGCCGGCGAAGGCCCGCGCCTCCTCCTTGGCGGCATCAAAATCCGGACCGGCCAGCCGCACCTCGGCCCCCAGCGCGCGCATCCTGGCCACCTTCTCCGCGTCGGCCGTCACCGCCGCGAAGATGATCAGCCGCTGCGCGTACGGCCGCGCCGCGTAAGCCAGGCCCTGACCGAAGTTGCCCGCTGAGGCTGTGACCAGGGGCTCGGCGGTCGGGCCCTCGCGCGCGAGGAAGTAGCTCGCGCCGCGCCCTTTGAACGAGCGGATCGGATTGAGGCACTCGACCTTGCAGAGCAAACGACAGCCCAGCAGTCTGCTGAGCGGCTCGCTGACGAACTGGGGTGAATCCCGGAAGACCACCGGGATGAACTCGTATGCCTCCCGGATTCGTTCGAGCGAGAGGGACGAGTCGAGGTGGGAAAGCGACATGGTGCCGGCATCGCTCGGCAGCGGGGCAGCCCTTCCGTGGCTCGCTCAGCTTCAGGAAGAGGATCGGGAGGGACGCCTACCGCGCGAGCTGGAGCCGGGTCGCCGCCATGAAACCGTTGAACGAGCGCCGGCCGACCGCCAGCACGGGACTCCCATGGCACAGGTTCTCGCTCAAGTCCTCCAACCACAATCGATCGGGGACCAGCGAGGCTTCGGCCTCGACGATGACCAAGTCCTTGGGTCGCTCCCGGGGAGCTACCTGCAAGACCAACCGCGTCGCGTCCGAAGTCGTGCGGGCTGACTCGACCCATGAGTCAACGATCGCACCGGTGACGACCATCTCGCTTTCCATCCTGTGATTCTCCTCTCGACGAACACCCTCCTCGCCCAGCGGGCCAGGCCTCTCGACGTCGTCGCTTCGTCGATCGTTCACATCCATCATAGCAGTCACGGAGTGGGAGTCAAGGGTTTTTTCACGAAAAAATCATGCCCTGAAACTCGCTGCCCTCGACCAACTTGGGGAAAAAACCGCGGAAGAACATCTCTCTTGGAGAATCGAAATGCGGTCAGATCGAACGCCACTCCAACTCCGAGGAGAAGGATTCCGCTCGAGTCGACACCGGGCAACTTCCGTACCCACAAGGATGGGGCATCGGAATCGGGCGATCAAACACGATATGCCCCATCCCAGGCCGCCTGTCAACACCCACTTCTCAGAAAAGTGGATCCTCGCAGGGACCGCTAGCCCGGAGGGGCGTCAGTCCGTGGGGATTCGCCCGAGCATCGAATCGCAGTCTATGGCATTCAGCGGCTTACGAAAGCGAATTAGAACACGGATCCAATCGTCGACACAAGGGAGTTGTGGCGGATGGCTGGAAGCTAGACGGGAATCGCGACACCGAGGCGCCTGGCCAGTTCGACCAGCTTGGCCCAATGCTCCTGGTCCAGAGGAATGCCCCGAGCCGTTCGCTCTTGAAGGGTGAGGCGCTCCGGATCGCCGGGTAAGAGGATGGCGGCGACGCCGGCGGCGCGGGGGGTGGCGCGGATCGAATCGGCCAACTGAGTGGCCTGGCCGACCAGCCAGTCGCTGCCGGCGAACCCGGCGGGGTCCAGGACGATAAACAGGATGTTGTTTCCGGGGACGCCTTGCCCGGCCGCCTGGCTGCACGTGCCACCGGAGAGACCGCCCGACCAGAGGTCCAGGATCAAGCCCAGGCCAAACCCCTTGTAAGCTTGGGCACCGCCGAGGGGCAGGATCGTACCCAGCGGAGGCTCGTACAACACGGCCGGATCCGTGGTGGGCTGACCCTGGTGGTCCAGGAGCCAACCTTCGGGAACGGGGCGCTTGCTGATGTAGTAGGTACGGACCTTTCCCTCGGCAACGACGCTGGTCCCGAAGTCGACGACCAGCGGTTCGTCGTCGCGGGCGGTCGGCACGCCGGCGCAGAAGGGGTTGGTGCTCAGCCGGGGCTGAAGGCCTCCGGGAGGAGCCACGCGGGTGGCGGCACCGCCGTTGTTGACCGTCGCCAGCAACAGGAGGCCCTCCCGCGCGACCCGCTCGGCGTACTCCCCCAGGCGGCCGATGTGCGAGCAATCCCGCGCCGCACCGGCCGCCAACCCCAGCGACCGGGCCTTGGGCAGAATCAGGTCGAGGAGTCGATGGGCCTGGACCTGCCCTAAACCCCAACCACCATCGCAGACGACCAACGCCGGCGTCTCGCGCACGACCCGCAGCTCCACCCCCGGCCGGTATTCGCCACGCTCGATGAAGCCGATGTACTGGGGAATCCGCATGACCCCATGCGAGTCATGCCCCCGCAGGTTGGCTCCCACAAGACTGGTCGCCACCACCTCCGCCTCCGCATTCGGGACTCCCGCGGCGACGAGCAACCCGGCGGCGAAGTCCGTCAAGACCGGCGCACTGATCGTCGGCAAAGTGACCTCCCTTGTGATCGGGCTGTGGCCGCGGCTGGGCGCCGCGACCTCGGCTCTGGCAAAACGGGCGGAAGTGCTCGATTTGGCGGTTGTGTCGATTGATCCCGCAGGATTCGGTCACCTCCCGTGACCACTGATCTTATCCCTGGAGGAATCGTTTGCAATCGTACACGGACAAAACGCGAAACGGACGCCTCGACCCGATCACGACCCAACATGGGGCGAACCGAGAATTCCACGCGACCGCGGTGTCGTCAAGAGACCCTGGGGCCATCCCGCGGATTGGTCGTTGAATTCCTCAAGCGCCAAGGTCGATAAGACATTACGTCGCTCGCTGCCCGGCGCTGTCACAGTCTGGGCTGGGCCGCGTCCTCCTCTTGGGGACAGCTCTGGACTATGATTGAAGGGATCATCGTTTCGCCCGACTCTTGGCGAGGTGTCGAGCCGGCACGGGTCTTGCGGATGCTGAGGCGTCGATCGCGAACGAGAGAGCGAGGGCACCGTAAACCATGGCAACCCAGGAAATGCTCATGGAGCCGACCTTGGGGGATGGGCCGGGTGATTTGCAAGGGTTGCGGCTCGATCGGTTGCGGCAGGCGGTCGAGATCTACCTCGACCTGGCGTATCCCGACCGGGTGATCCCCGAGGTGGTCCGCCGCCGGCTGAACTGGCCGGAGGGCAATCCGGCGGACCAACTGCTCAGCGGACCCCCGTTCGAGCGCGCCGGCAAGGCGCCGGGACGGCGGACACCGATCTACGCCTTGCGCCTGGGGAATCACCACTATCCGCACATGAAGCTGCAAATCCAGCCCTGGTCGAATGACGCCGGCTTCATGCTCTCGGTCAACACCCATGACCAGGTCGCCGGGGTCGCGCTCGATGGCCCCGACGCCGAGGCGTTCCGGCAGCTCCAGGCCGAGAACCAGCGCCTCAAGGAAACGATCGAGCAGGCCTGGGACCAAGCCGGATTGCCGACGTTCCTCCGCTACCTCCGCGACTACATCGACAGCCGCCGCGTGGACCTGGCTGCCCACGACCCCGGGGGAGACTAAATCGGTCCCCGGAACCGGGAACGCGTGGGCCAGGTGCCCCCGGCTGGCCAGTGGCAGCCGCGGGCGACTGCCTGAGCGGCCCCAGGGCGAGGGTCCATTCCGTGGCCCGCTCGTGACGGCCCCGTGCCGGCACGACCGGCCTTCCACCGGGAACGGGCAAGGCCCCAGCGGGAGTGTAGCGGTTATAACGGCCCGGGTTGAGGGCGGGCGCCGGCCGGCTGGGTTTTGTGCAACTTGGGCTTGGGCCAGGGTCGATACTCGATGTACCACCAGGACGACCCACCCGGCTGCGGAACACTGGCCGCTTGATCGACCCCTCGGACGCGGGTCAATCTGGATTATCATAGAGCGAAGGGGCGGCTCGGAACCAGTCCGGGCCGCCCCTTCTCATTGTCGCTTGCGATCCATCTCTGAGCATGTCACTCCTCGGCAAATCCGAGGAGCTGTCCTGCGGACCTACTTCGCGTTCTTGGACAACACGACCAGCCGCCCGGCCCTGCCCGATTGGACGTACAGCGCCAGCTCATCGGTCTTGGAGGCCAGGTCCTCGAACGCCTGGACGCTGGTCAGGGGCTGGAACTTGCGGTCGCGAATGACCTTGGTGATCACGTCCCCTTCCTGGATGCCCGCGGCCTCGGCAGGGCTGTCGCGCTTGACAGAGGCCACGACGACCCCCTTGACGTCCGCCGGCAACCCGAGCTGCTTGACCAGTTCGGGAGTCAGGGACTGAACCTCCAGGCCGAACGCACTGATCGTCGTCTTGGCGGGCTCGGCCGCGCCGGGCTTCTCGCCGGACCGCCCCTCGCGCTCGATGTCGAAGACCACCTTGTCGGCCGGGGCCGGGACGATGGTGGTCGACCGCTTCTTGCCGTCGCGGAGGTAGTCCAGTTCATACGGCTTGGCGACTTCGCTGGTGGCGACCTTGAGCCGGAACGAGGAACTGTCCTGGACCTTCTCACCCGCGAAGCCGGTGATGACATCGCCCTGCTTGAGGCCGGCCTTGTCGGCCGGGCTGCCGTGTACGACGTCGGCGACCAGCACGCCCTTGGTCCCCTCGTCCAGGCCGAGCTGACGGCACAGGGCCGGGGTCAGGGGGCCGAGCTGGATGCCGATCCGGGCGTAATGGACCTTGCCATCCTTGATCAGCATGTCGGCCACGCTGGCGGCCAGCTTGATCGGAATGGCGAAGCCGATCCCGTCGTTGCCGCTGCCGCCGCTGACGATCGCCGAATTGATCCCGATGACCTCGCCGTCCATGTTGACCAGCGGACCACCCGAGTTGCCCCGGTTGATCGGCGCATCGGTCTGGATGAACGACTCATACGACTCGCGACCATTGATTCCCAGGTTGTTCCGGTCCAGCGCGGAAATGATCCCCTGGGTGACGCTCTGGCTCAACTGGAACGGCGATCCGACTGCCATGACCAGCTCGCCGACCTTGAGCTTGCCGCTATCCCCCTTGGGCAAGGCCGGGTAGGAGGTGTTGTCGACCTTGATCACGGCGACATCCGTCTGCGGGTCGGTGCCGACGACCTTGGCAGAGGCCGTCACGCCGTCGTAAAAGGCCACCTCGATCTTCTCGGCGTCGGCGACGACGTGGTTGTTGGTCAGGATGTGGCCCCGGCTGTCATACACGAACCCGGAGCCGACGCCCATGCCCCGGAAGCCGAATTGTTCCTTCTCCGGGGCCCCCTCGAAGAACTTGCGGAGCATGTCCTCGAAGTCCTTGGGGAGGTTCTCGTTGCCGCGGGGCGGGAATTGGAATCGCCGGATGCCCGGCATGTTGGGCATGCCCGCCTTCTTGTGGACCGTGATCTGGACCACCGACGGCCGGACGAATTCGGCGACCGCCTCGTAGGCCCGCGACAGACCCTTGGCTGCCTGCTGGCCCTCGACGGGGACCTTCGGCGCGGCGGGCATCGGACGCAAAAAGCCCGAGGAACTCACCAGCGCCGCCGACGCGACGATCAAAGCAGCCCATGCGACTGGATTTCGTTTCATACTCAATCAATCTCCTCGAATGACCTCGCGTCAGGCTGGACAGCCTGACTGACAGTACTCACGATGATGTGACAACGGAGAACGGAGCGCAGGCCGATCCGGCAACGCGCCTGCCGAGCTCCGGAATTGTGCCGACCGGACCGGGACGCTGGTCAGACTCGCGGCGCTCACCCCACCAGCTCTCCCCGGCCGATTGGAACCGATCCACTCCTCGGGAACAGCCAGCCACGAGCGCGAAGCCCGGCGCGTCGCCGCTCCCCCATGAAGTACTTCCTTCCTACGAACGAGATCTTCAGAAGGTTGGGTCGAATCCCTGTCTCCCGCACAGGCACATGCATCCTTGCAGGCTGGACAGCCCCCGCTCGTCCTGGACACCGCCCTCGAGGGATACTCAAAGGTCGCTCGACGGCTCACGGCGGGATCGCCACAATAATTTAAGAGATTCGCCGCGATCGTCGACGTGGCTTTCCGTTTTTCCGGAGAAACTCGGTCGTGCTCGACCCTCGCGATGGCCGTCCTGGGGATTTCGAAGCCGCGGCGCGCACCTTGGGGGCCCACGATCACTCGATCCGTCGTCTGTTCTCGGCCGTGATCGGCAAAGGCATTCATGATCCCATCGTCTGGGGTCGAGAGTTCCAGGTCCCGCGCCGGTTGACGGCGATGATCCGAGCTCCGCTGCCCCGGCTGGTGCTGGAGCGGTCGGTGGTCTCGCCGGTCGATGGTTTTGAGAAGCTGGTGTTCCATACCCAGGATGAACTGGCGGTGGAGACGGTGCTGATTCCCCTGCATAAGCCCGGGGCGGTCAGTGTGTGTCTCTCGTGCCAGGTCGGTTGCCCGGTGGCGTGCAGCTTTTGCGCCACAGGCCGGATGTCACAGTGGCGCAACCTCGAGACCTGGGAGATCCTCGACCAGTTCATCCACGCGCGAGAGGTGGTCCGGAGCCAGCAGCGGCGGGTGACCGGAGCCGTGTTCATGGGGATGGGTGAGCCCCTGCTGGCCAGTGTCAAGCCGCAGGTCCTCGCGGCGGCATCGTTATTATCCTATCCGTACGGCGGCCAGATCGCCTCCAAAGCGATCACGATCAGCACCGTGGGCATCGTGCCTCAGATCGACGAGTATACCGCCGAGGGACACAAGTTTCGGCTGGCGATCAGCCTTGGGGCGGCTACCGACGCGAAGCGCGCCTGGCTGGTTCCGGTCGCGGCACGGTGGTCGATCGCCGAGGTCATGGCCGCCGCCCGCCGCCACGCCCTGGCCCGGCGCTGTCGCGTAATGCTTTCCTACGTTTGCATTTCCGGCGTGAATGTCAGCGAGGACGACGCCCGCGCGCTGGGCGAATTGATCGGTGAGACACCGGTGCGGCTGGACCTGATCGACGTGACGGATCCGACGGGCCGGTTCCGGCCGCCGGCCTCGGAGGAGTTGCGGGCGTTCCGTGATGCCTTGACCCGGTACGTCGGTCAACCGGTGGTCCGCCGCTATTCCGGCGGTGCCGACATCCTGGCCGCCTGCGGCACGCTGGCCGGCTCAGAATAGAGGCATCCGGCCAGAGCGATCCTTCCGATCTCACGATTCCTGGTGTCCCTCAACGACACCAGTTGCCGGCATGCAAGCGGATCGGTACGATACTCATCAAGAGGATAGATTCTGGTCAAGGATGTGCAGGCAACAACCATGGAGCCGGGGAACCAGCAGTCCCAGACTTCTCAATCTGCCTCCAAGGCGAAGCCAAAGCCTCGCTTTGGTCACGATCCCGATGAGACGCGCCGAGTTGTTGTTGCCCGCTTGCGCATTCGGTTCTGGCGGGCCATCGATTACCTCTCGATTTTCGCGTTCACCTTGGTGGTCTACAGCGCCGCCGTGGCAGCCGACTTTCTGTTCTTCGAGTTCCTGTCACGGCTCCTCTCGCTCGATGCGCGGGAGTATCCCGTCGTGGCGGCTGCTTTCCGTATCTTCAAGATCAGCTTGGCATTATTGGCGATTCTGCTCGGGTGCGTGCACGCCGCCCACTCGGCCTTCAATCAGTTCCGTCTCGATCGCGACTTATCTCGAGAGGGGTGATCTCATGGTGTTCCGGGTCGTCTTCAGGGACCTCAGGGCGCGCGTTCGCGAGGCCCTCCTCGCCTGGGCTGTCCTCACGGCCTCCGCTTTGATCCTCACGCTCATTGCCACCCCGCTCGCTTCCTGGATGGATCGTACCGATCTTGCCGTCCTGATGGGCTTTGTGATGGTCGCTCCCCTGGCTGCTTGCGCGCTCTGGTGGGCCTTGAGCGCGGTGGCCAAGCAAGGAGTGGTTCAGGAGCGCATGACGCCAGTCCGGCCAAGACGGCGTCCAGGGACTTCTGTCACCCTCTTGGACTCGAGTTGGTACGAGGAAGAAGACCAGCACGTGCACCCACAGTGACCGAGGCGCTGCGCATGATGCGCTGACCCGGTACGTCGGTCA
>JAJPJC010000478.1 GCA_021324445.1 Isosphaeraceae bacterium
GCGCCCGGCCAGGGCCGGGGTTCGGGGGCACCCGCCGGGTGTCCCCGAATATTCCACACCCGGGGCGAGGTGGCTGGGCACCAACGCGGGCGCCCTGATTCCGCATCAGGTGTTCTTCGCGGCGGCGTTGGCCTGGGAGAAGAAGGCATCCACCGCCGCCTCGACCGTCGCCTTGCCGAACGCCACGTTGGAGAAGTTGTTCGTCAGGCTGAGGACGACCGCGTTGTAGTTGGCCGGAAAGTCGACGATCGTCGGCTTGCCGTCGATGACGCCCTTGATGAATTGCAGGTAGTCCTTCGTGGCCGCGCTGCTGCTGGTCTGATCGATCTGGGCCTGGAGCAGCTTGGTGACCGTCACCGCCCCGTTGTCGGAGGCGTAGGCGGTGGCGCCGTCGGGGTCGTTGGTGAAGAAGTTGACCCAGGCCGCCGCGGCGGTCGGGTTGTTGGTGTTGGCGGCGATCGACATGCCGTTGTTGATCAGGACCTGCCCGTTGCCGCTGGGGCCGTTCGGGAAGGCCGCGAGCTTCATCGTCCCCTTGCCGGCGGTCGTGAGCGCCGTCTGGTAGGCTCCCAGCTGGTTCGACGGCGCCTCGTCGAACATCACCTTGCCGAGGGCGAGGTAACGCTGGACGTTGCTGGTCGGCTCCTCGGAGTTCATCGCCGCCGGCACCGTGGCGCCGCCCTTGAGGAGCGCCACCCACCAGTTCCAGTAGTCGACCATCGACTGCTTCGGGAAGCCGAGGGTGCCGTCCTGGTTGAAGACCGGCTTGCCGTTCGTCGCCATCCAGGCCCACCAGATCGAGTCGTCGCTGCCCCGAAGGTCGCACGGGTAGGTCCCGCTGGGGAGCTTGTCCTTCGCCGATAGCAGCCACTTCTGGATGTCGTCCCAGGTCTTGAGGGTGGTCGGGGAAGGCAGTCCGGCGGTGGTGACCATGGTGTCGTTGTACATCCAGTTGTTGGTGGCCGAGCCGGTGGCGATCATGTACAGCTTGTTCTGCGGTCCGCGTCCGGAGTCGGTGACGACCTTGGGAATGCCGGTCACGTCGATCGCACCGGACTTCGTGAGATCGTCCAGCGCCATGAGCGCGCCGCGGGTGTCGTACGCCGACATGTAGCGCACCTGCATCTGGGGAACGTCGGGGAGGTTTCGCGCGGCCGCCTGGACCGTCAGCTTCTGCCAGTAAGTGGTGAAGTCGCCGATCGAGACCCCCTGGATCGAGACCTGGGGGTATTTCTTCTCGAACAGGTCGATCACCGCCTGGGTCTTGGTGTTCCGCTCGCCGGTGCCCCACCAGGAAAAAGCGATCTTTCCCTTGACCGCGCTCGTCGCCGCGGTCGTGGCGCTGGGAGCGTTCGACGCCTGGGTCGGCTGGGCGCTGCCGGTCGAGGCCTGGGTCGGCGCGGCGGCGCTCGCCGCCTGGGTGGGTTGGGCGCTGCTCGGGCTTGGCGCGGCCGGCGCGCCGCCGCAGGCTGCCACCAACGCCGCGAGTCCGGAGCTCATCGCCGCGATGGTGGCTCCTTTGCCAACGCCGACGAGGAGATCGCGCCGGGACCAGCCGGCCCGGGTCCGGGCCGCTTCGCCGGAACGAGACGTATCCATAGAGTGCGACTAGCCTCCTAACGCTCGAATCACCGAAAAAGATCGTCTTCCGTGGCGAATGAGCGATCGAGCCCGCGTTCCGTCGCTCGAAGGCCCGCGGCCCCGACCGTCGCGGAAACGCCTGCCCGTCGCGCCTGATCGCTGCAATCGATTACTGTAATCGATTGCAGGTGAGCTTAGCAGCCGGGAGAATTAGTGTCAACACTGGGCGGCGTTTGGTGTGGCCCATCACTTGACGTTCCTGCTCGTCAGTCAGACGCCACAGCTTCGAGCCTTCCCCGAGCCGTTTTCCAAAGCAGGGATCTCCAGGATTGGGATACCCGCACTCCGGACCGGAAGGTGCGACCGTCTTTCGGCGCTGCGGGCCGCCGTCGCCGAAGCCGAGCGGTTCAGGTCATCACCTCCGGCCGCGTGCGCACATCCTCCGGGATGATCGCGACGATCTCCGACAACGGGGCGTCAGGGGGAAGGATGCGCTGCTTGGCCCGATCCCACACCCAGCGCCCCTTGTGGTCGAGGCGCGACATCTCGATCCAGACCCCCCGATCGGTCCAGCTGATCGAGTAGGCCGCGCCGGTCCGCGCCAGCTCGTACCAGCTCCGCGCTTTGGTTGCCGCGAGGAGGGGATCCTTCCGTCGTCGCATCTCTTCGCGCGTGGGGTTGGGGAGCTGCGGATTGCCCAGCGCCAGGACCTGCTCGAGGGCAGCCTCGAGTTCATCGGGCTGGAGGACTGCGCTGTAGACCGGCCCGACATCCAGCCACGCGCCCGACTGCAGGTGGGCCTGAACCGGTAGGTATGCTCGCCCGCGCCAGACATTGATGCTTGCGCTCCGTATTGTCACGATTCCTCCCGTGTCATCGGTCCGGGATTGCTATCGGATGACGACGATCCTGAGCACCACGCCGAGACTCGACGCCGAGCTCTGAAGCCCTGTAAGCGCGGTCATTTGGGCGGCGGTGCCCCTGGGGAGTGTCCACCTTTTCGCAGGGCGC
>JAJPJC010000188.1 GCA_021324445.1 Isosphaeraceae bacterium
CCGCACAGGGAGTTTGCGCGCCACGCCCGCTTCAGTCCCAGCGCACCGCGCGCCACCTTCGGAGCAACTGGCCATCGCTCCCAGGCAAATTTTCAGAGGAACCCAGCTCTCAAACGGGAGGCCATCGGGAAACCCCAGGACGGACCCACCTCCAGAACGGCCGCACCGGGGAGGAATCGCCAGCCGCGCCCCTCTCCCAAGCCAAGGCGACCGACGAGGGGAATCCACGGCGCGTCGAGGCCACTCGACGAGCGCCCATCCTTGACCCCGGGTTGAATTCGTGTTGAACTACGGAGCGCTGCCGGCAACGTTCCGTTGTGGCGAGGTCTCCGGACCTTGCCACTGGACCGACCGAAGGTCTCCTCGGGTGCCGGCGGTTGGGAGGCCCTCGGTCCGGCCCACGGCGGGGTCTGGCGATCCGCGCCGAACGACGGATGTCTCGTCTTCTGACCACCGACCCTGAGGAAGACCCATGCGTAAACTCCAATCCAGGCGGACCTTCTTGGGTGGGATTTCCGCGGCCGCGGCGGCGATCGGTCTGACGGAGCGGCCTGCCACGGCCGGGGGCGACCAGCCGCTGGCGATCCTGGGAGGCAAGCCGGTCCGCCGGCACGGGTTCAGCCACTGGCCGATCATCGGTGAGAACGACGAGCGGGCCTGGATGGAGGTCCTTCGCAAGGGCCGGTGGTGCCGTATGAACGGAGACTACGCCGACCGGTTCGAGCACGAGTGGGCGCGAATGCTGGGCGCCCCGCACTGCATCGCGGTGGCCAACGGCACCAGCGCGTTGATCACGTCGCTGGGCGTGCTGGGGATCGGGCCGGGGGATGAAGTCCTGGTGCCACCCTACACGTTCGTGGCCACGATCAACGCGGTCCTGGTCCACCACGCCCTGCCTGTCTTCGTCGACATCGACCCCGAGACCTTCCAGATCGATGCCCGCCTGCTCGAATCGGCGATCACCGAGCACACCGCCTGCATCCTGCCGGTCCACATCGGCGGCTCGGCGGCCGACCTGGACACGATCCTGGCCGTCGCCGCCAAGCACAAGCTGCCGGTCGTCGAGGACGCCTGCCAGGCCCACCTCGGCGAGTGGAAGCATCGCAAGCTCAGCACACTAGGCGACCTGGGCTGCTTCAGCTTCCAGGCCTCGAAGAACCTCAACTCGGGCGAGGGGGGCGCCATCCTCACCCACGACGACCGCCTGGCCCAGGAGTGCCGCAGCTTCCAGAACAATGGCCGCGGCACCGGCGGCGTCGCCTACGCCCGCAACGGGGCCAACCTCCGCATGACCGAGTTCCAGGCCGCGCTGATCGCCCAGCAGCTCACCCGGCTGGAGGAGCAATCCCGCCGCCGCGAGCAGAATGCCGCCTACCTTACCACGCTCCTCCGCGAGATCCCCGGCATCACCCCGGCCCGCATGTACGACGGCTGCACCCGCAATGCCTATCACCTTTATATGCTGCGCTATGATCGCTCCCACTTCGAAGGGCTCCCCCGGTCCAGGTTCCTGAAGGCCCTCAGCGCCGAGGGAATCCCCTGCTCGGGAGGCTACAGCCCGCTCTACCAGGAGCCCTTCCTGAAGACCACGCTCCAATCCCGCGCCTTCCAGGCGATCTACTCTCCCAAGCGACTCGCCGATTATCTCGAGCGGATCCATTGCCCGGCCAACGACCGGCTCTGCGAAGAAGCGGTCTGGTTCACGCAGACGATGTTCCTCGGCCCCAGGTCCGACATGGACCAGATCGCGGAGGCCGTCCGGAAGATCCAGAAACACGCGGGCAACCTCGCCCGGGCCTGAGCTGGGAAGGGAAACGAACCACAGATGAACACAGATTATTACCCCGGCCGGAAAGAGCCTCCTACGAGCCCGAAGCGCCAGCGAGGGAATTCTCCTACGAGCCCGAAGCGCCAGCGAGGGAATTCTCCTACGAGCCCGAAGCGCCAGCGAGGGAATTCCGGGGAGGGCCAGCCACTCACTCGCTGGCGCTTCGGGCTGCTATTCTGACCTTCTTCCTGGCCCGGGTAATAACACAGATCGCGAACGAGTCGTTGCGGATGTTGAGGCAGCACGCGATACGGCAATGCCCGAATGCGCCTCCGGCACACATCTTATCGCTTACTCTATCTGTGTTAATCTGTGGTTCCATTCCGTCTCTCACACGTCGCACAGTGTCACGGCTTGCCGCAATCCCTCGAACGGGTCGCGGGTGGGGATGAATTCCTGGCCGACGTGGCCCTGATAGCCGATCTCAAGGAGGGCCTCCATGATCGGCCGGTAATGGATCTCCTGCTTGTCGTCGAGCTCGCCCCGGCCCGGGTTCCCCGCGGTGTGCACGTGGGCGATGAGATCGCGGTGCTGGCGGATGCGGCTGATGATGTCGCCGTCCATGATCTGCACGTGGTAGATGTCGAAGAGCAGCTTCAGGCTGGGCGAGCCCACGCGCTTGATGATGTCGACGCAATACTCGGTGTGGTCGCCCTGGTAGCCGGGATGCCCCTTCATGGGATGGCTGCTGACCCGCGAGTTGAGCATCTCCAGGCAGAGCGTGATGCCTTTCTTCTCGGCATGTCCTACGATCTGTTTGAAGCCCGCCACGCAGTTGTCGGCGCCCACGTCGTCGGGGATCCCCTCGCGCATCCCGGTGAAGCAGATGACGTTCTTGAACCCATGCTCGGCGCAGGCGTCGATGGCGTCGCGCGTGGCCTTGAGCACCCGGCCGCGATACTTGGGGTTGTTGAAGCCCTTGACGAAAGGCGGGTCCGGGCTCATGTCCACGGTCCCGATCGCGCACGCGAGGCCCTCCTGCTTCAGCAGGGGGAAGAACTTGGGCGCGATCAGCTCGATGCTCACGCAGCCCAGTTGCTTGGCGACCTTGATCGCCTGGGGCATGTCCCAATGCTTCTCGAAGCACCAGTAGACGATCGACTGCTTGATCCGTCCGTTCTTGACCGCACGCTCGGCCGACGAGGGCTCTTGCCCCGGCGCCGGGATCCCCATCGCCGCGACCGTCGCGCCGGCCACCGCGGCGCCCGCCGTCTGCTTGAGCATCCCGCGCCGACTGCTCCGTCCCGGCTCATCATCCCATCGCGTCGCACGACCCATGGCTGGTTGTCTCCGGTTGCAGGGGATTGGTTCCTGTCGGCCCGATCGATCCGATCACGATACGCCAGCCGCGTTCAGTTTTCGAGATGCCTTCGGCTCGCGAGCCAGATTCGCCCCGGCGGTGTCCGACTTGGCAAGGCCGGTACAATGGTTCGTCCAACCCAATCGCCTGAGGAAAACTGGAGAGGAATCGCCCGAGATGGAGACGCCGAGCCAAGAGGCGACACTCGACGGAAATGCCGAAATTCCAGGGGGAAGCGACTCGGCCCTCGCGGGTCGCCGGATGGTGACCGCGGCGCTGTTGGTGGCGATGATGGTCACCGCGATGGAGCAACTGGTCGTCTCGCCGGCCATGCCGACGATCATCGCCGTGCTGCGGGGGTTCGACATCTACCCCTGGGTGATCTCGGCCTACCTGCTGGCCGCGACCGTGAGCACGCCGATCTATGGGAAGCTGGCGGACCTCTTCGGCCGCAAGCGGGTGCTGCTCTTTGGACTGGTGCTCTTCAGCCTGGGCTCGATCCTCTCGGGCACGTCGATGTCGATGGGGCAGTTGATCGCGATGCGGACGCTCCAGGGTCTGGGCGCCGGCGCGGTCGGGCCGATCGTGATCACCATGCTCGGCGACTTGTTCACGCTGCACGAGCGGGCGCGGGTCCAGAGTCTCTTCAGCGCGGTCTGGGGCCTCTCGAGCGTGGCCGGTCCGATCCTGGGCGGCTACTTGACCGACAACGTCGGTTGGCGATGGGTCTTCCTGGTAAGCGTCCCGTTCGCGGTGGTGGCGATCTTCCTGCTGGCCTGGTATGTGACCGAACCCCAGGTGCAGCGGCAGGTCGCGCCGATCGACTGGGCCGGCGCGGGATTGCTCACCGCGGGTCTGTCCGCGCTGCTGCTGGTCGTCCTGGACGGCTCCCAGCATGGAGTGAGGATCACCGCCGGTCTCCTGATGGCGTCGGTCGCACTCCTGGTCCTGTTCGTGATCCGCGAGCACTTCGCCGCCGATCCGATCTTCCCCATCGACCTCATGACCCGGCCGGCGATCGCCGCGTCGCTGGTGGGGAGCTGCCTGATCGGCGGCATCCTCTTCGGGATCGACACGTACATCCCGCTGTACATTCAGGGGGTGCGGGGGGGCGACGCGCGCTGGGCCGGCCGCGCGTTGATGCCCTTATTCCTCTCGTGGGCGATCAGCGTGGCCGTGGCCGCCCGGGCCGTGGTGCATCGCGGGTTCCGTTTCGGCGCTCTGGTCGGTTCGACCTTCATCACGGTCGGCACGCTCGGCCTGGTGCTGGGTGCTCTGGTTCCCGAGTGGTCGCGCACCTGCTTCGTCATCGGCTTGATCCTCACCGGCATGGGGATGGGCCCGACCTCCTTGAGCTTCATCCTGGCCGTGCAGCACGCAGTGACCTGGGGCCAGCGGGGTGCCGCGACGGGGGCCGCTATTTTCCTCCGCACGATCGGCGGCGCGATCGGGGTCGGCCTGCTCGGCGCCACCCTCGGCTGGGAGCTGGCGCATCGACTGGCCGGGGCCGGGGTCTCGGGGATCGACGTCACCGCCGCACTCCGGCCCGAGACTCATGCCCTGCTCAGCCCCGACCAGCTTGCTGTCGTCCAGGCGCAGTTGGGCCACACGCTCCGCGACGTCTATCTCCAGATGGCCGTGCTGGGGGTCGGCTCGGTGGTCTGCTCGCTCTGGCTCCCCGGCCGGAAGGAGACCCTCGCCGCCGCGGCCGGCCCGGCCGAGGACGAACTCGCCGACGAAGGGCTCGCCGTGGCGGCGTCGGAGCTGTGACGGCTGGGATCGGCCTGGCTGTCTGGTATCATCAGTCTGGAGCGGCGAACTCGCTCGGGCGGAGACCAACCATGCCGATCCACGGCTGGACACGAGTGCACGCCGGAACCTTCCACCACTTTCACCACTCGTGGATTGAGGAGATCGCACGCGCCTTGAATCGCGGTTTGCTCCCCCGCAGCTACTACGCCATGTCCGAGCAGATCACGGGGGGTCTGGGCCCGGATGGACTGACCTTGAATCTGCCGGTGCAGGGCTCGCTCGCGGCGGAATCCGCCCCCGACGGCATCGCGCTGGCCGCGGCGCCGCCGAAGGTCCGGTTCCGCGCCCGGGGCCAGATTGACATCTATGCGAGGAAGGCGAAGGCGGTCGTCATTCACCACCGCAGCGGTCACCGGGTCATCGCGATGGTGGAGCTCGTCTCGCCGGGGACCAAGGGGAGTCAAACCGAGCTGAGTACCTTCGTCCAGAAGGCCGAGCAGGCCCTGCGGGGCGGCGTCCACTTGCTGGTTGTCGACCTGTTCCCCCCGACCCCGCGCGACCCGCGCGGCATCCATCGGGCGATCTGGGGCCGCGATTGCGAGGGAGACTTCGCCTTGCCTGACGACAAGCCCCTGACCTGTGTCTCCTACGTGGGTTTCCCCATCCCGGAGGTCTTCCTCGAGCCAGTGGCCGTGGGCGATGCTCTGCCCGATAGGCCCTTGTTCCTCACGCCGGAGGTCGACGTCCCCGTCCCCCTCGAGGCCACCTATCGATCGGCCTGGGAGGCCCTGCCGGAGGTCTGGCGCGAGGTCCTCACCGCTCCTCCCGCGAATGGCCGCAAGAAACCCGGGCGGGGGCGGAAACGGAAGGAATGATCGAGGCTGGTCCCGGCCGGCTCGCGGCTCGCTCCACCCTACGCCGGCCGCCGGTAGTTTGATAGAATCTCCGCTGTTCGAACCGTCCCCAGGACTGTCCGTTCGATGAGGGTGAGGTATCATGCCGAAGCCGACTCCCCGCCGACGGCTTGGCCGCACGGTCGGCCTTCTCCTTCCACTCCTGATCGGGCCGATGCTCGGGATCGCCCCGGCCTGGGCGGCCGATCCCGCCGATCCGGACGGGGTCCGGCTGTACCGGGAGAAGATCGCGCCTGTCCTGAAGGCGGAATGTTACCGGTGCCACTCGGCCGAGGCGGAGAAGCTCCGGGGCGGACTCCGCCTCGACGTGCGCGAGCGGCTCCTCGAGGGGGGCGACTCCGGTCCGGCGGTCGTCCCCGGCAAGAGTGGCGAGAGCCTCTTGATCCACGCCATCCGGCACGAGGACGGCCTGGCGATGCCGCCCAAGAAGCCCAGGCTCCCCGGGCAGACCATCGCCGACTTCGAGCGGTGGATCAACGCCGGCGCGCCCTTCGCCGTCGCCGGGGAATCGTCGCCGACGGACAGTTCCCCGATGCAGCAAGCCCGGACCCACTGGGCCTTTCAGCCGGTCAAGAAGCTCGCCCCGCCACCGGTCCACGATGCCGCTTGGGTCCGCAATCCGATCGATGCCTTCATCCTCGCCAGGCTGGAGCAGCGCCGGTGGCAGCCGGCGCCGCCGGCCGGGCGGGGCGAGTGGCTCCGGCGCGTCAGCTTCGACGTCACCGGTTTGCCGCCGTCACCCGAAGAGATCGAGGCGTTCCTGAACGATCCCTCACCCGAGGCGGAGGCGCGGGTCGTCGATCGCTTGCTCGGCAGCCCCCACTACGGACAGCGTTGGGGACAGCACTGGCTGGACGTGGTCCGCTTCGCCGAGACCGAGGGCTTCGAATACGACCGCCATATTCCCGATGCCTGGCGCTACCGCGACTATGTCATCAGCTCCTTCAACCGGGACAAGCCATTCGATCGGTTCGTGGCCGAGCAGATCGCCGGTGACGAGATCGGGCCGGGGGATCCCGAGTGTCAGACGGCATCGATCTTCCACCGGCTCGGCCCGGTGCGGCGCAATGCCGGCGACGCGGATATCGTCCTGAGCCGCAACGAGGTCTTGACCGAGCGCACCGACATCATCGGCACGGCGTTCCTGGGCCTGACGATCGGTTGTGCGCGCTGCCACAACCACAAGCTCGAGCCGATCCCGCAGAAAGACTACTACCGGCTCCAGGCGTACCTGGCGGCCACCGAGGAACACAATCTCCCCTTCGGCCCGGGAGGCGATTACCGGGCCTGGGAGGAGAACAGCACCAAGATTCGCCGCGCGATCCAGAAGCTTCAGCGGCAGGCCCAGCGCGCCATGGGGAAGGAACGCGAGCGCTTGAACCAGGCGATCGAATCCCTGGAGGACCAGATCCCGCCCCCGCCGGCGACGATCCCCGCCACCACGAACGACTTCGCCCATCGGACTCCCATCCATGTCTTGAAACGAGGCGTCTGGGAGAACAAGGGCGAGCCGGTCGGTCCCCGACCCTTGAGCGTGCTGGTTTCGGACGACTTGCCCGAGCTGGCTGCCGACATCACCGATCCCCGCACCCGGTTGGCCCGATGGCTGGCAGCCCCGGACAATCCCCTCACCGCCCGCGTGATCGTCAACCGGCTCTGGCACCATCACTTCGGCATGGGCCTGGTCAAGACGGTCAACGACTTCGGGACCAAGGCCGATCGTCCCAGTCATCCGCGGTTGCTCGACTGGCTGGCCGCGACCCTGGTCGAGAACGGCTGGCGGCTCAAGCCGATCCACCGCCTCATCCTCCTGAGCAGCACCTACCGGCAGTCGAGCCGCGTTGGGCGCGGGTCTCCTGACCCCGCCCACCGCGAAGCCCTGCGCGACGACCCCGAGAATCGGTTGTTCTGGCGCTTCGCGCGCCGGCGACTCGAGGCGGAGGAGATCCGCGACGCGATGCTCGCGGTCTCGGGACGATTGAACGCCCGGCTCGGCGGTCCGAGCGTCATGGTGCCGGTCGACCCGGAGATCGTGCAGCTCCTCTACAAGCCGTCGCAATGGCAGGTCGCCCGCGACGCGACCGCACACGATCGTCGCTCGATCTACCTGATCGCCAAGCGGAACCTGCGGCTCCCGTTCCTGGAGACGTTCGACGCCCCGGCCCTGTTGACGAGCTGCCCGCGCCGCGAGTCGAGCACCCACGCGCCGCAGGCGCTGGAGCTGCTCAACGGCCGGCTCTCCAACGACCTGGCGGCGGCCTTCGCCCGCCGCCTCGAAGCCGAGACCGGCGGCGAACCGGAGCGCGTGGTCCCGCGCGCCTACCTGCTGGCCCTGGGGCGGCTCCCCACTCCGGCTGAGCGCGCACTCGCGCTCGAGTTCCTCCGCGAGCAACCGCTCCGAGAATTCACCCTGGCCCTGTTCAACCTCAATGGGTTCCTCTATGTTCCCTGACGCCGGCTCTTGTCCTCATGTCCGCCCGACACGCACGCGCCGCGAGTTCATCCGCGACGGGTTTTGTGGGTTCGGCGGCCTCGCGCTGGCCGCGATGCTCGACCAGGAGCAGCTCCGTGCCGGCACGGTCGATCCCCTGGCTCCGAAGCCGCCCCATCATGCCGCCAAGGCGCGCGCCGTCATCTTCCTCTTCATGGCCGGCGGCCCGAGCCACCTGGAGACCTTCGACCCCAAGCCGCTGTTGAACCAGCTCCATGGGCAGCCCCGGCCCAAGGAGTTTGGCGAGGCCAAGTATCAGTTCGTCCGGAAGAACGCCAGGCTGCTCGGCACCCGGCGCACGTTCCGGAAGTCCGGGGAGAGCGGCGTCGAAGTCTCGGACCTGTTCCCGCAGCTTGCCGGCTGTATCGATGACATCGCCGTGATCCGGTCCTGTCACGGCGACATGGTCGTCCACTCGGCCGCGCAATACGAGCTCTTCTCCGGGCGGCTGGTCCCGGGCTTCCCCAGCATGGGCTCCTGGGTCTGCTACGGACTGGGGTCGGAGAGCAACTCCCTGCCGGCCTACGTGGTGATGCCCGACCCCAAGGGCGCCCTCGAGGCCGGCCAGCCGATGTACATGCACGGCTTCCTGCCGGCCGTCTATCAGCCGACGATGTTCCGCCCCGGCAATCGCCCGGTCCTGAACCTGGAGCTGCCGGCCGGCGTCCGGCTGGACCAGCGCCGGCGCACCTTGCGGCTGATCCGCGAGCTGAACGAGGCGACGCTCGACCCCGACGACCACGAGTTCCACGCGCGGCTGAACGCCTACGACCTGGCCTTCCGCATGCAAACCGAGGCGCCCGAGGTCCTGGACCTCTCGCGGGAGCCTCGGGAGACGCTCGACCTCTACGGCGTCGGCGTCGAGCCCACCAACGACTACGGCCGGCGCTGCCTGCTGGCGCGCAAGCTGGTGGAGGACGGCGTCCGCTTCGTCTGCGTGGTCTCCGGCGGCGGGCCGGGGAACATGCAGTGGGACGCGCACAACGACATCGAGGAGAACCACCGCCGCAAGGCGGCCGAGACCGACAAGCCCATCGCCGGGCTGCTCAAGGACCTGAAGCGCCGCGGCCTGCTCGAGAGCACGCTGGTCCTCTGGGGCGGCGAGTTCGGACGCTCACCCGAGGCGGAATCCGGCCGGGGCCGCGACCACCACAATATCGGGTTCACCATGTGGATGGCCGGCGGCGGCGTCAAGGGCGGCCAGGCCGTCGGCGCCACCGACGCCATCGGGCTGCGAGCCGTCGAGAAACCCTATCACTTCCGCGACGTCCACACCACGATCCTGCACCTGCTCGGCCTCGACCAGCACAAACTGACCTATCCCCACCTCGGCCGCAACGAACGCTTGACCTTCGTCGAGGGGAAGGTCATTCAGGAGGTCGTGTGAGGAGACCTTATGGAATGGGCAGTCCCTGTTCGCTGAACGCCTCAGCCCGGTCGGCTTCGCGGGGACCGTTCAACGACGCACCTGCTTCCCGGACATTCGATTCCTGCTGGCCAAGGTGTCGATGCAGCCAATCGGAGATCGCTCGGATCGTAGCCTTCTCGTGCTCGGACAGAGGACCCGATCCCAGACGGATGATCTCATCAAGGCCGGGGAGAAACCCATCGATCCAATCGCGAAATCGGGGCCAGTACTCCGGCGGGATGCTCGTCATCAACTCTTCAAGTGGGTCCGTGAGGGCGTAGTCGACGAACCGACCGAACAACTCGGCTTCAGTAAATTGGTAGAACCTATGAATGCGTAAGAGATTCTTAACGCTTCGATTCATTTGTATACATCCGTCCAGAAGACTGATGCTTGCCAACTCGGCGGAAACTCAATCCGGGGCCTTGGATCGTGCCCTCATCGCTTCGACGAGGCGATTGGCCTCATCCCAGGCTTGATCGTGCAGATTGCCCTTCTTGCCCGCACGAATGAGTTGGTCGAAATCCCTGGCTCGCATCCATCCACCCGCCTCGGCGAACGCTTCCTTGAGTCCCCGGACTTCGTGGAGTTCATGCGCGAGATGAGCGACGATCGCCTCATCGCTCAAGAATACGCTCCGGTGCATCGTGATGGAAGCCCGGCCGCCCGGGAAAAGCTCCTCGAAACGGACCATGGCATTGGGATTGAGTTTCCGCAGAGACAAATAGCATGCATGCGCGTTCGTCCCTGCCAGCTTCTGCTCCTCCTTCGCCCTGAAGATCGTGACGGTCTCATCGATAGGCACCCCATTCTCGATCGCGATCCTTCGGGCCCTCCGGTGCCCGGCGGGATGGCTTCGGACGATTCGATACTCATGCGCGGGATACTGTGCGGCGCCAGCGACATCCATGAGAGGGCCTTCGGCACAGGGGCGATCGTGGAGACAGCGGACCGATCATCATTCCACGCCTGGCGGCGAAACGGAAGAGCCGTTTCCAAGGAATCATCACGGTCGTGCTCCCAGGAACGGCGGTGGCGGCGGGGCAGGGACGGTCGATCGGCCCAGGCGATGCAGGGACTCCTGGGCAGAGGCATCGAGAGGGTTGATCGTGATGGCCAGGGTATACCAGCCTCTGGCTTCCGCGAGCAGGCCGGCGTCCTCGCAGGCCGTGCCCAGCTCGGCCAGGTCGCTGACCTGGTTCTCGCGCTTCGGCGAGCGGATGCGGATGATCAGGTTATAGAGCCGATTGAGGCGCTGCACCCGGTCGAGGTGGATCCTGGCCGCCGCCTCGTCCCCCTTCAAACGAAGCGCCTGGGCCAGTTGCATGGGCGAGACGCGGTCATAGGGCTCGCCGCTGAGGGCCGCCCGGAAATGCTGGATGGCCCCATCGAGGTCGTGGCGCCGCAGCGCCATCTCACCGCGAATCCGGGCGATCCGGGGGTGATTCGCGGGCGCCGAGGCCAGCAGCGTTTCGGCCTGGTCGTAGTGACCGAGGTTGAACGCCAGGTTGATCCGCAGCGCCGTCGCGTCGGGATCGTTGCCGGGGAGTGGCCGGAGGATCCTCTCGATGTACGACTCGACCTCGGGGCGCTCCAGGAGCAGCTCGACGACCGCCAGCCGGCTGTACCGGTCCTCGGGGTCGGCCTTGATGAACGCGTCGAGGTCGGCGACGATGTCGGGGTTCCAGTGGGTGAAGTGAGTGAGAGCCCATGTGAACAGATCGTGATGAGTCAACCGGGTCAACCGGGCGAGTGCCAGGAACTCGGCATCGACCTCGCGGCGGCGGGACTGGATGCCCAGGATGTAGATCAGTTCCTTGTGTGCCTCGACCAGGTCGGGCTTGACCGCGAGGGCCCGGCGGAAGGCGGCTTCCGCCTTCCTCAAGCGCCGGCGCTGCCGCTCGATCCGGCCCGCGAGCAAGTGGGCCTGGCCGGCGATCGCGTGGGCGTCGGGGATCCGTCCCAGCGCGGCGAGGGCGTCGTCGAAGCGGCCCTCCGCGGTGGCGAGCTGAGCGTTGAGCATGCAGTCCAGGGGGCTCGCGGGCCGGATTCCCTGGAGGGTCCTGAGCGCGCCGCGCGCGCGGTCCCAATGGCCGGCGAGGAATGCGCGCTCGGCCTCGGCCCAGAGCCGGTCCGGGTCGGTGCGTCCGCGGGCCGCCAGCCAGGCGCCTCCGCTGCCTATGGAGACGACCAGGGCCAGCGCGACCAGACCCCAGACCCGAACCCGTCGCATCGGGACGGCGTTCCTGTCGTGTGGGCGGGAGCCGATCACCATCGCACCCGTCGCATGCTCTCAAGGGGGACTTCCCGCAGCTCAACCCCTCCGCCGTTGACCTTTCTTCGTCAGGTCAAAAGTCGCTGCTTTTTGACTGCTCCCCGCCCCCATCAGGTCGTAATCGATCGTGTTCTCTCCGGCCTTGACACTGGCGTACTCCTTCATGAGCCCGAGGCCCATGTGCTTCTGGGCAATCTCGCCGCCGAAGGTGACTTGATTGTCCCCGGTGTAGGTCTTGATCGTGTACCGTCCATCCGGGCCGATCTCGGCGGTCCGCGTGGCCACGATTCGCCCGGAGTTACTAGGATTGAATAGGATGGTCCCTCCCGTGGCGGGTACGCCCTTGACGGAGACAACCCCGGTGACGGTCGCCTCGTTCAGCGACGTATCGATGCTGGGCTTGCCGTCGCCACAACCCGAGCTCGCGGGCAGGGTCCACAAGCACATCGTCAGCAAGAAGGCGTTGCGCCGCCGCAAAACGATCATGGCTTCCATCCGCCCAAGAAGTTCGATTTCCGGCAGGATCACGCGGTCCGCGGCCAGGGGATCGGTCCCCGCAACCAGCCGCCGGGAGCGACCGCGGTGCCGCGGCTCCCAACCGTCCAGCCGGTCAATACTGATCGGAGGAGAGCACCTCGCCGCCGGCCCTGGAGCCCACGGCCCACCACGTCTGAATGTTCACGGTCGCCTTGATGAACTTGACCGAGCCGTCGCAGAACAGGACGTTCACGCCGCCGGGATGGTGGCTGCTGGCCACGTGGGCGATCTGGAGTCCCGAGCGGCAGCTCCAGGTGTTGGGCGGCATGACATGGATGTAGCGTGTGTTGACCGGCTGGCCCGTGACCCACGTGGATCCGGAGATGTTGTCATCGTTGCCGTTGACGCTCGCCTGATCTTGGTTGTTGGGCGCCGGCGTCGGTGGGGTCGCCTTGCAAATCTGGTAGTACGCCTGGGGCGTCGCCTCCTGGGTGTTGGGGACCGCGGGCGGGACCGACAGCGACGCCGTCGGGATGCCCGGGTCGAACGGGGCGCTGGTGCCGGGGTTGATCGTCGACCCGATCGCCTTGACCCGCTCACTGAACGCGGCCGTGTTGCTCGTTCCATCAGTGATCCCGGCGATATTGACGAAACTGCCGCCAAAGCCGGGTGGTCCGGTGTCCACGCCGTTCGACGAGTAGATGAACGGCCCGGCGGCCGGCTCGTTCCAGGACGGTGCCCAGGCGTTGCCGCCATAGTCGCAGTTGGGGGCCGAGCCGGAATTGGCCATGTAGTTGTTGTGCCCGTCGGGAGAGGTCAGGCGATCCTGGTCCGAGGGGCAGAGGAATCCGGAGATCACCCGGTACTCCGCCGTCGTGTTGGCCGGGTTATCGTTGGGCATCGGGGTCTGGCCGAAGGGCTGCGTGTCCACGAAGTTGATCGCGTTGTAGATCGGCCCTTGCTCGATATAGGGAAGCAAGAGCGTATGGGCCGACCACTCGATCCACCACGGCCCATCCCCCCAGGGCAACGAGTTGATCGCGCTGTGGTAGTTGTGGACCGCCAGGCCGATCTGCTTGAGGTTGTTGACGCACTGGGCCCGCCGCGCTGCCTCCCGCGCCGACTGGACGGCGGGGAGCAAGAGTGCAATCAGCACAGCGATGATCGCGATCACGACCAACAGTTCGATCAAGGTGAAACCGCCGCGCGTGCGTGAACCCATGATCGCTCCTCCGGGAGAGCCCTTGCGGACGTGACGGTCCAGCGTCACGCGCCGCTGCCACGAATTGGGACGAAGAATCTAAGAGAACGAAAGCCAGGGCGATGGAATGGGGGATCGATCCCTCGGGAACGGGACCGGAATGTCCCCTCACTTAGAATCAGCCAGTGTCGGGGTATTGTAACGCGAAAAAATCACGGCGGCCTCATTTTCGGTTCTGGCCTGGGCGAGCGGAGCCCCTTGGCGAACTGGCCGCAGGTCCCGGGCAATCCAGGAGTTCGTTCGGTCGGTGCCGGCGTGGAATCGGGCGACCAGGAGGGATTCCTCCAGGAGTGCCGGATTACAAAACGACCGGCGCGGCGGAATACTAGAGGGAGTCTTGAGCGGCCAGGGGCGGCTTCTGAGGAGATCCTGCGGTGTATACGCGGTTGGGGACAGGGGCACCGTGTCCGGTGGAGCTGCCGGGGCGCTCGCCCCGGACGAGCGACCAGAAGGCCGAGTTCGCCGCGCGGCTGGCTGAGCACCACACCCAGCTCTTCAGTTACATCTACTCGCTGGTCCGCGACCTGGATGACGCCGACGACTTGTTCCAGCAGACCAGCCTGGTGCTCTGGGACAAGCTCGACCAGTACGACCCGGCACGAAGCTTCGTCGGTTGGGCCTGCGGGGTGGCGCGGTATGAGGTCTTGAACTTCTTGCGGGCGCGGAGCCGGAATCGGCTCTATTTCACTGATGAGCTCAATTTGGCCCTGATCGAGGCCCAGGAAGATCTGGAGCAGGAACAACTCGAGGAGCGGCGCGATGCGCTGGCGGGCTGCATGAAGAAGCTGCGGGACCGCGACCTGGACCTGCTGGAGACCTGCTACGGGCGCTCGATCGACATCCGGGACGTGGCCGTGGCGCGGGGCCGGTCGACCCAGAGCATCCACAACTCGTTGCGGCGGATCCGCCGCGCGCTGTTCGAGTGCGTGCGCCGCTCGCTGGCGCAGGGGGGAATGGCATGAGCGGCAGCGGCCCTACCGGTCTCACCGCCGAATTCCTGGACCTTGTGGACGCCTATTGCTCGGGCCTCATCGAGGAACCGGAGCTCCGTCGCCTCGAGGCGTACCTGCTCGAGAGCCCCGCGGCGCGCCGGCAGTTCGCGGAATACTTCCACCACCACACGGAGCTCCATTTCGCCGTCCGCGCCCGCAGGGCGGCCGATGCCGTCCTCGGTCAGATTGGGTCCCAGCCGAAGGAGTCCGTGGGCCGGGAGTCGAGCGCCGGCCCGCGGGCCGGCCGCTTCGCCCGAATCGGGGGGTGGGGGCTGGGGCTTGCCGGAACCGCCGCGATTGCTGCGACGCTGGTCGCCGGGCTGGCCATCGGCCGCCCCAACCGTGCCTCCCGTCCCACGTCTTCGGTCGTCGGCCGATCGACAGGCGGGAACGTCGCCTGGATGGTCAACGCCCAGGACTGCCGGTGGGCTCCGACCGGGAACCGGCCCGGTCGGGACATGCAAGCCGGCAAGGAGCTGCGCCTGGAACGCGGCCTGGCCGAGATCGAGTTCGACTGCGGCGCACGCGTCATCCTCCAGGGCCCCGCCGGCCTCGAGCTGGTCTCGGGGACCACCGCCCGGCTCCTCCAGGGCACCATCACGGCGCGCGTGCCGGCCCACGCCCGGGGGTTCACCGTCCTGACCCGCAACCACTTCAAGGTCGTCGACCTCGGCACCGAGTTCGGGCTGTCCGTCGACGAAACGGGGGCGACCCTCCTCCGCGTCTTCACCGGTGAAGTCGCGGCGTTCCCCCTGGCCTCCACCCGCCCCCCTGCTGCCGGCGTGACCATCCGACAGGATCAGACAGCCCGGCTCGACGGCAGCACTGTCGCCAGCGCGTCGTCCGGGACGGAGGACCGGCAGGTGAGGTACGTCCGGGCCATCGAGCCGCCGCCGGTCCTGACTCCCCGGACCCTCCGGCTGGACTTCACCGGTCCCGTGCCGGGCCCGCTCCTCGACGCCGACGGTCAGGGGATCGGCCTGACCCATCGGCTCCCCGGCACCGGCGATGCGTTGCCCCGACACGATCCCCATTTGCAGCTCCGCCCCGATCAGCATGCCCTGGAGCTGACCACCACCCGCAGTGACATCAACACTCAAGACCGGATGTCGACCGGCGAATACCTGGGAGTCCGGCTCGCCGACCTGGGTTTCACCGGGACGGAGGACTTCGAGATCTGCGCGACGATCCCCAGCATCCCCGGGCTGAAGGAGGTTGGTCAGTTCGGGCTCTACGCCGGGTCGAGCAGTAATCGCAACATCCGCGGGGGCTTGATCAGTTGGCCCCAACCGGATACGTATGGTTTGTTCCTGGTCAACAACTGCGGCGGCCGCGACTCGGACCTCTACGAAGTCGGCCTGACGAAGACCCGTGAAGACCTGCGGCTGACCCTGCGACGCCGCGGCGGGCAGTACTCGCTGGACGTCGACAACCTCACCCGCCGCAGTTCCACCACGCTCACCATCGCCCACCCCGATTTCCTCGATCGGGAAACCGACCTGTACGTCGGGCTCTTCGGCGCCAACACGCAGAGCGACGAGTGCAAGACCCTGACGATCCGCGAACTCACAGTCACGGTCTGGGCCGCCTCGAAGAAATGATCGAACGAATTCTAGATCGCCTGGCGACTGGCAACTCAGAAACTCCCGAGACCCGCTCCGATGGCTCGAATGCTCACCCTCGCGACGTCCCTCGGTCTGACCATCACGACGATCTCGCTCGGTGCCGTCGGCCCCCCTCAAGCAGTCAGCGGGGACTCCGGGCGCACCCTCAACGTGCTGTTCCTGGGAGATCAGGGCCACCACCGCCCGGCCGAGCGGGCCGCCCAACTGATCCCGGTCCTGGCGGGACGAGGCATCCGGGTCACCTATACCGAGAACCTGGAGGACCTGGACCGCCAGACGCTGGCGCGGTACGACGCCCTGATCATCTATGCGAACCTCACCCGGATCCGCCCTGCCCAAGAGAAGGCGTTGCTCGAGTACGTCGAGGGGGGCGGCGGATTCGTGCCGCTCCATTGCGCCTCGTACTGCTTCCTCAACTCGGAGAAGTACATCGCCCTGGTCGGCGCCCAGTTCCTGCGCCACGACACGGGGCGATTCGAGACCAGGACCGTCGACCCGTCCCACCCGATCATGAAGGGCTTCCAGCCATTCCGCACCTGGGACGAGACCTACGTGCATCACAAGCACAACGACCAGGATCGCCACGTCCTCCAGGTCCGCCCGGAGGGTCAGGGCGAGGAGCCCTGGACCTGGGTCCGGACCCAGGGCAAGGGGCGGGTCTTCTACACGGCCTACGGCCATGACGGGCGGACCTGGCAGAACCCGGGATTCCACGACCTGGTCGAGCGCGGCATCCGCTGGGCCGCCCACAAGGGTGAAGTCTTCGACAGCCGCGGTCGCGTGGCCGCAGGACTCCCCCCGTTCTCCTACGACGAGTCGCCGGTCGACATCCCCAATTACCTGCCGGGCCGGCAATGGGGCACGCAGGGCGAGCCGATCCGCCGGATGCAGCGACCTGTCGGGCCCGAGGAGTCGATGCGGCATCTGGTCGTGCCTCGGGGCTTCGAGCCGCGGCTGTTCGCCGCCGAGCCCCAGATCCATAAACCGATCTGCATGACCTGGGACCACCGCGGCCGGCTCTGGATCGCCGAGACCCTCGACTATCCCAATACCAAACACCCCAGCGCCCCGGGCCGGGATCGGATCACGGTCTGCGAGGACACCAACGGCGACGGCCGCGCCGACTCGTTCCGGGTCTTCGCCGAGGGGCTGAACGTCCCCACGAGCCTGCTCTGCGCCGACGGGGGATTGATCGTGCTCCAGGCGCCCGAGACCCTGTTCTTGAAGGACACTGACGGCGACGGCCGGGCCGACCTGCGCAAGGTCTTGTTCACAGGCTGGGGCACCAGCGACACGCACGCCGGCCCGAGCAACCTGCGCTGGGGCCTGGACAACTGGATCTGGGGGATTGTCGGCTACTCCGGCTTCCGCGGGACCGTCGGCGGCGAGCGGCACCGATTCGATCAGGCGTTCTACCGGTTCAAGCCCGATGGTTCCAAGCTGGAGGTCCTCCGGAGCACCAACAACAACTCGTGGGGAGTGGGCTTCAGCGAGGATGGGCTGGTCTTCGGCTCGACCGCCAATGGGTGCCCGAGCGTCTATCTGCCCATCCCCAACCGTTACTACGAGGCCGTCCGCGGCCTCGCGCCTCACGTCTTGACCAACATCGCTCCTTCCTATGAGTTCTTCCCCGTGACCGACCGGGTCCGCCAGGTGGACTGGCACGGGGGGTTCACGGCCGGGGCCGGGCACGCCCTCTACACCGCGCGGACCTACCCGCCCCAGTACTGGAACCAGACCGCCTTCGTCGCCGAGCCGACCGGCCACCTCGTGGCCGCCTTCACGCTCGGGCGCCGCGGCAGCGACGTCGCGGCGTACTACGGCTGGAACCTGCTGGCCAGCGACGACGAATGGACGGCGCCCATTGCAGCGGAAGTCGGCCCCGACGGCCAGGTCTGGGTCATCGACTGGTACAACTACATCGTCCAGCACAACCCCACGCCGCGCGGCTTCAAGACCGGCCGGGGCAACGCCTACGAGACGCCGCTCCGCGACAAGACCCACGGGCGAATCTATCGGGTTGTCTTCACCCAGGCTCCTGCCGGTGTCCAGCCGGTCTTGGATCCCGGCGATCCCCAGGGGCTGCTGGCCGCGCTGGGGCAGGACAACCAGTTCTGGCGGTTGCAGGCGCAGCGGCTGCTGGTCGAGCGGGGGAAGACGGACGTCGTCCCCGCCTTGATCGAGCGGGCCAAGGATCGCTCGGTCGACGCGATTGGCCTCAACACCGGGGTGATCCACGCGCTCTGGGCCCTCCACGGACTGGGCGCGCTCGACGGCTCGACCCCGACGGCGCGGGACACGGCGACGGCTGCGCTCAAGCATCCCTCGGCGGGGGTGCGGCGCAACGCGGTGCAAGTCCTGCCGCACGACGCCGCATCGGCCGGGGCCGTCCTGGCCGCGGGACTGCTGGCCGACCCCGATGGGCAGGTCCGCCTGGCGGCCCTGCTGGCCCTGGCGGATCAGCCGCCGTCGGCCGAAGTCGCGGGCGCGCTGGCCGACGCCCTCCGGAAGGGGCTGGTCCACGACGACCGATGGCTGGCGGACGCGGCGACCACCGCGGCGGCCCGCAACGACCTCGGCTTCCTCAAGGCGATGGTCGCCCGCGCCGGCGGCCGGCGCCCCGAACCGGAGGTGCTGCGGATCGTCGAGCGGGTGGCCGAGCACTGGGCCCGCGGCGGTCCCACCGATCAGGCCGGCGCCCTCCTGGTCGCCCTCCGCGGCGGCGAGCCCGCCGTCGACGAGGCCGTACTGCGCGGGCTGGCCAAGGGGTGGCCCAAGGACCGGCCCGCTCAGCTCGATCCTGCGACAGCCGAGGCAGTCCAACAGCTTGCCCTGGAACTCCCCTCGGCGGCCCGGGGGCAGCTCGGCCGGCTGGTGGGCCACTGGGGCAGCGGAATCCTCGACACCCTCAACGCCCAGATGGCTGGATCGCTCCTGGCGGCTGCCCAGGACGGCTCGCTCCCCGACCGGCGGCGGATCGAGGCCGCCAAGCAACTGGTTGAACTCCGCGCGTCGAGCGACGAGATCGCGCGTCAATTGCTGGCCCTGATCAGCCTGCGCACACCGCCGGAGCTGGCCACTGGCCTGATCGATGCCGTCTCGGCCGGGTCGGCGCCGGGGGCGGGAGCGGCGCTTCTGGAGCGGCTGCCGTCCTTGACGCCGGCATCGCGGGCCCAGGTCATCCGGGTCCTGCTCCGCCGCGCCGACTGGACCACAGCCCTGGTCACGGCGTTGGAGCAGAACCAGCTCCGTGTCTCCGAGCTGGCGCTGGACCAGCAGCAATCCCTGGCCGGCCACCCCAATCCGGCGATCGCCCGCCGCGCGCGGCGGCTGTTCCAGCGCGGGGGCGGACTCCCCGACTCCGACCGACAGAAGGTCGTTGAACGACTCCTGCCTCAGGTCCGGGACGGCGGCGACCCGGTCCAGGGTAAGCTCGTCTTTGACCAGCAATGCGCCAAGTGCCACCGCCATGGCCACGAGGGCGGCCAGGTCGGTCCCGACCTCTCGGGCGTCGCCGCCGTCCCGCGCGATGAACTCCTGGTTCATATCCTCGACCCCAGCCGCTCCGTCGAGGGCAACTTCATCGCGTACACGGTCGCCACGACGGACGGCCGCGTGATCACCGGTCTCCTGGCCGCGGAGACCCGGACCACCGTCGAGCTGCTCGACGCCGACGGCAAGCGCCAGGTGGTCCTCCGTGAGGACATCGACGAGATGGTCGCCTCGAAGAAGTCGCTGATGCCCGAAGGGTTCGAGAAGCAGCTCACGCAGGCCCAGTTGAAGGACCTCCTGGCGTTCTTGACCCATCGCGGCAAGTATCTCCCGCTGGATCTCCGCAAGGCGGCCACGATCGTCAGCACCCGCGGCATGTTCTACGACGCCGACGCGACGCTCGAGCGCCTGATCTTCAGCGACTGGTCGCCCAAGAGCGTCGACGGCGTGCCGTTCTTGCTGGTCGACCCCCGCGGCGACCGCAACCCGAACGTGATCTTGCTCCATGGGCCCCAGGGCCAGTTCCCGCCCCGGATGCCCAGGGCCGTGGTGCTTCCCTGCCATTCTCCGGCGCGCGCGATCCACCTCCTCAGCGGCGTGAGCGGCTGGGGCTACCCCGGCGGGAGCAAGGGCTCGGTCTCGATGATCGTCCGCCTCCACTACGCCGACGGCTCCGTCGAGGATCATCCCCTGGAGAACGGGGTCCATTTCGCCGACTACATCCGCGTCGTCGACGTCCCGGGTTCGAAGCTCGCCTTCAAGCTCCGCGACCAGCAACTCCGCTACCTGGCCGTCTACCCCAAGAAAAAGGAGACGATCGATCGCCTCGAGCTGATCAAGGGTCCGGACCAGACCGCGCCCATCGTCGCGGCCGTCACGGTCGAGGTCGGCAACGGCGAGTAGGAGCCGGCTCCGTCCGGCGATCCCCGGCGCAGCCGGGGGACGGAGCCCCCTCCTCCAGGAGACTTCCCCATGAATCCGCCGAGACTCGGCCCGCTCCTCTTCGGTTTCGCGCTGCTTCTCTGGTCCTTGGGCAGCCTCGCGACCCTCGGCAGGGCCGACGCGCCGTTGAACCGGCAGGGGGAGCCGGAGGCCGGCGCCGATGAGGACTTCGCTCCTCCGCCCGGGGATCCCTGGTCTGGGCCCCAGCCCCAGCAGCGGGCGCCCCGGCCCAACGCGTTCGACAGGCTGGTCTTCAAGGCTCGGATCGCGCCGCACTGGTTCCACCACGACTCCCGGTTCTGGTATCGCAACGACCTCCCCGGCGGGGCCAAGGAGTTCATTCTGGTCGATGCCGACCGCGGCACGCGTGCGCCGGCCTTCGACCACGACAAGCTCGCCGCCGCCCTCTCGAAGGCGGTTGAGGGCCAAACGTACCGAGCGGACCGCCTCCCCTTCGACGATATCGAGTTCCTCGACGACGCGCAGGCGATCCGCTTCCGACTGGGAAACGCGACCTGGATGTGTCGGCTCGATTCTTATAAGTGTTCTCGGATCAGGGCCAGCGCGACGGCGCCCGCGCGCTCCTCGGCCGAGGAGACGAGGGGCGTGAATCCGGCACGGCGATCTGGGGGCCCGCAAGATGACGCGGGTTGGCAGGGCCCCGGCCGGGGGTGCGTCCTCGCGCCCGACGGTCGGTCGCTGGCTTATGTCCACGACCAGAACGTCTTCGTCTACTCCCTGGGCAACCTCTTCGGGGCGACTCAGCTCAGCCGGGACGGCAAGGCGGGCCTGGCCTACGAGCGGCTCTCGTGGTCGCCCGACTCGAAGACTCTCGCGGCCTTCCGCGTCGAGCCGGGCGATCGCAAGGATGTTTACTTGATCCAATCGTCGCCCCCGGGCGGCGGCCGAGCCAGGCTCCGGTCACGCCCCTATCCCCTGCCCGGCGACAAGTTCCCAGCGTATGAGCTCAACCTCTTCGACGTCGCTGCCAAGAAGACCATCAAGCCTCAGGTCGACCGGATCGACTACGAAACACCGCGACTCCACTGGGACAAGGATGGGCGACACGTCACCTATGAAAAGATCGACCGTGGGCACCAGCGCTACCGGCTGATTCGGATCGATACGTGCACCGGCGAGGCTTTCAACCTCATCGACGAGAAGAGCGACACCTTCATCTGGACCGCCCATCGGGAGGCCGTGGGACTGAGTACCGTCACCTGGCTGGATGGGTCGGATGAGCTCCTCTATGCTTCCGAGCGCGACGGTTGGCGGCACCTCTACTTGATCGACGCCAGGACCGGTGTGATCAAGAACCAGGTCACGAGGGGGTCGTACGTCGTCCGGGGCATCGACTTCATCGACCAGGCGAAGCGCCAGGTCTGGTTCCGCGCCGGCGGCAAGAATTCGAGCCAGGATCCGTATTTCGTGCACTCTTACCGCGTGAACTTCGACGGGACCGGCCTGGTCGCGCTGACCGACGGCAACGGAAGCCACTCGGTCCAGTATTCGCCGGATCGCCGCTTTCTCATCGACACCTACAGCCGCGTGGACCAGGCCCCGGTCCACGAGCTGCGGCGAACCTCCGACGGGAAGTTGGCCTGCAAGCTCGAGGAGGCTGATATCACGGCGCTGAAAGCCTCCGGCTGGCAGCCTCCGGAGGTGTTCGTCACCAAGGGCCGCGATGGCCAGACGGACATCTGGGGCATCATCTGCCGGCCCAAGGACTTCGATCCCCACAAGGTCTACCCGGTCATCGAGCAGATCTACGCTGGCCCGCAGGGCTCCTTCGTTCCCAAGACCTTCAGCGCGGCCCGGCGGTTCGCCTCGCTGACGGACCTGGGCTTCATCGTGGTCCAGATCGACGGCATGGGTACGGCCAATCGCTCCAAGGCGTTCCACGACGTGTGCTGGCACAACCTCAAGGATGCCGGCTTCCCGGACCGCATCCTCTGGCATCAGGCCGTGGCCCGGAAATACCCGTACTACGACCTGGCCCGAGTGGGGATCACCGGCGTCTCCGCGGGAGGGCAGAATGCGACGGCCGGCGTGCTGTTCCATCCTGAGTTCTATCAGGTTGCGGTCTCCGCCTGCGGATGCCACGACAACCGGATGGACAAGGCTTCGTGGAACGAGCAGTGGATGGGCTACCCGGTCGGGCCCTGGTATTCCGAGTCGTCCAACATCGACAACGCCCACCGGCTCCGCGGCAAGCTGCTGCTGATCGTTGGGGAGATGGACACGAACGTCCCGCCCGAGTCGACGATGCGGCTGGTCGACGCCCTGATCCAGGCCAATAAGGACTTCGAACTGCTGGTCGTCCCCAACGCCAACCACGGCATGGGCGGGGCCTATGGCCAGCGCCGGATGCACGAGTTCTTCGTGCGCCACCTGCTGGGGGACGGCGCGAAGGAAGGCAGTCCAGGACCGCGACGCGACGAGTCCACGACGCGGGTGCTTGCCGACAACCGAGCCGGAGCCGTGCGCACGCCCAAGGTCGAACATCCCCGCCTGTCCCTGGACCTGGCGGACCTCAACGGCGACCGGAGCGAGCTCCGCGGCGCGATCGAGCGCTACGAGGCCGACCGGGGCAGCCTGATGCGGTCCGCGCCGCCGCCGGTCTCGCCGCGGCGTGACGAGCGGGTCCGCGACTTCACCGAGCAATGGCTCGACCGGATCGGTTCGCTGGATTTCGACCGGCTCAGCCAGGACGGCAAGGTCGATTACCTCCTCCTCAAGAACCACCTGGCCCACGAGCTGCGGCAGCTGGACCTCCGTGCCAAGCAGCGCGCCGAGACAAATCCGCTGGTCCCCTTCGCGCGGACGATCCTCGAACTGGACGAGGCGCGTCGGGCGCTCGAGCCCAGGGACTGGTCGAAGGTCGCCGGAGACTTGACCCGGCTGACCAAGGAGATCACCGAGGCGCGGCGCGCGCTGGAGCGCGAGGTTCGAGGGAAGTCCGGTCCAAAGCGGACGACCGCCAACCGCGCGCTGACGGCCGTCGAGGGCTTGCGGGGCACCCTGCGCGGCTGGTTCGGCTTTTATGACGGCTATGATCCGCTCTTCACCTGGTGGATGCAGGAGCCGTACAAGGCGACCGACCAGGCCCTCCAGGGGTACGCCGGCTTCCTCCGCCAGCGGTTCGGCGCCTCGGACGCGGGCTCGGCGCAGGACTCGGGATTTGGACCGGGTCGCCGCCGAGGGGGTGGCCCCGGAGGCGGCGGACCGGGACCAGGCTCGGGCCGGGAGGAGTCGCCCGGCCCAGCTCTCCAGAGAGACCAGGAGATCGTCGGCACCCCGATCGGTCGCGAGGCCCTGCTCAGCGAGCTGAAGTCCGAGATGATCGCCTACTTACCGGAAGAGCTGATCGAGCTGGCGCGCCGGGAGCTCCGCTGGTGCGAGGACGAGATGAAGAAAGCCGCACGGGCGATGGGCCTCGGCGACGACTGGCGCGCCGCCCTCGAGCACGTCAAGACGCGGCACGTCGAGCCCGGCAAGCAACCCGCCTTGATCCGCGATCTGGCGCTCGAAGCCATCCATTACGTGGACGCGCACGACCTGGTGACGGTGCCCCCGCTCTGCCGCGACTCGTGGCGCATGAGTATGATGTCGCCCGAGCGCCAGCTCGTGAACCCGTTCTTCCTCGGCGGCGAAATGATCATCGTGTCCTACCCCACCAACACGATGCCGCACGAGGCCAAGATGATGAGCATGCGAGGCAACAACATCCACTTCGCCCGCGCCACCGTCTTCCACGAGCTGATCCCCGGGCATCACCTTCAGGGGTACATGACCGCGCGCCACAAGACGTACCGCCGCCTCTTCAACACGCCCTTCTGGACCGAGGGCTGGGCCCTCTACTGGGAGCTGCTCCTCTGGGATCGCGGGTTCGCCAAGTCGCCGGAGAACCGCATCGGCATGCTGTTCTGGCGGATGCACCGCTGCGCGCGGATCATCTTCTCCCTGGGCTTCCACCTGGAGAAGATGTCCCCACAGGAGTGCATCGACCTCCTGGTCGACCGGGTTGGCCACGAGCGGGACAACGCCACGGCGGAGGTCCGCCGCTCGTTCACGACCTCTTACGGCCCGCTCTACCAGGCGGCCTACCTGCTCGGCGGCCTCCAGCTCCGGGCCCTCCACCGCGAGCTGGTGGAATCGGGCAAGATGACCGACCGCGCGTTCCACGACGCCATCCTCAAGGAAAACGCGATCCCGATCGAGATGGTGCGGGCCCTCTTGACCAACCAGGCCGTCACGTCCGACTACGCGCCAAGCTGGAAGTTCTACGGGTCGATCGCCGCCCGGAAGTGAGTCCTGCTCGCAGTGGCAGACAGACATGACATGACTGCCCCACATCAGGCTCAGCAAGACATCCGGAGCACACGATGCCACTCTCGCGCAGGGCGGCTCTGAAGGCCCTTGGCGCCTCGGGCGCGACCCCGGTCCTGGGCTCATCCGCAGATGCCGGTCAGCCCGCGGCGCTCCGCGTCGCGGGGCGGCCGGTCGAGGTCGCGATCACTCCCATCGACCCTCACATGGTGCGCGTCAGCGTCGTCGGGCTGAAGGAGGGCCGCCTGGAGCCAATCCCGTCCGACGGGTCACTGGTCCACCAGGACTGGGGCTCGCCGCTGCTCCGCCTGACGAAGCATGGCGAGACTCACGCCATCTCCCGTGGGGACGACTGGCGGCTGTCGGCATCGACCGAGCCGATCACGGTCCGCGTCGAGGCGGCGGATCGGCGTCTCATCCAGCAGGTTCACGTCGATGGCGAGACGGGCGGGTTTGTCTTCCACCTGGGCGACGGGCCGGTGCTGGGGCTCGGCGAGGGCGGCCCGCAGTTCGATCGCCGCGGCTCGGTCGATCGGATGCGGAGTGGCCAGGGGGGCTACCGGCTGCGGACCCACGGCGGGCGCGTGCCCGTGCCCTGGCTGATCGGGACCGCCGGCTGGGCGATGTTCGTCCATCAGCCGGCCGGGACGTTCGATTTGACCGGGGCGGAGGGCCGGTTCACCCCGGCCCGCCCCGCGGCCGCGCTGCCGCTGGATCTCTTCCTCGTGACAGCCCGCGACCCCGCGCGGGTGATGGCCGCGCTGGCGCGCTTGACCGGTCACGCGGAACTGCCCCCGCTCTGGTCGCTCGGCTACCAGCAGTCCCATCGCACCCTGGCCAGTCGCGAGGAGGTGCTCGCCGTCGCCAGGACCTTTCGGGAGAAGAAGCTCCCTTGCGACGTGCTGATCTATCTCGGGACCGGGTTCTGCCCGTCGGGCTGGAACACCGGCCACGGGTCGTTCACCTTCAACCCGCCGGTTTTCCCGAACCCAGGCGATGATCGACGAGCTGCACGCGATGCACTTCCACGTGGTGCCTCGCGTGGTCATCCGCTCGAAGTCGCTCCGCGGGAGCGTCCGCGATGCGTTCGGACCAGGGCGCGAGGACGAAGACCATGCCGCTGCATACTGGCAGGCGCATCGCCGGGGAAGGTCCCCTGACGATCCACGTCTATCCGGGTGCCGATGGCCGCTTCCTCCTCTACGAGGACGACGGCGTCTCGTTCGCATACCGTCGCGGAGACTGGATGGGCATCGAGCTCGGCTGGGAGGACCAGCCCCGCCGGCTGACGCTCCGCCTCGCCGACGGCTCGCGCATGCGTCCTCCTTCGGAGCGCCGCATCGAGGTGCAACGGGTGGGCGAGACGTCCACGTCCTCAGTCGCCTTCCAGGGAACACCACAGGTGGTCTCCTGGTGAGGCCCGGGAAGGATTACGACCCGTTGAGGGGTTTCGAGATGAGTTTGTCCGTGGTGGCCCATCATCCTGATCCTGGCCTGCCCGTCGTTCCTGCCAGCCGAGACGGCACCGCCGTATCAAGAGGACTTCCCGCCCGCGGAATTCCAGGCACGCTGCAAGGCGGTCTTCGACCAAATCGGCGATCACGCCGTCGCGATCATCGCCGGCGTGCCCAGGGCGAATGGGTTCCTGGTCCCGCGCCAGTCCAACGAGTTCTACCATCTTTGCGGGATCGAGACGCCGCACGCCGATCTCCTCCTGGATGGGAGGGATCGCCAGGCGAGGCTGTTCCTCCCACCGCGCGACGCCCGGCTCGAGAGGGCCGAGGAGAAGGTCCTCTCAGCCGCCGACACCGAGAATTTCACCGAGTTCCTCCCGTCCGAGCTCGGCGACATCGAGCAGCTCGTGGGCCGCGGCGGGATGCTCCAGCAATTCCCCCGTTCAGCGAATCGAACGGAGATCCGGGACAGCGCGCTTGAAGACCAGCCGTCCTGCTCAGGGCTGGTCCCGATGCTTGAAAGCCTCGAGGGCTCCCAGCAGTTCCGGGATCTTCCGCTCGACGGTGATCCAAACGATGTCGAGATCGACTCGGTAGTAAACGTGCGAGATCCAGTCCCGCATTCCGGCAATCTTCTTCCATTCGATGCCTGGCATTCGAGCGCGGGTGGCCTCTGACAGAGTTTTCGCTGCTTCGCCGATGACCTGGATATTCCGCAAGACCGCGTCGAGGACCATTTCCTGTTCGGCCAACTGCTCCTTGGTCAGGCCCGATGTGTAACGGATGATCTTCTCGCAGCAGCCGATGAGATCGTCGATCCGATGCTCCTCTTTACGAGACATGGATGGCCTCGTCGTCGATTTCCGAAAGCATGTCGGGCCGCAGACAGTTCGGGGTCAGGAGATCGACTCGACGGCCGAATAGGTCCTCCAGATCGAGCTTCAGGCCCATGAAGCGGTCGAAGTCGGCCGTCCCCTCGAACGTGACGAGGATGTCCACGTCGCTCCCCTCCCGATCGTCGCCCCGAGCCATCGAGCCGAAGACGGCCAGCGACTCTAGCCGGTACTTCTTCCGCAAGGTGGGTGCCTCCGCTCTCAGGCGGTCAAGAATGGCCACTCGGTCCATGGCGGCATCTCCGGTTACCAAAGTGAACTCACCCCCCTCCTCAGACATTAGACCACCACCAAGAGGTTCGTGAACAGAGGCCAGAGCGCGTGCTTCTCCAGGCCGGCGAGCGGGGAACCGACTACCAGTTGACGCGACCGATCGATCACGACCGGGAAGGAAACTCCATCGTGTGGTCACGGGAACAGCACGGTTTGTCGCCGGCCGAAGTCATGGCCCAGAATGACGCGGCAGATCGCCTCGGCAATCTTCGCCCCGCCGGCCGCCGACGGCTCGATCGGGTTGGCGAAGTCGGCAATCTCCGAGCACACCGCCCGCAGGTCGAGCACCGGGACTTGGAACGGGCGGGCGTTGCGGATGATGCAGTCGTTGAACAGGCCCAGCGCCGCCACCGCCTCGCGCTGGAAGATCTCGTCCGGGGAGCATGGGTTGTAGATCGTGCAGACCGCCGCCGGCAGTCCCCGGTCCTGGATCGCATGCAACAGCCGCCGGTAGTCGTCCTCGAATCGATCCCGGCTGTCCGCGAGCAGGCGCAGCCCCTCGCCCACGGTCGTGACGGTCTCATCCAGGATTCCGACCTGGAAGAGCACGTCATTCCCGCCGGCGCTCAGGACCAGGAGGCTCGCGTCGGTGGGCAGTCGCTCGAGCTGCCGATGCACGTCGTTGATGACGCTGCCGTCCCGCGCGAGCAAGGTTGCCCGCCACCCTTGTGGCAACCGGTTCCCCACCTGGTCGATGACCGCTGGGCGACCGGGGACATAAGCGGCGTTGTCGAGGATCGAGTCCCCCAGGAGGATGAGATGTTGGCTCACGGAGTTGACCCCTGGCTGCTCTGTACGGAGTGCTCCTGTCCCAGCCCGATGCCCGACCCGCGGAGACTCCCCGTAGCGCGGGCCGAAATCGAGCCGGAACCTCGATGGAAGTCCAGGTGCTCACGGCAGCCCGTCGAGGTCCGGATCCCAGGTGCCACCCCAACGTTTCGCCGCCTTGCGGACCCGGCCCAGCAGCGCGGAAGAGACCCAGAACGCCCCTCCCGCGATGATCCCGGCGGCGAGACCGAGGCCGGCCATAAGAAGTAACCCACTCCCGATTTCATAAATAAATTTATAAAATGTCCTGTGATCGGTTGCTGCCGCCATGGGCAAGCGGATCATGGCGACAGCGATGGCCACCGATGGACCGCAAGCGAGCGACAGCCAGCTCAGGTTGGCGGCCTGAACGGCGGCCGCCGCCCGCTTCTGTGCGGCACGGAACGGCCCGCCCCTGAGGTACGACGCGATGAACCGGGCGAAGAAGAACCCACCGACCGCAATCAAAGTGATCCCGAAGAGGAACAACGCGATCGAGGTGAACCCGAGGAGGATCACGAGGAAAAGGTCAACCGACATCAGGCCAGCAAGCCCCATGGCAATCTTCCTCTCACGCGCAGGAAGCAGCGCGGCGCAACGATCATCCTAACCCTGGATCAACAAGCCAGCAACGGATGGACTCGGGCCCAAGCTCGTCTCCGGCGGCCGTCGACGAAACGATGCTGCCGATTTGGGGCTCTGCTTCCTTGCACGCCCCGGTGATTCCCAGTAAAACAAAGCCTCGACCCGAGGAGGTGGGGGAACGGCGTTGGCCCCTGTCATCGCTGACCCCCTGACCCGAGGGCTGCTGGACGTGCGAGGCCGCGAGGAGTTGCCAGGGCGTCTCCTCCAGGGGTCGATCCAGCAGCCTCGGTGATGACTCCAGAGACTCGATCATCCCAACCTGCCGCGAGGTCGCGGCACCGCTCGAACCAGGAGGTCGACCGATGCCCAAGCAACCGAAAGTCGACGAGGCCGCGCAACTGGCCGAACGGATGCTCCAGGTCCTCGACGCCCAGCGATCGTTCGGGGGTGATGCCTATCCCCCGACGCTGCGGCACCTGGGTGAGCTCTGCGACGGGGCACCGTCGCACGACCTTATCGTCCAGGCGGCCACCAAGAAGGCGTTCACCACCAAGGCGGTCGTGACCGAGAAAGAGGACAAGAAGCCCTCGCTCGACTCGCCGGTGTATTTCAAGGAGGACGTGCCGAAGCGGGAGGAGGTGCTGGCCAGGAGGATGCTCAAGGTCCTGGAGTCCCAGCGCCGCCTTGGGGGCGCGGCCTATCCGCCGACCCTGCGGCGGCTGGCCCAGCTGTGCGACGTCCACGGCTCCGACGCTCGCGTCCCCAAAGCCGTGGCCCACGCGATCCTGGCCGATCGGGCCCTCGTGGTCGCCAAGGCCGGCCAGAAGCCCAGCCTCGAGGCGCCGGTCGTCTTGAAAGAGGATCTCGAGGAGAGCCTCTCACCCATCCTGCCGGCGTTGCTGAGGTTCGCGTTGAGCCCAGTGATCACTTCCACCAAGGGGAAGCAGATCGAGACGGCCGCGTTCAGCCAGACAGACGTGTCGAAGCGGTTGATTCCCGACTTACGGGAACGCCTTGAGGCAGCGCTGGAGCGAGGGATCGCCGGGCAGGACTTGCCGCCAGGCGTAGCCTGGATTACGGTCAAGGGCGCGCCGCTCCTCTTCCTGGCGGAAAACCTGAGACCCGGAGCGCCGTTAGCGACGACGGCCGAGGATCGCGAGCTGGTTTCGGCTTCCTCCCCCGGTGAGGCGACCTTGACCACTTCCGCGCCGCCGGCCCCGGCACGATAGAGGAGTACCCGCTGGTCCGAGGCCCCTCACGAGGAGTCTTCGCGATTCGACCGGCGGGCGTAGACCAAAGCGATCGGGTCTGCCAGGGCCGTTTCTGGCCCTCGGTGGGCCCGCCGACCCCGCCTGAGCGTCAGTTTCCTCAGAGCTGTTCAAGGGCGACGCCCCCTCACGCGTCCGGGCAGGGCGCGTTACGATGAGGGAGGTCGTCCGGGGGGATCGTTGGAGCCTGAAGCCAGAGGTCTCGTTCGGCGAATCCCCATCCTTCACGCGGTGCATTCCCACGAGCTCGGCCCAAGGACTCGCCGCCGGCAGGTCCAGGTCCTTCGACCGCAGTCTTTCATGCGTCCTCTTTCGACCTTCACCCTCATTTCGGCTTGCTTCGCTGGGTTGTTCCTGACTTGCTACGCCCCGGTGTTGTTCCAGGATCGCCAGTTCGGCTTCCGTGACGCCGCACACGTGTATTATCCACTGTATCAGCGGGTGCAGCAGGAGTGGGAGCAGGGGCGTTGGCCGCTGTGGGAGCCGGAGGAAAATGGGGGGATGCCGCTGGTGGGGAATCCGATCGCGGCGGTCCTCTATCCCGGCAAACTGATCTACGCCGGACTCCCCTATGCCTGGGGAGCCCGGATTTACGTCGTTGCCCACACCGCGCTGGCATTCGCGGCCATGCTGGTTCTGATGAAGTCGTGGGGCACCAGTTGGGTCGGATCGGGGTTGAGCGCGCTGGCCTATGCCTTCGGTGCGCCGCTCGTGTTCCAGAGTTGCAACGTCATCTACCTGGTGGGCGCCGCGTGGCTGCCGCTGGGGTTCCAGGCGGTGGATCGCTGGGTTCGCCTGGGCCGGCGCTGGGGGCTGCTGGAGCTGGCGGTCGTACTGGCCATGCAGATGCTCGGGGGCGACCCCCAGTCGGCCTATCTGCTAGGTCTCTCCGCCGCCGGTTACGCGGTCGGGCTCGCCCTGGCGCGTGCCCGAGCGAATCGTAGGGCGACTGCCTCAGGAGCGGACGGGCCGTTGCGGCGAGATCGCTCGCGTCGCTGGTTCTGGGTTCCACTGGCCCTGTTCGGGTTTGTCTCGTGGTTCGCCCTGACGGTCTATCTGGCCCAGTGGCTCCCCACGGTCCGTCCCCCCAAGAAAGACCCGCCCACGCCGCCGATCCCCTGGATGCCCTGGATGCCGATGATTGTCAATGCCGCCTGGGGACTGGCCGGCCTGGCGTTCCTCGTTTACTGGCGGAAACGCGGCCGGCGGTTCGCCCTGGGAATCACCGGGCTGGGATTGGTCCTCTCGGCGGCCCTGGCCTCCGCGCTCTCCGCCGCCCAGTTGTTCCCGGTCATCGAGTTCATGCAGCAGACCGTCCGCGCGGCGACGGCGGGTCCTCATGACTTCTATCCGTTCAGCATCGAGCCCGCTCGTCTGGTGGAATTCGTCTGGCCCAACATCCTGGGCGTTCCGTTCAACGGCAACACGTACTGGTATGACATGATCCGGCTGCCGGGCGTCCGTCAGAAAATCTGGGTGCCGTCGCTCTACCTGGGCGGTGGGACGCTCGTGCTGGCGTTGAGAGCGCTGGCCTTCCGAAAGGGAGGGCCGCCGCGCGTCTGGCTGTCGGTCGTCGTGGTGGTCAGCTTGCTGGCGAGCCTGGGCCCGTACACCAGCCCGATCTGGATGGCTCGCGTTCTGGCAACACGGTCAAACCAGCCCGGGCTTCACGCCCTGACCCGCGGCCTCGGCCCGCTCGACGCGGAGAACTGCCCACCGATCCGGCTGGACCGATTCCTGCGTGACGGCGACGGCGGCGTCTACTGGTGGCTGGCGACCGCTCTGCCGGGATTCCGGCAGTTTCGCTTCCCGGGCAAGCTGGTCACCTTCACGGTCCTGGGACTCACCGCCCTGGCCGGACTGGGCTGGGACGGCCTCGCCACGGGACCGACCCGCAGGATGACCGCGCTGGTGCTTGCGTTCCTGGGTTTGAGCGTCATCGTGCTGGCGGGAGTCCTGATCGAGCGATCGACGATCCTCACGGCGTTTCGGGGATTCCGGGTCCGGTCGCTCTACGGCCCCTTTGATCCTGACGGCGGTTACGCCGCGCTGGTCCGAGGACTGGTGCACGCGTTGATCGTATTCGGCCTGGGATGGATCGCGATTCGGCTGGTCCGGACCCGCCCCCTCTGGGCGGGTGCGATCGCCTTGATCGTGGTGTCCACCGACCTGGCCGTGGCGAACGCGCGTTACGTCCTGACCATTCCCCAGGCCGTGCTGGAGACCCGGCCCGAGGTGCTTCGGGCCATCGAGGACGCCGAGCGTTCCCAACCCGCACCCGGGCCGTACCGCATCCACCGTTTGCCCGCGTGGGAACCTCTCTCCTGGCCGTCGACACCCTCAACCCATCGCGTCGAAGAGCTCGCGACCTGGGAGCGAACCACGTTGCAGCCGAAATACGGCATCACCCTCGGAGTCGAGTACACTCACACCTTGGGAGTTGCCGAGCTGTACGGTTATGGGTGGTTCTTCGGCGCCTTTCGCCGGACCGTCGAGACTCCGGAGATGGCTCATGCCTTGAATGTGGCGATCGGCCGGAAGGTGGTTTACTTTCCTCGTCGTGGATTCAACCTGTGGAACACGCGCTACTTCGTGGTTCCCGTGGACGCCCAGGGCTGGAACCACGAATTCCGTGGGTATGCGTCGTTCCTTCTCGGCAGCGAGGTGGTCTATCCCAATCCGGACCGATTCCGGGGCCCGGAGGGTGCCCAGGCGTACAAGGACTGGGTCGATCACCACGATTTTCAGGTCCTTCGCAACCGGCAGGAGGCCCCGCGCGCCTGGGTGGTCCATGAGGCACGGATCTGCCGGCCAGTCCGGGGTCTGAGCGAAGACGATCGACAGGACGCGATCCAGGAGATGATCTACGCCGATGATCCGCTCTGGCATGACCCGAATCGGCAGGCCTTCGACCCTCTGACCCTGGCCTGGGTGGAGAGCGATCGACACGAGGAGCTGGCTGCCATCCTGCGGGGTGGCCGGCCGTCGAGAACCGAGTCGGTCAAGGTCACCTATCCCAGCCCGCAACGAGCCGAGCTGGAGGCCACCCTCGAATCGCCCGGGCTGGTCGTCCTGGCGGATGTGTATTATCCCGGCTGGGAGCTCACCATCGACGGCACGCCGGCGCCCATTTACCGAGTGAACCGCATGATGAAGGGGGCGGCCGTGCCCGCGGGCAAGCATCGCCTGGTCTACACCTATGCGCCGCGTTCGTTCCGGATCGGACGGGTCGTCTCGCTGCTGGGGCTCGGGGTCATGGCCGTGCTCGGAGTGACCTTCACCCTCCGGCCCGTCGATCCGGTCCTCCTGACTCATCCCCAACCCCGCCGGTGACCTTCCCGACCTCGGGTGCGTGGCCGAGCAACTGGAGTGTCTTGGCGTCACGCTCCCCCCGATAGTACTTCTCGAGCAGACGGTCGAACGCCGAGCCCGGGGGCATCACGCTCGCGAACAGGGTCGCGCACGACCTGAGTTTCAAGTCGTCGGGAGAGCCGAAGATTTCCCTCGCGGAGCGACCCTCGACGCCGAGGACCGCCTCGGCGCACGCGAGGAGCCTCGGTCCGAGGATGGGATGATCCAGGTACGCCCTGGCCTCCTCGACACTCTTGATCGAGTAGTACTTGGAGGTCGAGCTGAACGCCAGCCCATCGATTTGCGGGAAGATGTACCACATCCAATGGGTGCGTTTCCGGCCGCTCCGGATCTCCGCGAGTGCTCGCTCGTAGTCGGCCGCCTGCGCGCGCACGAAACGATTCAGGTCGTACGGGTCGTCCGAGCTGCGCGAGTCCGTTGAGTTCGTCATGCCCGCCTCCTGACGGCGATCAATTCTGCCCGGTGGCCCAGTTGCGCCCCAGGAATCTTACACACTCGCCGGATCGACCACAACCACACCGGGTCCGAATGCCGCCATGGGAACGAAGTGTGCAAGGTTGAACGTCAGGAGGTGCGTCACCCCGTGAACATGACACACGGCAACCAGGCGGGCGTCATGGAGCCGCTTGCCGATCACGCCCAAGGCACCCACCCGAGACTTCCATGCCGGGTAGACGTCCGGCGTCTCCGCCAGCAGAGGGAACCGCGCCTGGAACGTCGCTGCCTGAGTCTCCGCGTCCACGGTCGAAAGCCCCAAGCCGTTCACGGCCACGGGGCGGGTGGCGACGTTGCGGAACTCGACCAGGACCTGCGGTGTGATGGTCAGCACCTCGCCGCGCCGATGCAATTCCAGCACAGCCCGCGCCGCAACGGCGTGCAGGGCGTCCGTCGCGTTCGCCAAGCGAGCCAGGATGGTGGTATCGATCAGGTAGGCCACTAATCGTACAGCGCTTCGCTGCTGAGAGCCGAGTCAGGAAGAGACACGCCACAGTGCCGCGCCGCCGCGAGTAGACCTCGTTCCCACTCATCCCGGGGCTCCAGCGCAGCCGCAGCGAGGAAACGCCCCCGCAGGGCGTTGACAGCCAACACTTCAGGGGCAACCCCCTGCCGGCGGGCCAGTTCGTTCAGGGCTGCCTCCAGCTCGGGGTCGAGAGTGATGACCAGAGCCTGGCCCTTTGCGTCCAGATCCTCTGGACCTGCTACCTCAAGCCAGGATCGATTTGACGACTTTGCCGTGGACGTCGGTCAGGCGGTAATCCCGGCCCTGGAACCGGAAGGTCAGCTTGGTGTGCTCGATCCCCAGGAGGTGGAGGATCGTCGCGTTGAGGTCGTAGACTTCGACTGGGTCGGCGACGATGTTGTAGGAGAAATCATCGGTCGCGCCGTGGACCGATCCGGGCTTGATCCCGCCGCCGGCCAGCCAGACGGTGAAGCAGCGCGGGTGATGGTCGCGGCCGTAGTTGGTGGCGGTGAGCTGGCCCTGGGAATAGACCGTCCGGCCGAACTCGCCGCCCCAGATGACCAGGGTGTCCTCCAGCAGACCACGCTGCTTCAGGTCCCGGATCAACGCCGCGGAGGGCTGGTCGGTGTCGCGGCACTGGGCGCGGATCTGGTTGGGCAGGTCGCCGTGCTGGTCCCAGCCCATGTGATAAAGCTGGATGAACCGGACCCCGCGCTCGGCCAGGCGGCGGGCCAGCAGGCAGTTGGCGGCGTAACTGCCGGGCTTGTGGACGTCGGGTCCGTACATCTCGAGGGTCGCCTGCGGCTCGCGCGAGAGGTCGGTCAGCTCCGGGACCGACTGCTGCATGCGGTAGGCCAGCTCGTACTGCGAGACCCGGGTGAGGATCTCCGGGTCGCCGACCTCGGCATGGTGGAGGTCATCCAACGCGGCGATCTCATCGAGCATCTGGCGGCGGGTCGGCTGCGAGCAGCCGGCGGGATTGGCCAGGTACAACACCGGCTCCTTGCCGCCGCGGAGCTTCACGCCCTGGTACCGGGTGGGCAGGAAACCGCTGCCCCAGAGGCGGTCGTACAGCGGCTGGTCGGTCCGGCCGCGCGACAGGAGCACGACGAACGCCGGCAGGTCCTGGTTCAGGCTCCCCAGTCCGTAGGCGACCCAGGAGCCCATGCTGGGCCGCCCCGCGAGCTGTGAGCCGGTCTGGACGAACGTGATCGCCGGGTCGTGGTTGATCGCCTCGGTCACCATCGAGCGGATGATCGTGATGTCGTCGACGATCTCAGCGGTGTGGGGCAGGAGCTCGCTGAGCCACGCCCCGCTCTGGCCATGCTGCGCGAACCGGAAGATCGACGGGGCGACCGGCAGACTCTTCTGGCCCGAGGTCATCGTCGTGATCCGCTGGCCCATCCGCACCGAAGCGGGCAGCTCCATGCCCCGCTTGCTCTGGATCGCCGGCTTGTAGTCGAACAGGTCCAGCTGCGACGGTGCGCCCGATTGGAACAGGTAGATCACCCGCTTGGCCTTCGGGGTGAAGTGCGGCAAACCGGGCAGACCATCGGACGCCCCGGGTCCGGCGGCACCAGGCCCGTGAGGCTTCGACGCGGCGACGTCGGCCCGCGCGGCGGCGCCGTCGTCCTGGAGCAGCGAGCCGAGGGCGAGAGCACCCAGCCCGACGCCGGAACGCGCCAGGAAGAGCCGGCGATTCATCTCTTGTGCGATCTGCAACTGGTCCACGGCTGTCCTCCTCGTCGGGAGGTCAGGCTTTAGCCTGACCTCCGGGAGCGTCTTTCGTGTCATTCCAGGGTAATGGTCTCATCCAGGTTGAGGATGACGCCGGCCGTCGCGGTGTAGGCCGCCAGATCGACCGGGTCGATCCGTGGGTCAATCGGGCTCTCGCCGTGGCGGATCAATTGCAAGGCGGCCTCGTGCTGGGCACGGTAGGCGTTGCGATAGCGTTCCAGCCCGCGGCACAGGACGGCCAGCTCGGCCGGGGTCGGGGTCCGGGCCGTCGCGCGGCGGAACGCGAAGGTGATCCGCTCCTCGGCTGTGCAGCCGCCTTGGAGCAGCATCCGCTCGGCCAGGCACCGCGCGGCTTCGACATAGGTGACGTCATTGAGCAATTCCAGCGCCTGGAGTGGAGTGTTGGTCCGGGCGCGCTTCACCTGGCAGGTCTCGCGGCTGGGGGCGTCGAAGGTAGCCAGGATCGGATGGGGCACGGTCCGCTTGCGGTAGACGTACAGGCTGCGGCAGTAGAGCGCCGGCCCCTTGTCCTGGATGTACGGTCCCTCGCCCGCGCCGCCGGCCAGCTCCTCCCACAGGCCCGCGGGCTGGTAGGGCTTGACCGACGGCCCGCCGATCCGGTGGGCGAGCAACCCGGCGATGGCCAGGGCGTTGTCGCGCACGACCTCGGCCGAGAGCCGGAACCGCGGCCCGCGGGCCAGCAGGCGATTCTCGGGGTCGCGGGCCAGCAGGGCGCGCGACGCTCGCGACGACTGGCGATACGACGCGCTGGTGACGATCAGCCGGTGCATCGCCTTGAGGTCCCAGCCGGTGCGGATCAGCTCGGTGGCCAGCCAATCGAGCAGCTCGGGGTGCGACGGCGGCTCGCCCTGGATGCCGAAGTTCTCGGCCGTCTTCACCAGGCCCGTGCCGAAATGGTGCTGCCAGATCCGGTTGACCGCGACCCGCGCCGTCAGGGGATTCTCCGGCGCGACCAGCCAGCGCGCCAGGCCCAGCCGGTTGCGGGGCGCGCCCGGCGGCAGGTGCGAGAGGCACGAAGGCGTATCCGGCTGCACCGGCCGTGTCTTGTCGGGCTGGTCATACTGGCCGCGCTTCAACACATAGGTCGGCCGCGGCTGCGGTGTGTCCTCCATCACCATCACCGAAGTGATCCGCTGTTCGTACTCGGCCTTCTCCTTGTTCAGCACGTTCCGATGCTTCGGGGTGCCGTACGCCCTGGCCACGGCGATCGCCAGGTCGAACTCGCGGAGGCGGTCGCGATCCTTCGGCGTCGGCATCACGATCATCGGCGGCACGTTCCCCTTCTGCTCGGTGTAGACCCCTTTCTCGTTGACGCTGTTGAAGAAGCCGAGGAACTGGTAGAACTCGGTTTGGGAAATCGGGTCGTACTTGTGGTCGTGGCACCGGCTGCAGCCCATCGTCAAGCCGAGGAAGACCGTGGAGGTGGTTTCGACCCGGTCGACGGCATTCTCGATGCGCCACTCTTCGTCGATCGAGCCGGCCTCGGTGACGGTGCGGTTGTTGCGGTTGAAGCCGGTCGCGATCCGCTGCGCCTGCGTGGCGCCGGGGAGCAGGTCGCCGGCGATCTGGTCGATCGTGAACCGATCGAAGGGCTGGTTGGCATTGAACGCGGCGATCACCCAGTCCCGCCAGGGCCACATGGTCCGGGCGAAGTCGTTCTGATAGCCGTTGGTGTCGGCGTAACGGGCCCCGTCCAGCCAGTCCATGGCCATGCGCTGACCGTACTCGGGCGAGGCGAGCAGGCGATCGACGAGTGCCTCGTAAGCGCCGGGCGAGCCATCGGCGAGGAAGGCCTCGACTTCGGCCGGAGTCGGGGGAAGCCCGGTCAAGTCGAGAGAGACGCGGCGGATCAACGTGGTTGGCTCCGCCTCCGGTGAAGGGGTCAACTTCTCGGCCTCGAGGCGGGCGAGGAGGAATGCGTCGATCGGGTTCCGGGGCCAGATCCGGTTCCGAACGGCCGGAGGTGTCCCGCGGCGCGGCGGCTCGAAGGCCCAGTGCTGGCTCCAGGAGGCGCCCTGGTCGATCCAACGGGTCAAAAGCTCGACCTGCCGCGCGGCGAGGGTCTTCCCCGACTTCCGCGGCGGCATCCGCTCGTCCGGATCGTCGCTGGTGATCCGACGGATCAGCTCGCTCTCGCGACTGTTGCCCGGCACGATGATCGGGTCGTTCTTCCGCAGCGCACTCTCTTTCAGGTCGAGCCGCAGGTCGGCCTTGCGCGTCCTGGCGTCCGGCCCATGGCAGAGGAAGCAATTCTCCGACAGGATCGGCAGGATCTCGCGGCGGAAGTCGACCGGCAGGGGCGGTGCCGCCCAGGTCGGTGCCGCCGCGACGGCGAGGATCACCAGAGCAAGGGATCCGATGCGGGAACGGATCCTCGGGCCGTTCAGGGACGCAAGAGAGGGAAAGTCAATCGACGGTTCAGGTCGCATGCGTCGTTGGGACTCAAAAGCGGGAGGCAGGGTCGAACAGGAGGGAGGAGGTTCCAGAACCATTATCGAGGCCCCGCCACCTCCCGACAAGAGGGGACGGGAGTCCCATGCCGAACAGGAGATCACTTCCGCCGGACCTTCTCGACCACCTGGTGCGCCGCGTTGACGACGATCGACTCGATATCGTCGGCGAACGGAGCGGGCCAGGTGCTGCCATAGAAGGCTTCGCCGGCCTCGTAGCCACCCTCCTTGAGGACGCGCAGCGACGGGATGTACCCGACCACGTCGTTGGCGTAGGCGGCCACCCAGAGCGTCTTGCCCTCGCCGCCGAGCTCGCGCTGGAGCCGCAGGGCGTAGTCGACCACGACTTCACCCGAGAGGGCCACCAGCGTCAGCTGGTCGCCCAGCGCGAAGGCCTGGGCGGCGTAGTAGGGATACTCGGTGGGAATCGGCCGGCCCTGGTCGATGGCCTCGATCATCCGCTGGGCGTGCCGCCGCCGGCCCTGGTTGGGATCGTTCTTGAGCGTCTCGTATGAGGCGCGGTCGGTCGGCCCGCCGAAGCGGATTGTCGTCTCGGTGAACGCCGTGCGGAGGGGTCCGGTCAGAGTCATCAGCCACGCGGGGTGGTCGAGCACGAACTTGACCGCCTGTCCCAGCTCCGCGCCGTGCTCCTTGGCCAGCGCGAGGGTGCCGTACGGGTGCGGGTCGGCGTCGCCGGCGCAGCCGGTGACGAACATCGCGACGGCTCCGGGGTTGTCGGCTTCGATGCGGTCCTGGGCATACCCGGCGAAATCAGGGTCGATCTTCATCATGTCGGGGCGGTGGGTCGTGTTGTGGCAGGCGTAGCCGAAGACAACCGCCATCGGCTTGCCGTCGGCCTTCTGGACGCGGAGAATCGGCACGCTCTCATCGACGGGACCGGCGGGGTTCTTGCCCAGCCGGATCCCCCGCGGGGTCGGCTCGCGGCGATTGAGGGCGAAGTGGGCGCGACCGACGCCGTAGGCCAGGCGGACCGGCTCCATCTTGCCCAGCGCCTCGTCGATCACGGTGACGATCTTATCCTCCAGCTCCCGGGTGTAGGCGACATTGTTCTCGAAACCCTCGCGCTGGGGACGGCCGGCCCTGTCGCTCCCGGGCGGCTCGGCGGGCGCGGGGCCGGCGTGGTTGTGCGACGCGAACAGCACGAGGTTCTCGCGCGGCAGGCCATGCTTGGCCTTGACCCGCTCGGCCACTCGGGTCGTGAACGGGCGCCGGAACGAGATGATGTCGCAGGTGACGAAGACCACCTTTGAACCCTGTGCATCGGCCAACGCCAGCGCCTTGGCTACGAGCGGGTGCGCGACGCCCTGGGACGGCGATGTCCGCGACGCGTAGCCCGCCATCCGGACCGGGGCGGTCGGCGTCGTGTCGACCCGTGCCACTCCGGCTCGCCAGCCCGTGGATGGCTCAGCGGCATCGAGGTACCCCATACCCAGGAGCACGATACCCACACCCCAAGAGCCCAACCTCTTGATGATTCGAGCCATCTTCTCGCCTCCTGATTTGATCAAGTCATCCCAGTCACGACGGATTGTGTGAGGCACCTGACGACATCCGCGATTGGAACATAGGCGCATGCCGATTTCTGGCAGCTTCCAGCCAGAGAGCGATCAGACCAAGGACGGCGAAGAGCGGGAGGAATCGCAGCAGTCGGTAGTACACACCATACCACCCGCTCGCCCACCAGGTCGGGAAGAAGAAGAGAAACCAAAGAACGATCGCCACGAAGTTGGCTCTCGTCCGAGGGACGGAAGCCCAAGACCCGAACAAGAAAGTCAAGCCATAGAGCACCAAAGGGAGGGCGAAACCGGCGAGTCCCGCAGCGAGCAATCCCATCAGACCGGGACCGACCCACTTGCCGATCAAGCCCTGTCCTTTCCACCCGGCAATGCCCGCGAGGACCCCCACAAGCAGAGCGCAGACCATTAGGGCAGGCAACGAGTCTGCAAAGCGTGGCTTACCTCTCGACAGTTCCAAGAGTACCTGCTGAGATTGCGGTGTCGGCATGGCAAGCGCTCCCGTTGGTCAACGGTCTGCCTCTCCTCAGTCCGGCCAGGTATCTCCGATCTCAGGGGCCCAAGCGAAGCGACAGGGCAGGGAGAACTCCAGTGGTTGAGGTCTCGCTGGATCATGCGGGCAGGTCGGCAAGCGACCACGAAAGCCGCTTCCCCAGCGCGGCTGCGTAGGTCCGCAGAGTCACGACGGTCGGGTTCGTGATCTTACCGGTCTCGAGCTTGGAGATCGTGGCGCGGTCAATCCCGGTGCGTTCGGCCAGATCCGTGAGGCTGAGCCCTTGACGTTCGCGCTCCAGCCGGAGCGCTGCCAAGGCGGCGGCCAGCTCTTCGTCATGCACGAGCGGCGGGTATTCGCGCCGGTATGCCTCAATGTCGCGGGCCAGCCCTTCTTGATACTCCGCAGTCTGGCGCTGGGCACGCCGCGCGTCGACCGCGGCGCGTTGTGCGGGGGTCAAGTCGGCATCGCTCAGTCGGCGTCGCTCTGCCATGATGATGATCCTCACGGCTCGATTTCGTAGGCGGTGACGGGGCGGCCACCACAATCCCGGCGTCCTTGTGCCGTTCATAAACAACGAGGATCGTCTTTCCCGTGGATGTCTCGCCAATTACGGCCGGTCGGCCGCTGCTGCGGCTCTGGATGCTCCGGCTTTGAGAGTCGTACAGGACATCCTCGACCTCCTCCTGAGTCAAGCCCTTGCCGGCGACATGCTGGGTGTTGCCCCGAGGGTTGTCTTCGGCGTCCCACTCGACGTAATCGAAGTCGATCGCCACACAACCTCTCCACTTAGGTCATCGGTTGTTGAATTTTAGGCCAATCAAACTGATCCGTCAATGATCGTGGTGCCGCCGAACAGCCCGTTCGAGAACCCGGCCAGACCGGATCATTCCTTTGTTCTCATCGTCGCCCTTCGTGCAAGGGCATTCAGGTCGACGAGGGCCGCCCGATCGCCGGCCGCCTGGACCAGGTCCACGATCAGATCGATCGTGCGGAAGGAGGGGTCGACCACGCCCAGGCAGGAGGGGTGGGCCAGGAAGTCGAAGACGGCGCGATGCTCAATCGCCCAGGTCACGCCGGCTCGGATCGCTTCCAGAAACGACTCCAAGGGCCATCGGCCGTTGCGGAACGCTCCGATGTCGCTGATCGGGCTAATGGGGATTTCGATCAAGCCCGACGGGTAGACGAACGGCTGGGCCTGCTCCTGGGCGGCGAGGATCCCCGCCATCACCTTCGCGTCGGGCGGCTTCCCCGACGTGTCGGCGATCGGGTGCGCCGGGTACTTGCTGCTGACCCAGGTGTACCCCAGCTTCTGGAGCATCTCCTGGATGTCGGGACGGTCGGCCAGGCCATTGGCGAACCCGCCCGGAGTCCGGAACCCGGCCGGCGCGATCCCCACGCGCTGCTTCAGCGCCAGCTCGGCGAGGCGGATGTTCCCGGCGATGACCTCCGCGGGGGTCTTCCCCTCGATCAGCCAGGGCGCCCGGCGGAATCGGAACTGGATGTCCTCCGGGCGCTTCGCCAGGACATAGACATGATCGTAAGTGTGATTCCCGACCGGATGTCCCTGGGCGATGATGTCGCGGAGCCAGCCGACGTCCTCCTGCTCCATGGTCCGGCCGACGGCGAAGAAGTGGATCACGCCGCCGCGGGCCTTGACCCGCCGCGCGGCCGCGAGGGCGTAGCGCTTGGCCGCGGCGTCGAGATTCCCCTTCTCGTAGTCCCAGTGAGTCTGGTCCCAGGTCGGGAAGTTCCGGCTCATCTCCAGGTCGAGGGTGATGGCGACCAGGGCCTTCTCGGAAGGGGCTTGAACGGCCAGGGCCCGTGAGGGCGCCGCGGCCGCCAGGCCGGTGGCGGCGGTCGCGGCGAGGAATCTTCGCCGGGTCGTCGGAGGCGTGTCGTGCGGCGTCATCGGGGTCGGTCGCTCCGTTCAGGCCCGTGCGGAACCGGCACCGGCCGGACCCACGAGACCTGGGTGATGAACAAGTTGAGCGCGGCGTAGCAGACCGCCTGGTTGGTGGCATACCGGGGCGTGGGTTGGGCCGGGAAGGTGGCGATGGTGGCATCCCCGAGGAGGAACACGTCGAAGTCCCGGGCGAGATTCTTGTAACCGGCGGTCGTCGCGCAGACGCACATGTCCGTGTTGTAGCCGGCCAGCAGGATATGCCGCACACCCTCGCGCTTGAGGAAGTCGCGGAGCAAGGGATAGCCCTCGGCGTCGTAGATCACGACGTCGCGCGGGGCGACCTCGATCGGCTTCATCACCGGGATGGGCAGCTCCCAGAAGCCTCGGCCTTCGTAACCCGGTCCGGAATCGATGCCGGGGAACTGCTGGAAGTAGTCGAGCGTCGGCGTCTCGGCCGAGACGGTCACCGTGGCGGGCAACGCCTGGCCGCGGTAGGGGAAGGACGCCAGCTTGGCCTCAAGTTCCTTCTGTCCCTGCTTGCGGTCGTGGGCGCTGGGCTGGCCGTGAATCGAGCGATAAAGCTTCTTGCGGATCGGGTCCTCGGTGCCGGGGAGGCTGTAAGCGACCAGCCGGACGCGATCGCGCATCGCCTTCAGGAAGGGGTTGATGACCGTCGCGGCGTGGTCGAGGACGAGCCGGTTCTTGACGGGCGTGCACTGGAACGCCACGCCGGCCGGCTCGGGCGTGCGCCAGCCCTGGCCGTCGTCGATGCCCCAGGGGTGGACCACGATCACGGCGGTCCGATCCGCCCGCAGGCGGTTGGGCACCTCGATGATCCCCCGGGCGTTGTAGGAGAACCGCCAGGCGCGGACCTCCAGGTCGGCACCCGGATCATCCACCAGGGTCGGGGCCTCGAACCGCGCGGCGACCTCGTGCACCGGCTCGACGAACTGGGGGAAGTCGGCCAGGATCGGCCGGGGGTCCGTGACCGGCTTGAGCCGGTTCTGGTAGATCCGCGTCGACTCCTCGCCGGCGCGGACCAACGTTGTGAGAGCCAGCGGCAGCAGAAGACAAACGACCCTTGCAACATGGCCGGTCATGGTTGTTCCTTCCGGTTTTCGAGCGGCTGGGGAGCAACGGATCCTCGTGGGCGGCCAGTCGGCGGCGGATCCCCTTGGAGGAAACTGAACAGGTCCCGCAGTTCCTGGGGACGGAACTCCTTGTACAACGATTCGGGCATCAAGGAAACCTCCGACTCCTTCACCTCCTCGATGTCGGCGCGGGTGATCCGCGTGCGCTGGCCCTTGGAATCGCAGAGGGTCATCACCTCAGGCGACTGGTCGACGATGAGGCCGCTGAGGACGCGCCCGTCCTTGGTGGCGACCTGGGACGCCTGGTACTCCTTGCGGACGACTCCGCTGGGGTCGACCAGGCTGACGAGCAGGAAATCGCGGTCCTTGCGATTGGCGAAGGTCAGGTCGGGTCCGATCGTCTCGCCCTCGCCGTGGAGGCGGTGGCAAGTCGCACAACGGTCGCGGAAGAGGCGATGTCCGCGGGCGGGATCGCCGGGTCCGGCGCGGAGGTCATTGTTCAAGCGGCGCACCTCGGCCAGCCGCTCCTCGCGCGTCGGCCCATGGCTGGTCCCCCAATGCTTGCGGACCATCGCGGCGAGATCCGGCGCCTGGAGGGCGGGGAAGCCGCCGAGCTGGTCGAGCGTCACCTCGGCCGGTGAGAGCTTACCACGGTCGACCTCTGCCAGGTAGAGGCGCGCCCACGAAGCACGACTCCAGAGCAGCGCGCGCGCCCGGCGCCGCCAGGACTCGGCCTGATGGGGGTAGGCGGCGAGCACGGCCGCGGCGATCGAAGGATCCTCGAACCGGCCCAGGGCGGCCATCGCGGCGGATGCGACCGTGCTGGATGCGAGATCGCCGCGGGTGGCCAGGTCCAGCAAGAGCCCGAGTGATCCCCGGTCTTCGAGCTCTCCCAAAAGGTCGAGCATCGCGAGCCGTTCCGGTTCGCGGGCACGGCGGTCGGCGGCGACGGCGCGCGCCCGCTCAATCGCCGGGGCATTCCCCAGCCGGGCCGCCAGGCGGGTCAAGGTCGCGTCGGCCGGCGCGCGCTGGGCGAGCGCGACCAGGGCCGCGGTCAGCCCGGGCGCGACGGTCCCCCCACGGCGACCGCGCAGGGCTTCGTCCAGGGCGGCCAGCAAGGCATGGCGCCCCTCATCGGATGGCGCGGAGGCCAGCAGCCGCAGGCACGCGGCATCCCCCGACGCACTGCCTTCCAAGGCGTACCGGCGGATCAGCCGGCCGAGGATCGTGGTCCGGATCATCGCCGACCGCCAGGCGCCGGAGGACGCGAACAAGGCCAGGGCGTGATCGCGTCCCTGGACCGCGTGATGCTCGACGGCCCACCAGAGGAGCAGCGGTAGGTGCGGGTCGTCACCGTCGCGGTCGCGCACGAGGATGCGATGGGCGACCTCGAGCCCCGGAGTGGGTTCGAGCCGGCGGGCCGTGCAGGCCAGCTGGGCGCGAACGATCACGTTTGGCTCGCGCGCGGCCCTCGCCACCAGCCGATCCGCGACCCGGCCGGACACCGGCGGCTCGTCCCCCAGCAGGCGGACACACCAGGCCCGGATGTCGGCGTCGGGGTGGTCGAGCAACCGCCCGGCAGTGCCCTCATCGAGCCCGGCGCAACCGTGGAGGGTCCACAGCGCTTCGAGCGCTGACGGCCCCCGGCCCTCGATCGCAGTGCGGCGCAGGCCGTCGGCGACGCCCCTGGCCCGGCGCTCGGTCAGCAGGCGACGCGCCTTCCGCCGATACCACACATTGGGGTGATCGAGCCGAGCGACGAGCTCCTCATCCGTCCGGCTGGCCAGATCGATCGGGGCGCGGGACCGCGGCCTGGCTCCCTTGGCGGTGATGGCGTAGATCCGCCCGTTGGTCCGGTCCCAATCGGCGTCGGGGTCGGGGTGGGCCGTCCGCCGGTCGTGCCAGTCGGTGACGTAGAGCGTCCCATCGGGGCCGAGTGTCAGGTCGGTGGGGGCAAACCAGGTGTCGTTGGCCCGCAGGACGTCGCCAACCTGGCGGGCCTGGAAGGTCGAGCCGCGGCGTTCGACCTGGTGCGCGTGGACCGAGTGATCGAGCAGATCGCCGGCGATGTAGCGGCCGCGCCAGGCCGGCGGCAGGGCCTCGGCCTGGTAGAAGAGCCCGCCGACGGCGACGTGTCCCCCCTGCACGCCCGCGTGGCGGACGTGATCGAAGTAACCGAAGGTGTAAGGGTTGTGGAGCGGGCCGTGCTTGCCGAACGACTTCCAGTAGTAGCCGCCCTGGACCCCGTGGAGCATGATGAAGCCGCCCACGTTCGTGCTGGCGAAGAGCTGGCCGTGCTCGTCGAAGTCCAGGCCCCACATGTTGCCGCCGCCCTCGCAGAACAGCTCGAACCGGCGGGTCCGGGGGTGGTATCGCCAGACGCCTTGCTGGAACTCGATGCCGCGGATCTTGGCCGTGACTGTGCTCCCCTGGAGGCCGTAGAGCCAGCCGTCGGGTCCCCAGGTCAGCGAGTTGGCCACTGAGTGGGCGTCCTCCATGCCGAAGCCGGTCAGCAGCACCTCGGGCGCGCCGTCGGGCCGGTCGTCCCGGTCGCGGTCGGGGTAGAACAGGAGATAGGGAGCCTGGAGGACGAAGACGCCGCCGTGACCGAAGGCCAGGCCGCTGGCGAGGTTCAACCCGGCCACGAAATCGCGGGCGCGCTCGGCGCGGCCGTCGCCGTCGGCGTCCTCCAGGATGGTGATCCGATCGGCGCCCGCCGGCCCGCGCGGCGGCGGCTCGGGGATCCGGTCGTAGGCCGTGCGCGAGTAGCGATCGACACTCACCCGCTTCAGCCCGGCGGGGTTGGGGTATTGCAGATACTGAATGACCCACAGCCGGCCCCGGTCGTCAAATTCGATCGCCACCGGCTGACGGACCATCGGCTCCGCGGCGAACAGACGGACTTCCAGTCCGTCGGCGACCGTCATCCGCCCCGACGCCTCCCCGGGGGAATATCCCTGCGCCGCGCCCGTCCGGGCGGCGAGAATCAGCAGACCCATCTGGAGGAAGACCGACGCGTACGCTCGACTCATCGGATGATCACCCTCGATTCAAAAAGACGGCCGCTGGCTCGTGAGCCGTTCCTCAAGGCCGCCCGGTCGTCTCGGTCCATCGGATTGATCACCCCATTCGAATGCAGCCCGGTCAAGTCGGGAGTCCGTACCGGAAGCAGTGGGGCGGACTGCCATTTTAGCAGGTGGACGGGGATGGCACCGTTTTCTCATCCCGGGTGCGCAGAGCATGCCTGAGAAGGTCAACCCAGGCGACCGCACGGATCCGTTCCCGCCTGATCCTCGGGGAGGAACGGGTGCGCTCACCGCCTCAAGACCCCCGGCCGGGGTGCACGACCCGGCCGCGACCGGCTTGTACTCTTGTACTAAGTTGAGAAACCCTCCCGCAAGTCACGTCACATCACGTCACAGCCTTACGCTGCTTAGACTTACGTCACGAAACCCGGGAAAAAAAATACGTCACGCTCGTCACAGCCTTACGGCGCTTGGACTTACGTCACATCACGGCTTGCGAATCCGTCGCGCGGACGGATTCCGGCGCGGGCTCCCGGTCCCTGGGGGCGCGGTGACGGCGGGTGTTTCGGGGCCGATCCGGATCAGGCGGCAGCGGGGACGGGGGCTCCCGGCGGCGCTGAGCCCTGATCCAGGAGGGCTGCGGGCAGGCCCTTTCAGGAGATCTCGCGGACCTCGATCTCATTGTGGGTGGGGTCATCCGGCGACGTGCCGCGGAGGATCACGACGCGGTCGCCGGGGGCGACCAGCCCGCGAGCCTGGCACCATTCCTGGATGATGGCGCGTCGCTGCTGGTGATCGGCCAGTTCGGGCAAGGGGTAGGGGGTGACGCCCCAGTACAAGGCCATGGCGCGGGCCGTCTCGGGGTCGCCGGCCAGGGCCAGGGTCGGGGCGGGGTTGCGCTGCTTCGAGAGCGCCAGGGCCGTGCGACCCGAATGCGTGACGACCGCCAGGAGGGCCGCGTTGAGCCGGCGGGAGATGAGGCTGGCCGCCGCGACGACGCTCTCGGTCGTGGGCCGAACCTGTCCGGCCCGCGCCACGACGCGGGGTTCGCCCGGGCCAGGCCCCGGACGGGGTCGCTCGTCCCCGTGCCAGGGGGCCGGCGACTCCCCGCGGTTGGCAGCGAACTCGTAGCTCTCGGCCTCGGCGGCGATCCGGCTCATGGTGGCGACCGACTCGACCGGGTATTGACCGATCGCCGTCTCCCCCGAGAGCATCACGGCGTCCGTGCCGTCGAGCACGGCGTTGAAGACATCGGTGGCCTCGGCGCGAGTCGGCCGGCTGGATGACTCCATGCTATTGAGCATCTGCGTGGCCGTGATCACCGGCACCCGCGCCTCCCGGCAGGCCGCGATGATCCGCTTCTGCACGGCCGGCACCCGGGTCACGTCCAGCTCGACCCCCAGGTCCCCCCGGGCGACCATCACCGCGTCCGCCTCGCCGATGATCGCGTCCAGGTTCAAAAGCGCCTGCCGCTTCTCGATCTTGGCCACGATCCGCGCGCCGATGCGCCTGGACTTCAGCTCCCGGCGCAAAGCCGCGATGTCCTCCGCCTCTCGCACGAACGACAGTCCGAGGTACTCCACCGGATGCGCCGCCGTCCAGTCCAGATCCGTGCGGTCTTTCTCGGTCAGCGACGCGACACTCAAGTTCCCCCCCGGGATGTTGATCCCCTGGTGCGACCGGATCAACCCCGGCAAGGTTACCCTGAGCCGAACCTGGTCGGTGGCCTGCGCGATGACGTCCATCGCCACCGTGCCGTCCGCGAAGAGCACGGTCTGGCCGACGGCCAGCTCGGCGGGCAACTCGGCGTGGGTCGAGCTCAAGTGGCGGGGATCGCCGGCGGGGTCCGGCTTGGAAGTCAGGAGGAACTCGGCCCCGTAATCACACGACACCACGCCGCCGGGGATCTCGCCCAGCCGGATCTTGGGGCCGCACAAATCCTGCAAGATCGCAAGCCGGACATCCAGCTCCTCGCCGATCCGCCGGATCGCCGCGTACTGGGCGGTGTGCTCCGCGTGCGTCCCGTGCGAGAAATTCAGCCGGAAGACGTCGACCCCCGCCTCGACCATCGCCCGCAGGACTTTGGGATCGCTCGACGCCGGCCCGACCGTCGCCACGATCTTGGTCCGGACTTTCCCGAACTGCTCTTTGTGGACGGGCCTCATGGTACCTCCTGGATGGCAGGCGGCGGGCGGCGGGTGGCCGGACCAAACCGGTGCGGGCGGCCGAAACAGTGGCACGACTCGCCACCGCAACACGAGAAGCTCCCGGGAGTTTAACCTATCCCGCACCGCCGGATCCCGTCGAGGCACTTTTGCTCACGCGGCGCGCGGATGCGTCCGATTGGGAAGCTATCTTGAAAGGTGAGAGCCTTGGGGAAAGTGCCGGTTCTCGGATCAGGATGGCCGCAGATTCGCTCGGTTCACGCGGCGGCGCCCGCGATTTGGTCATTAGAATGGTATGGGGAGAGTCGGCCCGCTCGAAGTGTCCTGTGGGTGATGGGGTCGCGCCGCCGATCCAACCCGGCCGCCCCGAGGCCGGCTCGTCGTGGGAGGGTGCCTGGCGGCGGTCTGCCGGGAGTGTCTGCATGATGCAATTGACGACCCTGCTCGAGTTGTGGACAATCCGCCGACAGCCGGGAGCGTGGGCGGGCCGGTCCACGGGCAAGGGATCCGGCCCCAGTGGACCGGGGACCTCGCCCTGACCCGAATCATCAGGCGGTGGACGGGACCATCGATGAAGCGAACCTTCGCCGTTGTGGCGTTCCTGGCCTGCTTGGGGGCGCTGTTGAAGCTGGCGGCCAGGCCGATGGTCCCGAGCGGCCCGCCGCCGCGCGCGACCGTCGGGCCCCTGGCGACCAACTCCGGCGCTGCGGGCCTCACCGATGGGGCCACGACCCGCGCGTTGCTGAGGAAGTATCGCCATGCCGAGCCCCGGGTCCGCGACCTGGTGGAACGGGTGGCCGATCGGTTTGGGAGAAACGCCGAGGCGATCGAACGGACCGACGGCATCCGCGGCCTGACCCTGCTCGACCGGCTCGACCTGGAGGCCCTCTTCCTTTACGAGAAATACCCCACGGAGTTCCACCGGCTGCGCGCGGTGATCGGCGGCGAGGCGGCAGCCGACGTGCTCCTGCACTGGCGCGAGTATTTCGGCTTGAAGCGCGGCGACGAAACCGATCGAGGCACGCTGGTGGCGGAGCTCTCCACGCTCTCCCCCGCGCAACAGCGGGTCGCGTCGCGCTATCCCAACGCGCTCCCGTTGATCCTGGCGGATCCCCAGGGCGTCACCGCGATGATCGAGCGGATGGCCGACGATCCGGTGGGGCTGGCCGACGCGCTGACGGTGCTGAACTTCGTCAGCCTGGAACCTGGGGCCTCGGACCTCCGGTCGGCCTTGCGGACGTTCGATGATCATGGGCCGATGGCCCTGGAGGCCTTCCGCCGACAGGGCCTGGAGGGATTCGCTCTGGTCAGCCTGTACGGGCCGGTCCTGGAGGCGGTGGGCGGCGCCCTGCCCTTGGACCAGAGCCTGATCCTGGCGCGGGTCAACGCGGATTACCTGGACGAGCTGCTGCGGACTCACCGGCCGGAGACCGTGGCCGGGCACCTGCGGCACGTGGCGGCCGCGGGACTGGTGGAGGCCGTCGGGGGCAGCCCCCAGGCGCTGCGGCTGGTGGTCGAAGAGGGGGAGCCCGGCGAGCGGGCCCTGAAGAAAGCCGGCTGCGACGCGGCCCAGGTCGTCTTCGGCGATTTCGCCGATTCCACCCTGCGCCGCCAGGCCGTCAACGCCCTGGCAACCCACGGCCTGATGGCCCTGGCGATCCTGGACAAGTATGCCTCGGACCCCGACTTCCGCGACGTGCTGCGAGCCCATGGTGCCGCGGTCATCCCGCCGATCGCCCAGGCCGACGCGGGGCCCGAGACGCTCGCCTACCTCCAGGCCAAGAGCCGGCGGTCCTTCACGGAATCGATGGCCCTGGCGGCCCTGTTTGCCGCCGGCGAGAACGGCCAGGCCGTCATCCGGACCATCCGGAATGACGGCCTGGAGCGCGTCGCTCAGTTGAATGACGGGGTCATCCGCTGTTACCAGTTCCTCCCGCTGTATGACGTGATCCACCTGGGGAATGTCCTGCGCCAGGGTTATGCACCAACCTCCGGCGAGATGGCCTGGGCCGTGGTCGACGGCTGCTTCGTCGTGGCCGACGTGCTGAGCCTGGCGGCCGTCCAGCCCGAAGGGGTCCTCGCCGCCGAGGCGATCCGGTCCGAGGTCACAGGCGCGGTCCGCCAGGGGGTGCGATCCGCCGGCCGCGAGCTGGCCGAGACCAGCGGCGAGTCGGCCGGCAAGGCCCTGACGCGCCACCAGGCCGGCAACGGCCTGGAACAGGCCGCGGCCCAGGGGACCCTGGCCGTCTCGGACCGCCTGGCGCGGTGGTGGACCGTCCGCTCCGCCGGTGGCGTCTACCAGGTCCTCAGGCGACTCCCCGAAGCCCTGCCCCAGCTCAGCCTGGGCCAGATCACCCACATGGCCGAACCCCTCTGCGCCAGGGCCGGCATCCGGCTCACGACCTGGCGACCCGTCCGCTTGCTCCGCGAGGGGACCGAGGTCCTCTTCCGCATCCCCCCCGAACGCGGGTTGAAGTACCTCGCGGCGCAGACCCTCCAGGCCGGCGTCGGCGTGGTCGGCATCCAGAAGATGGAAGAACATTTGAGGAGTCGGCGCCCGAAATCCTTGTGATATCCTCTCGCGGGAATCTCCCGCACAGGCCAGGCCCACCTCCTTGCACCGCCCCTCGGGCGGCGATATGGTGCCGTTTGCGATGCGGAACGGGCCATCGCCCGATCGAGCGACGTGGTGCGCACCGGCTCAGCCGGATTCGCGGATGATTGGGGGGTATCGCCTTGAACGAAAGAGCACTGTCGAGGATCCCCTTCCGGGTCCGGGACGAGCTGATGATCATCAGCATGGCGCGCTGGATGCGGTTCATCGGTGTCATCAAGGTGGTCGGTGGGTTGCTGACAGGCTTCTTCCTCCTGGTCGGCGTGATCTACCTGGGAGCCGGGCTGAGCACCGACCTGCCAGCCCTGGGCAAGTTGGGCCGGACGGTCGCCGAGAACCGCTTGACCTTCTTCGCCCTGGCCCTCTTCGCGCTCCTCCTGACGGTGGCGGGGACCTTGCTGGGGTTCGTGCTCTACACCGCGGCCGACGACTTCGAACGCGTCGCCCGCTCCGATGAGGCCGACCAGGACTACATCACAGCCGGCGTCCGGCAGCTCAACACGTACTTCAAGCTCAGTATCCTGCTCGGTGTGGCCGCGGTCCTGGTGGGCCTCACCGCCGCGATCGGTCTGGCCTCCCAGGCCCAGGTCCAGGTCCAGGTCGGGCTCTGAGGAGAGAGGAGGTGATCGCATCATGTCAGAGGCACAGGGCATGTCGGAATCGACCGGGTTGAGCCGCATCCCCTTCACGACCGAGGCCGAGAGCCAGATCCAGAGCCTGTCGTTCTGGCTGACCGTCGTCGGCTGGCTGAACATCGCCGCCGTCGTGATCAACGTCATCAACCTGGCGCTGCCGACCCGCAACTTCGGCCACCTGATCAACGGCCTGATCCACCTCCTGGTCGGGACCTGGGCGCTCCAGGCCGCCCGAGCGTTCCAGGGCGTGGCGACGACCGACGTGGCCGACCAGGCCTACCTGGTCCAGGGCTTCACGAAGCTGCGCGCGATTTTCCTGCTCCAGGGTGCGATCATCCTGGTCGGGATGGCCTTCGTCGCCGCCGTCCTCCTCTTCTTTGTGTTCACCCCGAGGCTGGGGTAACCCCCCGGATGAGGTCGGGCTGGCGTTCGTCGCGCCCATCCTCCTGCTCTCGCGAGCGGGCACCCGCTGACCACTGGACACACGATCCGGCCAAGGAGTCCGCTCTCCCCAGGGGCCAGCTTCGACGCCCCGCCTCGGTCGGCCCCCCCCTGCAATCCGCCAAGAATCCTCGGTCGATTTTTCCACCAGGGGGATTGACGAGGGGTCTTGGTCGAGCCTATGAATAAGATTCCAAATACAGCGGCGCGATTCACTCCTCTCCCGTGACTTATCGCCCTCTTCCCTGTCTTTGGTCTCAGTAAGTAAACGAATAAATTCGTTGAGCGTCCCTGAGATCATCGCGAGCGAGGGTTTCCTGGTGTTCGTTCCCACTTCGACCTCAGTCTGCTGCGGATATCCTTGATGGCGAGGGAATCTCCTCTGGGCCGTTCTGCTGTCCGCGGACAGACTTCACCAGCGCGTTGATCGTCATTTGATCACTGGAGGTCTTCATGTCCCGGAAGTCGCGTCACCCTGCGATCCGCGGTTTCACGCTGATCGAGCTCCTGGTTGTCATCGCCATCATCGGTGTCCTGATCGCCCTGTTGCTGCCGGCGGTGCAGTCGGCACGGGAGGCAGCGCGGCGGGCCCAGTGCGTGAACAACCTCAAGCAGATTGCCCTGGCCACGCACAACTATGAGTCGGCCTATGGGTCGTTCCCCATGGGAGACTTCCCGACCCGGTTCGTCGATCCGCTTTGGGGCGGCACGTGCGCGGCCGCCTATCTCTACTCCGCGTTCACCTACATCCTGCCGTTCATGGAGCAGGGCACGGACTACGCCTCCTACAACTTCAACGTCCCCTCCGACCTTGCGGGACAAGGCGTCACGGCCGGCTCCAATCCGAACTTCACGGCGGGCTATCAGCTCATCACCTCCTACCTTTGCCCATCGGATACGCCCTCGTCCCCCGACCAGCTCACGGTCAACTACACGGCGCGGAAGCAGGGGTCGTACGCCGAGAACCGGGGCCGGTGGGAGAACATCCTCTTTAACTGGGCCGTCAGCTCGTTCCCCGACCCCACTCAGATGTACTACTCGAACTGCAACTATGGCGGAGGCGACGGCATGTTCATGCCCTCGAGCGTCGTCAAGCTCGCGGATGTGACCGACGGGACGAGCAACACCTTCTTCTACGGCGAGCAGTCCCGGTTCCTGAACGAACCACCCGGGTCGCAGTTCGGCTGGGTCAACCTGCTGGCCGCCTGGATCGACACCTATGTGAACTGGCCGAGCAACATCTTCGGTCTCACCCCCCCGAACGGGGTCCGGCCCACGGCGGGCGCCTTCGTCATCCCCGTCCTGAACGCCCCGCTCGACATGACCGGCACCTACGCCAATGCCTGCTTCGCCAACTGTGTCCAACCCCCCGACTGGCTCAGGAACGCCAACGTGCCTGGTGGGCCCTGCCTGCAACTGGGCCAGTGGGGCTTCCACAGCCTCCACCCCGGCGGTGCCAACTTCGCCTTCGCCGACGGGTCGGTCAAGTTCATCAAGAGTTCGATCAATCCCATCACCTATCGGGCGCTGGGGACCCGGAACCTCAGCGAGGTGGTCAGCTCCGACCAGTATTGAGCCGAACCGCGGCGGCTGGGCTGGCCGCCGCTGGCGACGCGACCCCCTGGGCCCGGCTCGCCGTCGCGGATCGGGCCCTGCCTGCGCATCAGAATGGTGGTCCGAGGACAGTCCTGCTGAACCGATGCCGGAGAGGTCGTTCGGATTTTTCCCTCGGGAGCTCGATCTCCATGCGACGATGCCGGTCCCTCTCACTCGCCCTGGTCCTGGGTGCCCCGATGGCGTTTGGCTGCTCGACCTCGTCCCCGCCACCGGCGGCCGAGCCGGGCAAGCCCGCGGAGCGCCAGGTCATCAAGATCCAGGCTGTGGACAAGAAAACGGGGAAGACGAGGGCGGTGACTCGGAACGTGCCGCACTTGTGACGCCGGAACCCGCTCACGGCTGGGGCCGGGGATGCCTCCGGTGGGCCTCCCGGTCTTTGCCAACTTTTCTCCTCGACAGAGCTGGCGCCGTCGATTAGGCTGGCTCAAGAGTTGCGTCGGATCCCAGAACAGCCGGGGATGACGCACCATCCGATCGCCAGACGCGAGGAGGAATCTCATGCGGGACGAGTGTGCGGACCGGACCGGCCGAATCGACCGCCGCGGCTTCCTGGGAACGGGCGCGGGCGCGCTGGCTGCCGCCGCGGTGCTGGGGGATGGGCCGGCCGCGGCCGCCCAGGCCCCGTCCCGGCCGACCGGGTCGGCCGCGCTGCCCAAGCGGACCCTGGGCCGCACGGGCGTCGAGGTGACCATCCTGAACATCGGCACCTGGTTGAGTCCCGGAGTCGAGCGGCTCGTCCGCCTGGCCTGGGCCAACGGCGTCCGTTACGTTGACACCGCCAAGAGCTACGGCTCCGAGCCCATGATCGGCCGCTGGCTCAAGACGGTGCCCGAGGCCCGCAACGAGCTGTTCCTCGTCACCAAGGACCATCCCCGCTCGCCCCGGGGGCTCATCCAGCAACTGGATCAACGGCTGGAGGCACTCCAGGTCGATCACGTCGACCTGATCTTCATTCACGCCCTGGGCGACCACAACTTCGCGACCGAGGTCAAGTGGCCCAAGAGCAGTGAGTTCAAGGACACCGCCGACAAGATCCGCAAGTCGGGCAAGGCCAAGTTCGTCGGCTTCTCGACCCATCATCCCCAACGGCATCAGATCCTCCAGGCCGCGGCCGAAGGCGGGTTCGTCGACGTCATCATGCTCATGAACAATCCCTGGTCCGCGCATGAGGACAAGATGAACCGGGCGCTCGACGCCTGCTACAAACGGGGCATCGGCCTGGTCTCGATGAAGCAAGTCGCCGGCAACACGAACCTGGAGGAGATTGGCCGGCAGCTCCCGGAGCTCCGGGAGAAGGGCTTGACCCCCTACCAGGCCCTGCTGCACGCCATCTGGACCGACGAGCGGTTCTCGTCGTGCTGCGTCTCGATGCGGAACACGGACCAGGTTCGGGAGAACACCGAGGCCGCGCGGACCTTCAAGCCGATGACCCGGGCGGAAATCCATCGGCTGCGCGACGCGTGCATCGCCGCCGGCCCGACGCTTTGCGCCTCTTGCGACGGCCGGTGCAGCCAGGCCGCCGGCACCACGGCCGAACTGGGCCGCCTGACCCGGTTCCTCACCTATCACGACCATCACGGCTACCGCGCCGAGGCGCGGCGGCTCTACGCCGAGCTCGACGACCCGGCACGGCACTGGCACGGCGCCGACCTCGAAGCGGCCCGGCAAGCCTGTCCCAACAAACTCGACTTCGCCAAGCTCCTGCCGCGCGTCGATGAGGTCCTCGGATAATTGTCCTTTGGTCCGTGGTCCGTGGTCCGTGGTTCGCTGCCGCGGGCGGACTCGCCTGGTCCGGGAACGCCGAGGCACTCGAAGCCGGGCGACGACGGCGCAGCGGAGCGGCAGCTCCCACCACGGACCTCGGACCACGGACCGAGAAGAAGAGTCTTGAGTTAGCCACGACGAAGACAGATAGTGGATACTGGCCTGATCGGTCGCCGATCCCTTCGCCGCAGGACGGTGGGTTCCGGGCACCGGAGGCGCGGCCTTGGCAGCGTGGGACCCGTGAAGGCCGCTCACCGATTCGACCGAAGGGTCAATGGGACAATCGAGCGCGAGTGCGAGTGCGAGTCATGGCGAAGAACATCTATGTGGGCAACCTGCCGTACGAAACGACCAGCGACGACCTGGTGCAGTTGTTCCAACCCTATGGGTCGGTGATCAGCGCCCAGGTGGTGATCGACCGGTTCAGCAATCGCAGCCGCGGGTTCGGCTTCGTCGAGATGGCCGATGACGCCGAGGCGCAGGCGGCCATCGACGCCCTGAACGGCCAGCCCTACGGCAGCCGCCCGCTGACGGTCAACGAGGCTCGACCGCGGACCGATGCGCCGCGGCGCAGCGGCGGCGGTGGCGGCGGTCGCGGCCGGAGTGGCGGCGGCGGTGGCGGCTACGGCGGCGGCGGTGGCGGCTACGGCGGCGGTGGCGGCTACGGCGGCGGCGGGGACTACGGGCGGGGTGACGACTACGGCCGGCAGAGAGGGCGCTATTGAGACCGCGGCGATCCGGATCGACGGCCTGCAACCCGCCCCGCGCGGATCCGGCCGGCCCTGATCCCGGCTCCTCGATGGAATCGCACCCCGATCCCCTGGCGAGGGAGTGGCTGCGCGCGAAGGATGCTCCCGGGGAAGAACCGATGCGGAAATCCACGACGTGGCTCGGGCTGGTCGCTGTCTTGCTGGGGGTGCTCGGTTCGCCCCAGGTCGCCCCGGGAGCACCGGCGGCCGGCGATCCCAAGAGCCAGGGGAGTGTGGAGCGTATGAACTTCGGGAAAACACGGGACGGCACCCCCATCGAGTTGTACGTCCTGACCAATGGGCGGATCACGGCCAAGGTCATGACCTACGGGGCGATTCTCACGGAGCTCCACGTGCCCGACCGCGCCGGCAAAACGGCCGACGTGGTTCTCGGCTTCGACAATCTGGACGCCTACCTGGCCGGCCATCCCCATTTCGGCGCCACGACGGGATGAGTCGCCAACCGGATCGCCAAGGCCCACTTCACACTCGACGGCAAGGAGTACTCGCTCGCCGCGAATAACGGCCGGAACACCCTGCACGGCTGGCGCAAGGGATTCGACAAGGTGGTCTGGAAGGCTGCGGACGTCTCCGGACCCGCCGGGCCGGCCGTGAAGTTCACCTATCTGAGCCCCGACGGTGAGGAGGGCTTTCCGGGAAATCTCTCGGTGAGCGTGACCTACACGGTCACCCCTGATGATTCGCTCAAGATCGACTACACCGCGACCACGGACCAGGCGACGCCGGTCAACCTGACCAACCACAGCTATTTCAACCTGGCCGGCCCCGCCGCGGGCACGATCCTGGGCCACGAGCTGACGCTGGCCGCCGACCAGTATACCCCCGCCGACGACGAGCTGATCCCGACCGGGGAGCTCAAGCCCGTCCGCGGCACGCCGCTGGACTTCACCACCGCGACGACCATCGGCGCCCGCATCGACCAGATCCCGGGGAACCTGGGCGGCTATGATCATAATTTCGTGATCCGACCCGACACCCGGTCGCCGGCCTTCGCCGCCCGGGTCCGCGAGCCCGGCAGCGGGCGCATGATGGAGATGTTCACGACCGAGCCGGGCGTCCAGCTCTACACCGCCAACTCCCTCGACGGCACGCTCAAGGGCAAAGGCGGCGTCGCGTACCAGAAGCACCACGGCTTCTGCCTGGAGGCTCAGCACTTCCCCGACGCGGTCCACCATCCCAACTTTCCCTCAATCATCCTGCGGCCCGGGTCGACCTATACCCAGACGACGACCTACAAGTTCTCGGCTTCGTAAGAGCGCTGGGACCGAACGCGAGCCGGTGCGGAACGCCCCGGAGGGGCGGCGGTCCTTGGCCAGGGGTGAAACCCCTGGAGGACTTGGATCAGATCAGGTGAGTCTCATGAAAGCCGTTGCCGTCCTGCCGGGCAAACCCAACAGCGTTCACCTGCGCGAGGTCCCGGTCCCGAAGCTGACCGATCAGCCCCACCCGCACGTCTGCCGGATTCCCGAGGGCCGGGCCGTGCTGGTGAAGGTGCTCCAGGTCGGCGTCGACGCCACCGACCGCGAGATCAACGAGGCCCTGTACGGCAATGCCCCGCCGGGCGGCGAGCATCTGATCATCGGTCACGAATGCTTCGGGCAAGTCCTCGAGGTGGGGGAGAAGGTGACCGAGGTCAAGCCCGGCGATTACGTCTCGTGCACGGTCCGCCGGCCGGGCGGGTCGCTGTTCGATCGGATCGGGCGCAACGACATCACCAGCGAGGAAGTCTACTACGAGCGGGGCATCAACCTCTGCCACGGCTTCCTGACCGAATTCTTCGTGGACGACGCCGAGTATCTCGTGACGGTGCCCAAGGGCCTGAAGCACCTCGGGGTCCTGGCCGAGCCGGCCAGCGTCTGCGCCAAGGCGATCGAGCAGGCGTTCCTGGCCCAGCAGCGGCTCCAGGTCTGGGAACCGAGGCGCGCGTTCGTCATGGGGTCCGGTCAGATCGGGCTGCTGGCCACCATGATGCTCAAGCTGCGCCGGATGGAGGTCCACACGCTGGCCACCACGCCGGGACCACACCGCAAGAGCGAGATCGTCGAGGCCTATGGCGCCACCTACGTGAGCACCCGGCAGATCTCCATCACCGAGCTGGCGCGGCGGGTCGGTAAGCCAGACCTGATCTTCGAGGCGACCGGTCATCCCGAGGTGTGCTTCCGCTCCATGGAGGTGCTGGCGCACAACGGAGCCTTGATCTGGACCAGCATCACCGGCGGCCATCAGGAGGTGAGTCTCGACGCCGCCAAGATTAACCTGGAATGGGTCCTGGGCAACAAGCTGCTGGTCGCCAGCGTCAATGGCAACCGCCGGCACTTCGAGCTCGGCCTTCAAGCCCTCTCGCAGGGCGAGCTGACTTATCCCGGGGTCACCCAGCGCATCCTGACACACCCGGTCTCCGGTCTTGATCGCTACAAGGAGATGATGCGGCTGCTGGAGGAGAAAGAGGCCCTGAAGGTCTTGGTCAACGTCTGAAAGGAGGTCAGGCGTTAGCCGGACACGACCCGATCCAGCCAGGAGCCGACGCACGTCCCGTCAGGCTAAAGCCTGACCTACTTCTGGAGTGAGCATGACTGGCTTGGCGATTCGCAAGGATTCGTGCGACCTGGATTTCCTGGCGGTCGGCGCCCTGGTCCATCGCCTCGATCCGGGGGTGATCCCGTTCCGGAAGGCGCCTTCGGTCGAGATCCATGTCTCGGGCGGGGAGTACAACGTTGCGGCGAACCTGTCCGATTGCTTCGGGCTGCGCACGGGCATCGCGACGGCGATGGTGAACTACCCGATCGGCGAGCTGATCCAGGCGCGCGTGCGGGAGACCGGGGTCACGCCCTTTTACAAGTGGTTCGAGCATGACGGGGTGCGCGGGCCGAACATGGCGACGGTCTACAGCGACCGCGGTTCTGGGGCGCGGGCCCCGGTCGTCTTCTACAACCGTTCGAACGAGGCCGGGGCGCTGCTCAAGCCGGGCGACTTCGACTGGTCCGGGATCTTCGCCCGCGGGGTGCGCTGGTTCCACTCCGGGGGAATCTTCGCGTCCTTGTCGACGACGACCGCTCCGCTGATCATCGAGGGGATGCGGGCGGCCAAGGCCGCCGGGTCTCTCACGTCGTTCGACCTGAATTATCGGGCCAAGCTCTGGGCGTCGGCGGGGGGCGAGGCGCGCGGCCAGCAGGTGATCCGGGAGATCGCCGGAGACCTCGATGCGCTGATCGGCAACGAGGAAGACCTCCAGAAGGGACTGGGCATCGCCGGGCCCGAGGTCGCCGCCAAGTCGAAGCTCGATCCCGACACGTTCTTCGCCCTGATCGAGCGCGTGGTCGAGCAGCATCCGAACATCAAGCTGGTCGCGACGACCTTGCGCGAGGTGCACTCGACCAACCGCCATGACTGGTCGGCGGTCTTGTGGCTCGACGGCCATCGCTACATGGCCCCCACGCTCCAGCTCGACGTCCTGGACCGGATCGGGGGCGGCGATGGTTTCGCCGCCGGCTTGATCTATGGCCTGATCACGGGACGATCGCCCGAGGAGTCGCTCCGCCTCGGCTGGGCCCATGGCGCGCTGTTGACCACCTTCCCCGGCGACGTCACCATGGCCAGGCTGCCGGAAGTCGAGGCCCTGGCCCAGGGCGGCTCGGCGCGAGTCCAGCGCTGATGGATTCCAGATTCCAGGATTCCAAATTCCAAATATCAGATTCCAAATCCAAGTTTCAAATCCCAAATTCCAAATTGCAAAAGAAGGATTGCTTCAAGAATATGGGAATCCATCCCGGGCGGCCGGGCGATCCGTAGTTGCATTCGGTGAGGAATCTTGGACTTGCAACTGAAATGAAATCTAACCATTGAGGAATCTGGAATTTTGAATCTGGAATTGATATGATGCTGACCGCCGAAGGATGCACAGCGCGCCGCCAGCGGCTCTGGGATGCCCTACCGCAGCCGTGTGACGTCCTGATCGTGGGCGACCCATCGCACCTGACCTACTTTGCCGGCTACGTGCCGTCGCCGTTCGTGTTCCGGACGGTCGAATCGGGCGCGCTGCTGGTGCTGGAGCCGGACCGGGCCATCCTCGTCGCCGACGACCTGCTCGGCCCCTTCCTGGAGCGGGCGCACGCCGAGGAGCGCGTCGCCCCGGCCTGGTACGACGGCAACCGATCGGCCCCGTACCGCCGGGGCCAGCTCGTCGCCTCGGCCCTGAGCCGGCTGGCGAGCCTGCCAGGGCGTCGCTTCGGCGTCGAGCTGTCGTGCGTGCCCTCGGGGCTGGTCGAGGGTCTTCGCGGGGCCCGGCCTGGCCTGGAGATCGTCGACATCGGCCCGCTCATCCGGCGGTTGCGGCGGTCGAAGGATCCGGACGAGGTCGAGACCTTGCGGCGCTCGATGCGCGCCGGCGAGGCGGCCCAGGCCGCGGCCCTGGCCGAGGTCCGGCCGGGAATGACCGAGCTCGACGCCTTCCTGATCGTCCAGCGAGCCGCCGCCGAGTTCCTCGGTGAGCCGGCGATCGTCTACGGCGATTTTGCTTCGGGGCCCCGGTGTGCGCTCGAGAAAGGCGGCCCGCCGACGTCGAGGACGATCGAGCCCGGCGACCTGCTTTTGCTCGACTTCTCCGTGGTCGTCGCTGGCTACCGGGGGGACTTCACCAACTCGTTCGCCGTCGGCGGCGGGCCGACGGCCCACCAGCAGGAGCTCTTCGAAGCGTGCCTCGCCGCCCTCCGCGCCGGCGAGGCTCAACTCAAGCCCGGCACGGCGGCCCGCGACGTCGACGCCGCCGTCCGCGGTCATTTCGCCTCCCTGGGACTGGACCAGCACTTCACGTCCCATTCGGGCCACGGCCTGGGTCTCGGGCACCCCGAGCCGCCGTACTTCGTCCCCGAGAGCGCCGACACCCTCCTGGCCGGCGACGTGGTCGCACTCGAGCCCGGCCTCTACATCGAAGGTGTCGGCGGCATGCGGTTCGAGCGGAATTACCTGGTCACGGCGGACGGCTTCGAAACCCTCTCGCATCACGAGCTGCGGATCGTCCAGCGTCCCTGACACGCCCTCGCCCCGTTGTCGTCCGACTCGGCCGGGCGCTAGAATCGGTCGGAGGAGGTGCGGCCATGCCGATCCAGCCCACCCAGGACGAACGCGACTGCCTGGAACACCTTGCCCGGCGCCCGCCCAAGCCCACGCGCCGACAGAAGGCGATCGCACTGCTCCGCCTGGCTGCGGGTGATTCGCCGGAAGAGGCCGCCCAGCACGCCGGGATCAAGAACGAAGATGTCGCGGCGCTGGCCTCCCAGTTCTCCGAAGCGGGATTGTTGGACCTGCAACGTGAACGACTTCAAACGGGTGCCTGGGCTGATCGTCTACAGGGTCGAGACCGGCTTGCGGGTCACCTGATCTTCCCGCACAACCGTTCTCAGAATTGCATCACGGGAACGTTCTCGTTATCAGGAGTCCCTCTTCACCTTTTCCGAAATCGCCACGGTCGCTCGAACCCAACGAGGCTGCCATGGAACTCTTCCGCCTGGTCTGCATCGCGGTGGTGGTCTGCTCGGTCTTGGCCGTCGGTGTGGTCCGGGGCCGCCGCGACGAAGGACCGGCCGACCGCGAACGGTTCGACACGCTGTTCGCGCAGGGGAATTACAAGGATGCCTATGTGGGTTACCGGGCCCTGGCCCTCGATCCCAGGACCGAGCCGGATCGCGTCGGGACCGACCTTCAGAAAGCGATCCAGTGCCTCGAGAAGCTGGGGCGGGTCAATGAAGTCGACACGTTCCGCGAGGCGGTCGTCGCCGTCCACAAGGACAACTGGCGCTTGCTCCAGGCCGCGGCCGAGAGCTACCTCAACGGCGATCAACACACCGGCTTCATCGTCGCGGGCAAGTTCCAGCGCGGCCCGCATCGAGGCGGGGGTCGCTGGGTGGGCTCGTATGAGCGGGACCGGTCCCGCGCCTTGCAACTCCTGGTTCAAGGACTGGATCGCGCGCGGTCGGATCCCGACCGCAGCACGGCGGGCCGTTTCCTTCTCACGCTCGCCCGGGCCCTCATGGGCGACCGGGCCGAAAGCGATTCCTGGCGGCTCCAGTCGCTCACGCCCCTCGACGCCCTGGCCGATTATGAGGAGAATCTTTACGCCCACTGGGGCGGCCAACAGTCCCGGGCCCCCGTCGAGCCCGACGGGATGCCGGTCTATTACCGGGTCCCCGAGAGCTTTGCCAGGGCCCAGAACGACGGCCAGCGCTGGCGGTGGGCACTCGCTCAGGCTGTGGAAGCCGACGCCGGCCTGCTCAACACGGCACGCTCCGCCCAGGCCGATTTCCTGCTCAGCCAGTTCGGCACCCAGACGATCCTGGAGTCGGAACTCGCCGATGGTTCCCCCGACACCTCTGGACCCTATGCGCTGAACACCCTCAAGGACGACGAGACGATCGCTCGGCTGGCCACCGGCATCAAGCGGTTCACGCTCCCGGACGAGTTCAACCCCATCAAGATCTACCAGGCGGTCGCCAATGATCCCAAGACCGGGCAGGGCGAAGAGGCCCTGGCCGCCCTCGCGACGATCTTCGAGAACCGCCGCCAGCTCGACCGGGCCGCCGAATACCTGCAACGGAGCCGGGACGTCTATGGAGACAAGAACGAGAATGGGAAGACAAAGCACCTGGACCAGATCCTCGGTGCCTGGGGGCAATTCGATGGGACCGGTACCCAGCCCGCCGGCCGGGCCGCCACCGTCGACTTCCGCTTCCGCAACGGCCGCCGCGTCCATTTCCAGGCGCACGAAATCCTTGTCGACAAGCTCCTGAACGACGTCAAGGAATACATCGCTTCCGGACCGCAGCGGATCGACTGGCAGCGGATCGATCTCAGCGACATCGGGTCACGCCTGGTCGCCCAGGACCAGCGACAGTACCTGGGGCGATCCGTCGCGCGCTGGGACCTGGACCTGGAGCCGCTGCCGAAACACCTCGACCAGCGAATCACCGTCACCACGCCCCTCCAGAAAGCCGGCGCCTACCTGGTGACCGCTCACATGGAAGGAGGAAACACCAGCCGGATCGTGCTCTGGCTCGATGACATGGTCGTCGTCAGGAAGCCGCTCGTGGGCAAGTCCTACTACTTCGTTGCCGATGCGCGCAACGGCCAGCCCATCCCCCGGGCCGACGTCGAGCTGTTCAAGTGGCGGCAGGTGCAAGTGGATGGCAAGAACGAGTACCGCGTCGAGACCAGGGTGCTGTCGCTCCAGGCCGATGAGAACGGGCAACTCGAGGTGCCCATTTCCGAACCCCGCAACCCGATGGGGCCTTACCAATGGCTCATCACCGCGCGGACGACCGAGGGCCGGTTCGCTCACCTGGGCTTCACGAACATCTGGGCGGTCCGCGCGCAGGACCCGGCCTATAATCAGGTGAAGGTCTACACAATCACCGATCGGCCGGTCTATCGTCCCGGCGCTCCGGTGCGGTTCAAGTTCTGGGTGGCACGAGCCCGATACGATCAGCCGGATGCGTCGGAGTTCGCCGGCAAGACGTTCACCGTGCGGATCCACAATCCCAAGGGGGATAAGGTCTTCGCCAAGAGCTTCACGGCCGATGCTTTCGGGGGCTTGGATGGCTCGTTCGAGCTCCCCTCGGACGCGATGCTGGGGGTTTATCAGGTCTTCATCCCCCGGCGCGGCGGTGGCTCCTTCCGGGTCGAGGAATACAAGAAGCCCGAGTTCGAGGTGAACGTCGAGGCCCCGACGAAGCCGGTGATGCTCGGCGAGAGGGCGCCGGCGACTATCAGGGCGAACTACTACTTCGGCGGCCCCGTCGCCGAGGCGAAGGTCAAGTACAAGATCACGCGCACGACGGCCGACGAGCGTTGGTATCCGGCCGCCCGCTGGGACTGGCTCTTCGGCCCGGGCTACTGGTGGTTTGCCGTCGATTCGTCGTGGTATCCCGGCTGGTCGCGCTGGGGCATGCTCCGGCCTCTGTCCGGCTGGTTGTGGCGATCGCCCCAGGCGCCTCCTGAAGTGGTGGCCGAGGCCGAGCTGCCGATCCGCCCCGATGGCACACTTCCTCTCGAGATCGACACCGCAATGGCCAGGGCGGTCCACCCGGACCGGGACCATCGCTACGAGATCACGGCCGAGATCACCGACCAGTCCCGTCGTACGATCGTGGGCACGGGGACCGTGCTGGTCGCGCGCCAGCCGTTTCGCGTCTATGCCTGGGTCGATCGCGGTCATTACCGGGCCGGCGACACGATCGAGGCGGGGGTCCGCGCGCTGACCCTCGACCGCAAGCCGGTCGCCGGCAAGGGGACGCTCAAGCTGCTCCAGATCGCCTACGACGCCGAGCGAAAGCCGGTCGAGACGCCCGTCGAGAGCTGGGATCTCGCGCTCGACGCCGATGGTCAGGCCCAGCAGGCGATCAAGGCGACGGCCGCGGGCCAGTACCGGCTTTCCGCTACAATCGACGACGGCCTGGGCCACCTGATCGAGGGAGGCCATCTGCTCACGGTCACCGGCAAAGGGTTCGACGGTGCGAGCTTCCGATACAACGACCTGGAGATCATCCCCGAGCGGAAGGAATACCGGCCCGGCGAGACGCTCCGGCTCTTGATCAACACCAACCAGGTCAACTCCACGGTCCTGCTCTTCGTCCGGCCGACTGAGGGTGTGTACCTGCCGCCCAAGGTCCTCCATCTGCGGGGCAAGAGCGCGGTCGAGGAGATTGGCATCGTCCCGCGCGACATGCCCAACATGTTCGTCGAGGCCCTGACCGTGGCCGATGGCAAGGTCCACGACGAGGCGCGCGAAATCGCGATCCCGCCCGAGTCGCGCGTCGTCGATGTCGCGATCCAGCCATCGCAGAAGACGTACAAGCCCGGCCAGAACGCGAAGGTCCAGCTCAAGCTCACCGGTTCCGATGGTAAGCCCTTCATCGGTTCGGCGGTGTTGACCGTCTATGACAAGGCCGTCGAATACATCTCGGGAGGCTCGAACGTCCCGGAGATCAGGGAATCCTTCTGGAAGTGGAAGCGGTCCCATCATCCTCAGACGGAGTCGAGCCTCGACCGCTGGTCTGAGAATCTCACGAAGCCGAACGAGACAGCCATGCAAGCCCGGGGGGCCTTCGAAGAGGCCGTCGAGGGAAGCGGGCTCCAGTTTGCATTTACCAAACGACCAGTCGCGGCGGTGGCTCGAGGGGGTATGGGCATAGCCGCGGCCGCGCCTGCCCCACCACCGATGGGCCAAGCGATGGCCAAAGCAGAGGCGGAGTTCGCGGGCGAGTCGGAGAGGAGTCTCGTCTCCGCGGACAGATTCGGCGGTCAGCCTGGACCGCCCCAGATCCAGCCTGTGATCCGCACCAACTTCGCCGACACCGCGTTCTGGGCCGCCGCACTCAGCACCGCCCCGGACGGAACCGTCGAGGTCGAGTTCCCCCTCCCCGAGAGCCTGACGACCTGGAAAGTCAAGACCTGGGCAATGGGACCCGGGACCAAGGTGGGCCAGGCCGATTCAGAGATCATCACGACCAAGGACCTGCTCGTCCGGCTTCAGGCCCCCCGGTTCTTCGTCGAGAAGGATGAGGTCGTGCTCTCGGCCAACGTCCACAACAAGCTCAAGACGAAGAAAGCGGTCCAGGTCGTGCTGGAGCTCGAAGGCAGCGTGCTGCAACCCCTGGGCGAGACGGCGCAGACCGTCGCGGTCGCGGCGGGCTCCGAGCACCGGGTCGATTGGCGGGTGAAGGTCGCCCACGAGGGGCAGGCCATCGTCCGGATGAAAGCCCTGACCGACGAGGAATCGGACGCGGCCCAGATGACCTTCCCGGCGTATGTCCACGGTATGCTCAAGATGGAAGCTTTCGCCGGCGCGATCCGGCCGGACCAGGAGCAGGCCGAGGTCGTCCTCCGCGTCCCCGACGAGCGGAAACCGGACCAGTCGCGGCTCGAAGTGCGGTACTCGCCCACCCTGGCCGGCGCCCTGGTCGACGCTCTCCCCGATCTCGCGGACTACCCCTACGGCTGCACCGAGCAGACCTTGAATCGGTTCCTGCCGGCGGTCATCGCCCAGAAGGTCCTGATCAACCTGGGGGTGGATCTCAAGGCGATCCGGGACAAGCACACCAACCTCAATGCCCAGCAACTCGGGGATGCGCGCGAGCGGGCCAAGCAGTCGAAGGGTTCCGAGCACAACCCGGTCTTCGATCCGGCCGAGGTCGCGAAAATGGCCCGCGCCGGCCTCCAACGCCTGGCCGACATGCAGCTCTCCGACGGCGGCTGGGGGTGGTTCTCCGGCTTCGGTGAATCGTCATCCGCCCACACCACGGCCCTGGTCGTCCACGGCCTGCAAGTCGCCCGCCAGAACGACCTGGCCGTGCCCGAGGGGATGCACGAACGAGGCCTCGCCTGGCTCACGAGCTACCAGGCGAAGCAGGTCCAGCTCCTCGAAAGCGGCATCAGCCAGGTGAAGCCGTCCAAGACATCCGCCTCCGACATCGACGCGATGGTCTTCATGGTCCTGACCGACGCCGGGGTCCGCGACGACCGGATGCTGGGCTTCCTCGACCGCGACCGGACACACCTCTCCGTGTACGCCAAGGCGATGTTCGGCCTGGGTCTGGAGCGGATCGGCGCCCGGGACAAGCTGGCGTCCGTGCTGAAGAACATCGGCCAGTATGTCGTCCAGGACGACGAGAACCAGACGGCCTACCTCAAGCTGCCCAACGAGGGTTACTGGTGGTGGTGGTATGGCAGCGAGCTCGAGACCGATGCGTTCACCCTCAAGCTGCTGGCCCGCACCGATCCCAAGGGCGAGCTGGCCTCACGGCTGGCGAAGTACGTGCTAAACAACCGCAAGCACGGCACCTACTGGAACTCGACCCGCGACACGGCCTTCTGCATCGAGGCCCTGGCCGACTATCTCCGGGCCAGCGGTGAGGACCGGCCCGACATGACGGTCGCGATCGCGCTCGACGGTCAGACTCGCAAGGAGGTGAGGATCACCCCGGCCGATCTCGTCACCTTCGACAACGCCTTCGTGCTGGAAGGCCGGGCGCTGGAAGCGGGCGCGCACACGGTCTCGTTCGTCAAGCGCGGCAAGGGCCCGCTTTACTTCAACGCCTACCTGACGAATTTCACGCTCGAGGACCCGATCACTCACGCGGGCCTGGAGATCAAGCTGGATCGCAAGGTCTACCGGCTGATCCGGGACGACAAGACGGTGGACGTGGCCGGCGCAAGGGGCCAGGTGGCAGGCCAGCGGGCGGAACGTTATCGCCGCGAGCCGCTGGCCGAGGGGGCGGTCCTCAAGAGCGGCGAGCTGGTCGAGGTCGAGCTCGAGATCGACAGCAAGAACGACTACGAATACGTGATCTTCGAGGACTACAAGGCGGCCGGGTTCGAGCCGGTCGAGGTCCGCAGCGGCTACAATGGCAACGACCTGGGCGCTTATGTCGAATTCCGCGACGAGCGCGTGGCCTTCTTCGCGCGGACCCTGGCCCGGGGCAAGCACAGCGTGTCGTACCGGCTCCGCGCCGAGATCCCCGGCCGGTTCCACGCCCTCCCCGCGAGGGCCCAGGCGATGTATGCCCCGGAGCTGCGCGCCAATTCGGACGAGATCCAGCTTCGGATTGAGGATTGAGCTTCACCGAGCCGGACGGCTCAGGAACGCTCGCCCGGTCAGTCCTTCATCGCCAGGACGGCGATCTTGTGGTGCCCGACGGCAGAGATCGTGTCCCACGCCTCATTCACGGCGAGATCGTGGACGTACATCGGCACCTTCTGCTGAGTGATGACCTTCTTGGCGGCGACGTCGCAGAACAGGAGGAAGCCGTCGGTGTATCCGCCGGCGCCGAGCAGCCAGTCGCCGCGGGGGTGGAACTCCAGATGTTCGACCAGCCCCCGGCCCTCGCCGTGGAACTCGCCGATCCGCTCCCCCTTCCGCCAGTCGAACACTTCCACTCGGGGCTTGGCGTCGAGATGGTCGATGTTGCTGATCTTGTTGATGCCACCGACGGCGAGTTGCGATCCGTCGGGGGAGAACGCCAGAGCGCGGATGCCCCCGATCGAGTGCCGCCGCTGGACCGGGTCCCAGGTATACAGGACCGGGGCCTCCAGGCTGGCGAGCGTCCGGCCGGACTCGAGCTCCCAGATGTTGACATGGCCGACCTTGTCACCGGTCGCCAGGTGGCGGCCATCGGCCGAGATGGCGCAGGCGAAGAGCATGGAGGGAAAGTGGTGCGGGGTCATCTCCGCGTGGCCGCGCAGCTCGCGGATCATCCGGCCCGAGGCCACATCCCAGAGCCGGCAGACCATGTCGTCCGCCACGCTCGCCACGACGCTCCCGTCCGGTGTCGCCGCCAGGCCGCGGACCCATTTCCGGTGCGCGTCGACCGAGCGAACCTTCGAGCCGGATTCGATGTTCCACCAGATCAGCCGGCCGTCGTAGCCGCCGGAAACGAGGATCTCGCCGGCCAGCGCCAGGCCGGTCACGTAGCTCTCGTGACGGCCCAGCTCCGTGGGCTCCGGCTTGTCCCTCTCCAGGTCGATCTGGTGCACCGTGAAGTCCGAGCCGCCGAAGAAGATCCGGCCGGTCCTGGGTTTCCGCGCCAGGGCAAAGACGATCTCCTGGCGCGCCAGCGCCTTGACGACCTTGATCTTCTCCGGGTTCGGGGCTTTCATGGTCAGGACCTCGGGGGATTCTTCGGTTGGGACTTGAGGGCAGGCCGCGCCGGTCTTGCGGGATCAGCCTCTGCATATACCAGATTCCAAATTCCAGATTCCAAATAAATGATGATCAAGAACATTATCTGGAATCTGGAATTTGGAATCGCTCGGCCTCCGGGGCCAGGCCCCTCCCTACGCGAGCACGTCCTCTACGGGCTCGGTTCCAGGCTCGGTGAGGGGGACGGGTCGAGCGCCAACCATGTAATGCTTCTGGTGGTCGATGCCCAGGGCCCGGTAGATGGTGGCGAACAGCTCGGCGGGACCAATTTCGCCGTCGACGACCGACCGGCCGTTCGGGTCGGTCTTGCCGTGGACGGATCCGCCGCGGATGCCCGCGCCGGAGAGCGTGGCGCTCCATGCCGAGGCGAAGTGGTCGCGGCCCAGGCTGGGGTTGATCTCGGGGGTACGGCCGAATTCGGCGAGCGTGATCACCAGGGTGTGCTCGAGCAGTCCGCGGGCCTCGAGATCATCGAGCAGCGCCGACATGACGTGGTCGAGCTCCGGGACCAGCTCCTGGTGGGTCTCGAAGTTCTGCCCGTGGCTGTCCCACCAGGCGCGCGCCACGCGCACGAAGGGGACGCCCGCCTCGATCAGCCGGCGGGCCACCAGGGCTTGCTCGCCGAACTGGGTGGGCCCATAACGGTCGCGGACCGCCTGCGGCTCGCGCCCGATGTCGAACAGCGTTTCGCTGGCCATGAGTCCTCGAACGCGCTGGTAAGCCACATTGTGACTGCCCAGGGCACTCGAGGCGATCCGGCCGCGGGCGAACCGCTTGCTCAGGAGGTCGCGGAGCTCGGCGCGCTGGACGTGGTCGAGCTCGGAGATCTCTTCGAGCCGGCGCAGGTTCTCGGGAATCATGCTGGTCGTCAGCCCCATGGGGGCGTAGCGCTCGCCGAGGAAGCCGCTGGTGCCGGGCGCGGCGTTGCGCCCCTCCGTGGCCGAATAGAACGTGACGTAATCCGGCACCTGGCTGTGGGCCTGCCCCAGCTCGCGGGCCAGGACCGCGCCCAGGTCGGGGTACCGCACACTCGGGTCGTCGCGCCGGCCTTGCATCATCAACCGGGCACCGCCGCCGTGGTCGCCATTCTTGGTGTTGAGCGATCGGATGATGGTGGTGTGCTTCATCCGCTGGGCCATCTTCGGCATCAGCTCGCTGATCTGGATGCCGGGGACCGATGTCGGGATCGAGCGGAATGGCCCGCCCGTGGGTGCGCCCGGCTTGGGGTCCCAGGTCTCGAGCTGGCTGGCCCCGCCAGCCAGCCAGAGCAGGATCACGTGTTTCCGCTGCCGCTTCATCTCGCCGGCCAGCACCGGCGTCGTCAGGACATCCAGGGCCGTCATGTCGGCCACGACGGCCGCGGCACCGGCGGCCATTGAGCCGAGGAAGCCGCGACGGTTGACGGCGTGGGCCGGCGAGCCGCAAAACCACGAGCGACGAGTCTGGTCCATGCGAGGGGCTCCCGCGGATACAGTGTTCCGTGTCCAGTGTTCCGTGTTCAGTTAGGATAGCCGGAAGCACGCTGTAATTCAGGGATTGGTCTTCACTGAACTCGGAACACTGGATACGCAACACCGGGTCAATGATTGAAGCGGAATTCGGAACAGGTCAGCAGCGCCCAGAGGACCTGCTGGCACGCGTCCTCGGGCCGGTCGGTGCGCTGGGCCAGGTACGCGGCGAGGATCCGGCGGTCCTCGTCGTCGGCCGGGCGCGCGAGCACGTTGCGGACTGCCAGATCGATTTGCTCGGCCGGCGCGGCCGTTTGCTTCAGGCGAGTGACCAGCCGTCCGGGTCCGTCGGCCAGCAGGTCCTGGGCGATCCGTTTGCCGTTGCTGAACAGGAGGGCCTCGGCGACGCCGATCTGGGAGTCGCCCCCGGATGTGGTCAAGGCGGTCGCCAGCGCGCGGGCGGAGTCCTCGAGCGTCTCGATCCGCTTCTCCAGCTCGGCGGGCTCGAGTCCGGCGGGCAGACTCGCCGGGTCAGCCACTGCCAGCCGGAGCGAGCCGGCCAGTTGCCTGGGGGTGAGCGGGCGCACGGCGGCCACGGCGAAGAGCGATGGCCGGGGGGCTTCCGCGCCGTCCCACTGGCTGCTGCGGGCATAGGCGCGGCTCAGCACCAGGCCGCGGATGAGCCGGCGGAGGTCGTAGCCGTGGTCAATCGTGTCGCGCGCCAGCCAGGCCAGCAGCTCGGGATGGCTGGGCGGGTTCGCGGAGTGCATCTGATCCAGCGGCATGACCAACCCCCGGCCGAAGAGCCGGTGCCAGATGCGGTTGACGATCGCCCTGGCGAAGAAGTCGCGCTCACCGGGCTGAAGCGCCAGCTCCACCAGCTTGGCCCGGGCACTGAACTTCGGCGGCGGTGCGGGGACTTTCTCCCTCTGGGCACGCTGGAGCTGCTCCTTCTCCTTCTTCTGCTCGTCCTTTGACGGCTCCTGGTCCGCTTCCGGCGCGTCGACTTTCCGGCCGGTCAGGAACATCATCCGCGCCGGGCGTTCGACGCCCTCGGTCGTCTTGAACCGCAAGGTGCCATAGCCATGCTCAGCCAGCAGGGCTGTATTGCCGTTGCCGTTGAGGAACGTCCGATTCAGGAACGCCTTCATGCCGTAGAAGTGGTCCTGCTTCCAGTCGCTGACCAGCGGGTGGTCGTGACACTGGGCACAACTGATGTTGACTCCGAAGAAGGTC
>JAJPJC010000348.1 GCA_021324445.1 Isosphaeraceae bacterium
TCGATGGGAGTTCACCCAGGATACCGGTTACGGGGAGGGAACCTTACACTTTTCTTCCAGAATCACCGAATTCCCTGACCCAGCATCTCGGTGGCGGGATCAGGCACGAACCAGGGCCAGTTGACGGAGGATGTCCAGGCCCCGGCGGAGCGTCGCGTCGTCGACGGCGTAAGAAATGCGGAAATGCGAATCGCGGCGGGAGAAGACGTTGCCGGGGATGATCAGGAGATTGCGTTTGATGGCCTCGGCGACGAACTCCATGGCCGTGCTCCAGGGGGCGCGGGGGAAGGCGTAGAAGGCCCCCTCGGGGAGGGCCAGCTCGAAATCCTCGCTCAGAGCCTCGACGACCATGTCGCGCTTGCGGCGATAGGAGTCGATCTGGGCGGTCAGGTCCTGATCGAGGGCGACGACCCCGGCGTATTGCACCAGGCTCGGCGCACAGACGAAGCTGAATTGTTGGAGCTTGGCCATCTCCTGGATCAAGCGCGAGGGGCCGTGCGCATAGCCCAGCCGCCAGCCGGTCATGCCGTAAGTCTTGCTGAAGCCGTCGACGACTAGGACATCCTCGTTCCACGTCGCCGGCGAAGCGAAGGGGCCATCGTAGCAGAAGGACCGGTAGACCTCGTCGCTGATCAGGAGGATGTCCCGGCGCCGGCAGAGCTCGGCCAGGGACCGCAGCTCGTCCGCGGTGGCGACGATGCCGGTCGGGTTCACCGGCGTGTTGACCACGACGCACTTGGTCCGCTCGGTCAGGACGGCCTCGACCTTCGCCACATCCGGTCGGAAGTCGGGATACGTATCCACCAGCACCGAGGTCCCGCCGGCCAGGGTCGCCAGGTGGCGGTACATCCCGAAATAGGGGTCGAAGATGATGACCTCGTCCCCCGGGTTGACCACGCAGCACAGACCCAACAACAGGCCGCCCGAGGTGCCGGACGTGATCAGCACCTGGCGGTCGGCGTGGCGATACTGCTCGTCGACGGCCGCCTGGAGCCTGCCCCGCAGCTCGGGGATGCCCTGGGTGACCGTGTAGGCGTTGTGACCGCCCTCGATCGCCGCGATCGCCGCCGCCTTGACCGGACCGGGGACGTCGAAGTCGGGGAGGCCGATCGATAGGTTGATCGGGTCCTTCATCGACTTCGCCATGTCGAACGCCTTCCGAATGCCCGAGGCGTCGATGTGCTTCATCCTCTCGGCGATCCAGGCGTCATTCACGGTCGGCTCGCTCTGTCCGCGGTGCGTGGATGGTCAATAGCAGCCGGCACGGTCGAAATCCGCCTGCCGGATGGAACATGTAATTGTCTACATCATAAAGACTTCGGGACGGAAATCGTCGGATCTACCTCGCCGATGTTTCTGCCACGAGCTGACATGAGCTGCCACCGGGCGCCGCCGGGCGCCGATTCTGGCCGTCGGCTCCTCGACCGCGATGCCCTCAGTAGGTGATCAGGCTGACGATCTCGCTCGGCTCGAGCTTGGCGCGGCCCTCGAGGAACGAGAGCTCGATGACGAAGGCACAGGCGACGACCTCGGCGCCGGTCGATTGGACGAGGTCGCGGCAGGCGCGCATCGTGCCGCCGGTGGCGAGCACGTCGTCGATGAGCAGGACGCGGCGCCCCGGGCCGAAGGCGTCGGTGTGCACCTCCAGGCGGTCGCGGCCGTATTCGAGCTGGTACTCCAGCGCGATGGTGGCATGGGGCAGCTTGCCCGGCTTGCGGATCGGCACGAAGCCGGCATTCATGCAGAGCGCCAGGGGTGCACCGAAGATGAAGCCCCGGGCCTCGGCCGCGGCGATCGTCTGGATGCCCTTGCCGGCGAACGCCCGCTCCAGCCGGCCGATCGCCGCACCGAAGGCGGCGGGGGAGGACAGCAGCGGCGTGATGTCCTTGAAGCTGACCCCGGGCTTGGGGAAATCGGGGATGTCGCGGATGAATTCGCGCAGCTCGATCGCGTCGGGATCGGCCATGGATCGGCTCACTCCGGGTGTCGGCTCGAGGGCAAGGCGGACGCCTGGGCTCACCAACCACTATGGGGGAAGTTCGAGTTGTTGTCCAGGGTCGGAAACGTCGGCGGGCGGGGACCGGGAAGAGACCGGTCCCCGCCCGCGCCGACAGGAGCGAGTGGATTACTGGCCGCCGCCGGTCGTCCCGCCGGTGCCGCCGGTCGTCCCGCCGGTCGCGGTGGACCCTTTGGCCGGGTTGCCGCCGCGCTTGAGCGGGCGGAACTGCTGTGCCTCCACCTCGGGCGAGAGGGCCGCCGGGCGGGGGAGCTTCGTGGCGCGGCCACCGGCGGCACCGGCCGCCCCGGCGGCGCGGGGCGACACGGCGCCGTCGTTGTTGCCCTTGCTGCCCATGAGCTTCACGTCGGAGTCGACGCGGTACTCGGGGCTGCGCTCCTCGTTGGCCAGCTTGACCATCCCCGTCAGCCGGTTCTCGATGGCCGCCTCCCGGATCAGCTCCTGGAAGAATTTCTCCATCTCCTCCTTGAGCTTCACCTCGTAGATCATCTGGCGGGTCTGCTCGCGGATGTGCTCATCCTTGAGGCTGACGCCCTTGGTCGGCGGATCGAGGCTCTCCCGTCGCAGGATGACCCAGGCCGACTCGCCCGCCTGGATCACGCCGGTGATGTCGCCGTCCTTCGGTTTGTGGGTCGGGTCCTTGTCGAGGGGGTCGCCGTCAACCAGGTCCCGGAAGGCGCGATCGCTGATCTCCTTCGGGTAGGCGTGCCGCGTGATCGGCTCGCCAAGGAGGCCGCCGAGCGACTTGCTGCCGGGGTCCATCGAGTGGTCCTTGGCGGCCTTCTCGAAGCCGCCCGGGTTGGCATGCAACTCCTCCCAGAGCGCCATGGCCTTCTGCTGCGTGTTCACGAGGATCATCCGCACCCGCAGCTTCTCGCCGTACTGCGACTCGAACGCGTCCTGCATATCCTTGGGGGTCACCTGGACCCCCCTGGAGCAAAGCTTGCGCAGGGCGATCGCCGGGTAGACGATCTCGCGGGCATACTGGGCCGGGCTGATCCCCCGCTCCTTGTCGAGCGTGCGGAGCCAGATGTCACGGCTGATGCCGAACCGCTGCGCGATCGAGTCGATCTCCTCGTCGATCTCCGCGGCGGTGACCGAGAGCTTCTGGCGGGCGAGAGCCTGCTCGATCAGGACCCGATGGATCATGACGTCCAGGACCTTCTTGCCCTCCTTGGCCACGCACTCGTCGGCGAGCTGCTGGCGCGTGATCGACTGATTGTTGACGATGGCGATGGGGTCGGAGGGATTGACCGGGACCCGCTTCATCTGGAGGCCCGGGACGGGGATCGAGTTGACGTCCACCGTCCCGCCCCGGTGGGCGGGCTGAGCGCTCTCGCCCCGGGGCGCCGGCGGAGGCACCTGGAGCCGCGGGTCCCCGGCCTGCTGTGCCATCGCCGCCCCCGACCCGATCGTCGCCAGGACAGCCAGCCCGATCCCTACCAGACACGGCCCGGGACCGCCTGCTTTCGCGATCTTCACGTGGCGCCTCCCCAATTCCTTCTGGTTCGTGCCCTGATTCCTTCAAGTTTCACCGGCGTCGGGCCGAGACTCTAGCGCTTCCCTTGGGATCGGTCAATCGCAATTGTCCCGGGGCACCAGACGCCCGGACGGTCTTTCCCGCTGCCCGACCCGGACGACTCGGTGCCGAATGCCGGCGAAACTGGAGGACATCGCCAGCGGGAGGCGTTAAGATATCCGTCTCTCCCTCCCTGATGTGGCGCGACCTTCCTCGGCCGCTCCCACGCATCCCCGAACCTCCGGTGACCTCCATGAAGACAGCTACTCGGATCGGCCGGGTCGTCCTGATCGGCGCGGCCATGGCAACGGCGA
>JAJPJC010000318.1 GCA_021324445.1 Isosphaeraceae bacterium
ACCGGAGATCCGGGTCGTCAAGGATGATCAGGGTCGCTTGCGGATCGACCAATCCGATCCCGCCACGTACGGCGCGTATGCCGCCCGCCAATTGCTGGCGACCGCCGAAGCCGACCCGAAGTACAGGGACGGAATGACCAAACGGCCCTCGGCGCCCTCGATCAAGATCACCTATGTCAACGGCGTCGGCGAGCCTCAGGAGATCAGCGTCCGAGAGATCTTCTGCCGGATGGACGGGGACGCTCTCGTCCTGACCAAGTTCGAGACTGCAGATGGTGCGAAGGTAAAGGACCTGCCCATTACCGTCCCCCGGTTCGGCGATCTGGACGCCGATGTGGACGACGCGGATCGGCTCCATGAGATCGCCCTGGCCGAGGTCAGTGACGTGCCGTCACCGCGCGCCGAGATTGAACCGGAACAGGAGGCGGCCCGGCCGGCGCCGTCTCGGGAACGGCGGCGCCCGTCTGGGCCAATTCGGCAATATGACGAGGCGGCTGATCCTGCTCCGGCAGTGGGCACGCTCATGACCCCACCAGCCCCTGAGCCGGCGCCGCGCGGTCCAGCGGTTATGCCGCCTGTTACAAAGGCGACGGGAGCGACCACCGGATCCCCGGCCGATGTGACGCTACGGGCGCTCGACGACGGCGAGGCGGCCTCGCTGCGTGCGTTGATCGAAGCCAAGGCGGGACAGACGCGGTGGGCCAACGGGCTCCTCATGCAGGCAGCGGAACGCCACCCGAGCGATCGCAGGCTGCAGAACGAGCACCTCGCGAACCTCCTGCGGGTCTCTCTCGATCCGTCGCGGGCCGAGTCCCGGACGCCGCTGGCCGCCGCATTGCGTGGCATCCTCGAGGAGGTGCACGCATATAAAGCAGGTGTGTTGGACCGCGATCCCCTCAAAGCGGAGAAGCTCGCACTCCAGCCCTTCGCGCGTACGGCGCTTGCCCCGACGCCAGCGGACGACGGCCCGGTGAAGATTGTTTCCGGCACTGCTCAGAGAACTCCGGCTCAGGTTCTGGCGAAGCTCGAAGATCCGAAGCTCGCCCGGGCCACCCGCGTGAAGTTTCTCCTCGAAGTCGTCCCCGAGCTGATCGAGACCTGGCGACCAGACAAGGAGAGCGACCGCAGCGAGGCGGCCAACGAAAGCAGCCCCGCGATCGTGCGCAGGCTATTCGCTGTTGCGAACGCGCAGCGTCAGCAGCGGAAGTTCATCGACGACGGCTCAACCTTCAGGAAGGCGGGCGAGAGGTACAAGGGACTAGAGAGTAAGTTGCCAAAGGCCTCGGCTACTGACGGCTCGTAGGACGCTTCGAAACGCAGGGCTCGTTGCTTCACGAGGCCGGAGCACCCAAGATGCACTGTGGGCCAAGAAGGGATTACTGCTCCGGAACCTCATCTCATTGTTTCATGAAGCCACGGCCTCTGGCCGTGGTTGCTCTCGGTATAATAATTGGGAAGGTCCCCCCTGGCCGACCGACCCCCATGAGGGTCCCCTGTGTGGCCTGGGCTGGGCCGGCAGCCATCGGGAACGAGCCCCACGGAGACAGAAAGGACAACCCTCGCATGACGTCCGCAACCACTTCTCGCCGGCGGTTCCTCGGTCGCGGTGCCCAGTCTCTGGGATTCCTCGCCTGGATGGGCAGCAGGCCGGATCGGTCCTTCGGGGCCTCTGTCGCCGCTCAGGCCGCGGCGCCGCAGCCGGAATCGGCGGCCAAGCTGATCGAGCGCGGGATCGCATTCTTGCGACCGCGGCAGGATGCCAAGGGGGGCTGGTCCACCCAGCGCGAGCCGGGGGTCACGGCCCTGGTGGTCACCGCCCTGCTCCGTTCCGGGCAGGTGACGCCCGAGGACCCGGCGGTCACCCGGGCCCTGGCCTACCTGGAAGGCTTCATCGGTCCCAACGGGGGCCTTTCCGAGGCGCCGCACGCCAATTACACGACTTCGATCGCGCTGGTCGCCTTCCAGGAAGCCAATCGCAACGGCCGTTACGACCGCACGATCAAGGCCGCCCAGAACTTCCTCAAGACGATGCAGTGGGACGAGACCGAAGGAAAGGCGCGGGAGGATGCCTTCTACGGCGGCGCCGGCTATGGCGGCCGGAACAGCCGGCCCGACCTCTCCAACACGGCCTTCTTGATCGAGGCCCTGCGCGACACCGGTTTGCCGGCCGATGATCCCAACCTGAAGAAAGCCCTGGTCTTCGTCTCGCGGTGCCAGAACCTCCGCAGCGAGTTCAACGACCAGTCCTGGGCGGCCAAGGTCAACGACGGCGGGTTCATCTACACGCCCGCCAACGGCGGGGAGAGCATGGCCGGCAAGACGGCCGACGGCGGCCTCCGCTCCTACGCCAGCATGACCTATGCCGGGCTCAAGAGCATGATCTATGCCGGGCTCGACCGCAACGACCCCCGCGTCAAGGCGGCGCTGACGTATATCACCCAGCATTACACCCTGGACGAGAACCCCGGCCTCGGCCAGCAAGGGCTTTACTACTATTACCACACGTTCGCCAAGACGATGGCCGTCCTCGGCGAACCGACCTTGACCGACGCCGCGGGGACCGCCCACGACTGGAGGGCCGAGCTGATCGCGGCCCTGGCCAAGCGGCAACACGACGATGGGAGCTGGGTCAACCCGGCTGACCGGTTCATGGAAGGCGACCCCAACCTGGTCACCGCCTATGCCCTGCTGGCCCTGGCCTACACGCGCAAGAAGTAGGGCCGGCTCTGCCCCACACGCGCCGCGCTTTCGGATCGCACCCGGTTCATGGCCGCAGCTCGTTCCACGCCTGGCGGAGATCGGGCTTGGTCGCCTCGAGGATCTCGCGGATGGCTTGACGCTCCTGGGACGTCCGGCGCGCGAAGGCCGGACTCTGGTCCTGCCCGGAGAGGACTTCCCAGAGCCGGCGATAGACCTGGGTCTTGACCATGGCGGGCATTGCGTCGAAGCTCCGCGAGTAGACCAGGTAACTGCATGGGTACTGGAACAGGCGGGTCTTGAGATTGAACTCACGGAGCGAGCGGCCCCGAGGATCGCGCGGCCCGCGGGCCGCGAACTCCCGGGCGAACCCGGCCGTGCCTTCGACCGGGTCGGTCAGCTCGGCCTCGTCGACAAACAGCAGGTACTTGACCAGTTCCTCGGCGGGTCCCTTGATTCGTGCCAGGGTGCCTTCGGAGACCTCCTCCGCGGGCCGCCCCAGCGCCTTGTTGATCGCCGCCGCGTACTCCAGCGCGATCCTGCCCTGGAAATTGGCCGCGGTGATCAAATTGTGCATCTTGGTCTGGTGCTGGAGCACCATCAGCGCCACGAGGTCGCTGTGCCGCGAGAGGTAGGGCGTCACATCGAAGCGTTTCGACAGGTCGGTCACGTTGGCGCCCGCCACCTGGTCCAGCGTCTCGGGCTGCTTCGGGTCGGTGACGACCACATTGCCCATGTGGACCTGCCGGCCGTGCTTGCCCGTCACGTACCACCCGCCCCACCGCTCCTTCCAGGGACTTTCATCCGTCGTCGTGAAGGTCCCCGCGTTGAAGATCGGCTGGCCGTCGGCGTCGGGGAAGACCGAGCGAACCAGGTGTCCCGGGACATCTTCGGTCTTTCCCGAGGCGTGGCACTGCAAGCAGTCGTGGGTCTGGCGGACCAAGGCCGGCTTGGGCCGCTCGGCCTGATCCATCAGATAAAAGGTCCCGCCCAGATCGGGATCGGCGGCGGAGAACTCCAGGACGTCCCCCCCCTGGACGAACCCGACGTAGACGTCGTCATTGAAGTAGATCGCGCGCGGCGCGGCGGGGGAGATGAGCGTGCGCTGGAAGCTCGTCTTGGAAAAGACCAGCACCTGGGACGACACCGGGATCTTCAACGCCTTGAGCAGCGCCGGCAGATATCCGTGCTGTGAATCGTACGACAGCGACGACTCCCCGCGCTCGAGCCGCTGTTTCAGTTGGGCCACCGGGTCGGTCGGCTGCGCCGTCAAGTACCGGATCGGCTCCCGCTCATACGGGATCTCGGCCCACACCTGAGCCGGGGCCAGGATGATCGCCGCAGCCAATGCCAGGACCGGCGAAACTCCTCCGGAACGCTCCCCCATCAGGCCAGCGCGGCTCAAATCAGCTCGCTCCATAGGTCATTCCTCATGGCAGAGCGCAATGCCTGCCCTACGCAGCCACTCCTTGCCCGGTCGACAACTCCAGTCATGCTAACACGCCAAATACCGGATATCAAGGTCCGGAAGGCAGGATCCCAACCGGGCGAGACGCTCCGCTCGGGCTCTCGTTCGCTCCCGGTAGGACGGCTCTCCCGAGCCGTCGGCTCGGACGGCTCGGGAGAGCCGTCCTACCAATCCACCCGTCCAGCGAAGGTGGATGGGACACTAGGCGGAACGGAACGGTGTGGCGAGGTCGCGGAGGAAGCGCCACTGGTCGGGGATTTCGATGAGGGAGGGTCCATCGCGGTCGAGGGCGTCGTGGACGGCGGCGCGGAGCTCGTCGGGGGAGCGGGCGCGGCGGCCGGGGATGCCGTGGGCGGCGGCGAGCTGGAGGAAGTCGGGGTTATTGAGCTCGGTGTCGAGGTAACGGCCCTGGTGGACGCGGTCCTGGATGTTCTTGATGGCGCCGTAGGTGGCGTCATTATGGACCAGGGCGATGACGCGGAGGCGATACCGGGCCGCGGTGGCCAGCTCCTGCGCGGTCATGAGGAAGCCGCCGTCGCCGCTGAGCGAGACGACCGGCTGGTCACCCAGCGCCACGGCCGCGCCGACGGCCGCGGGGAACGCCCAGCCCAGGGCGATGTAGTTGGACGGGTAGAAGAACCGGCGCGGGGCGTAGGACGGCCAATCCGCCTGCATGCGGAAGCCCATCTCGCAGGCGTCGGTGAAGACGGGAACGTCGTCGGGCAGGGCCGCGCGGAGGGTCTCGATCAGCCACTCGGGCCGGGGATGGCGCGCGGCGCGGGCCTCGTCCCAGAGGGTGCCCCAGCCGGAGCCCGCAGGTCGCGGACCCGGGGGGAGCGCCGCCAGCAGCGCGCGACAGGTGGCCTGCGCGTCGGCGACCATCCCCACGACGGCCGGGTGGTTCATGCCGATCTGGTCGGGGTCGAGATCGATCTGGATCAAGGTCCGGGGGACCGGCAGCCGCCGCCAGTCGGTGAGCACCTCGGTGAATCGGCAGCCCACGGCCAGCATGCAATCGGCGTGGGGAAGGACCACCCGCGCCCGGATCGACCGGGCATGACCCAGTGAGAGCGGGTGCCGCTCGTCGAGCAAGCCCTTGGCGTTGAGCGTGGTGATCACCGGTGCGCCGAGGCGCCGGGCCAGCTCTTCAATTGCCTCGGCCGCGCCTGACCAGAGCGCCCCGCCGCCGGCCAGGATGATCGGCCGTTTCGCCGCGGTCAGGATCCGCGCGGCCTGGGCGATCGCACCATCGGGGACGGCCGGCCGGGGTGGGGGCGGGAAGGCCGGCAGCCCGGCCGGGACGTCGCAGGCCGCGCGCATCAGGTCTTGAGGCAGGAACAGCGCGGCGGGGCGGGGACGTCCCCAGGTCATCGCCTGGAAGGCCCGGCCCAACAGCGCCGGGATCCGATCGACGCGCCGCACCGTGCCGCACCAGGCGGTCACCCCGCGGAAGATCTCCTCCAGGTCGACCTCGTGGTAGTTGCCGCACTCGAAATCGATCGCGTCGGCGTTGACCTGGCCGGCCAGCAGCAGGATGGGGACCGAGTCGGCCCAGCATTCACCGACGCCGGTCAAGGCGTTGGTGGCCCCAGGCCCGGCCGTGGTGCACACCACGCCCGGCTCCCCCGTGACCCGCGCCGAGCCGTCGGCCGCGAAGGCGCCTGCCTGCTCGTTGCGGACCAGGACCGTCCGGATCGCGCCCGAGCGCGCCAGCGCGTCGTAGATCGTCGTGCAATGGGAGCCCGGCATCCCGAAGAGATGCCGCACGCCCCAGAGAGCCAGTCCGTCCACCAGCACATCCGCGCCATTCTTCGTCACGAGCGACTCTCCCTGGGGACCCATTTCACCCGGCGTATTCTACCAGGTTGAGCCCACTGGGCTGGAGCCCCTCGGGACGGCTTGCCCAGAGACTCCTCTTGTTTGGGGCCCTGTTTGTGTATGATGTCCGCGATCGGGAAAGCTGGAAACGCTGCAAAAGACGCGCTTGCAGTGATGCGTCGCGGGACCTGGCGCGGAGGAGACGACCGCCATGAAATCGAAGCATCCGCCTGGCCGACGCGTCCGCCAGGATCACGGCCCGGTCCCCAGCCCCCGGAAGGCGGGCGGCCGGGCGATCATCCTCGACTTTATCCAGAGCCGAATCGAGGCGTTCAATCATGAGCATGGCGGCGGCGTATCCGTCCGCAAGGATGCGCGGGGCTATACCTTGATCCGGGAAGACGATGCGGGGCCGGTCGCGCGGCTGCGGCCCAGCAGTCAGGGCCGGTTCGAGCTCCTCTACTGGAACCCCTACAACGATCGTTGGCGGCCGGTCGGCGCCTTCGGGACGTTCCTTCCTCTGGAGGAGGCCCTGGAGTTCATCGCCGAGGACCCCATGGATTGTTTCTGGCGATGACGCGGAGGAAGATCGAGGCGGTGCGGTGCGGCCGACCGTCCAGTCCGACGCAGGGAATCATCCGGTCGAGACGAGATAGCCCTGGGCCAGCTCCCGGAAGTGGGCGACCTGGCGGTCTTGCCAGGCCTGGTTGCCATCGAGCTCGGCCGCCAGCAGCGCGGCGACGCGGGGAGCGACCTCGATGCTGGCGCGCGCATCGAGGAACAGGGCGCGGGTCCGCCGCGCCAGCACGTCCTCGACGGACCGCGCCGCCTCGTGGCGGGCGGCCCAGACCACCTCGGCGGCGCGATAGGGCAGCGCCGGGTGCAGGGGTTGATCCCATTCGGGCTGCTCGGCGCCGAGAGCCTGCACGTGGGGCGCATCGGACCCATAAATCGCCAGCGCGCCGGCGCCGGCGCCCGCGCCGTCGGCGCCGGCGCGCCAGCCATGGAGCCGGAGGTGCTCGGTCGTCGAGGGTCGGGCCGGGAGGCCGCCCACGCGGATCGCCTGGTCGACCGCGTCGAGCCCCATGCGGCGGTAGGTCGTCCATTTGCCCCCCGTGATGGTGATCAATCCCGAGTCGGCGATCACCACGGCATGCTCGCGCGACAACTGGGCCGTCGCCCCCACGAGGCTGCGGCCGCGGAGCAACGGCCGGAGACCGGCGAAGGCGCTCTGGATCTCGGCGGCACGCGGTCGCCGCGCGAGATACCGCGCGACGTAATCGAGGAGGTAGTCAACCTCCTCCTGGCGCGGGCGCGGCTCGACCGCCGGCTCCGCGACCGGTGTATCGGTCGTGCCGACGAGCACCCGGTTGTACCAGGGGATCGCGAAGAGGACCCGGCGGTCGTCGGTGTGCGGGATGAGCATCGCCGAGCCGCCGGGCAGGAACGACCGGTCGAGGACCAGGTGCGTTCCCTGGCTGGGGGAGAGCAACGGCGCGGCGGCGGCCGCGGGATCATCGAACTGCCGGACCGAGTCGGCATAGACCCCGGTCGCGTTGATGACGGCGCGGCCGGCGATCGTCCATTCCTCGCCAGTCTCCTGGTCCCGGGCGGTGACCCCCGTGATCCGGCCGCCGCGCTTGGTGAAGCCGGTCACCGGCGCCGCATTCAGCGCCGTGCCCCCCGCGTCGACGAGCGTTCGGGCCAGGGCGATCGCCAGCCGGGCGTCGTCGAACTGGCCGTCGGTGTAGAGGATTCCCCCGCGCAACCCGGCGCGGGAAATGGTCGGGAGCCGCGCCACGACGCCGGCCGGACCGATCCAGTGCGACGCTCCCAGGTTGGACCGTCCGGCCAGCCAGTCGTAGACCTTCAGACCGACCCCGTAGATCGTCAGGTCCATCCAGCGGTAGGCCGGCACCACGAAGTCGCGCGGGTGGACCAGGTGCGGCGCGTTGCCGAACAAGACCCCTCGCTCATGCAGCGCCTCGCGGACCAGGGGGATCTCGCCCCGGGCCAGGTAGCGCACCCCGCCGTGGATCAGCTTGGTGCTCCGGCTCGACGTCCCCTGCGCGAAGTCGCGGGCCTCCAGCAGCAGCGTCCGATAGCCGCGCGCCGCCGCATCCACCGCCGAGCCCAGCCCGGTCGCGCCACCGCCGATGACCACGACGTCCCAGGTGCCGCCCGCGCGGATGCGTTCGAGATTCTCGCTGCGCGCCAGTGATCCCATGGCACCATCATACCCAACCCGGTGCCCCTGGGGCATCACTCGCCAGAGGTAGGTCAGGCTCTAGCCTGATAGGATTCGGTTCCGCGTCAGGCTAAAGCCTGACCTACGGTAGCCGGTGGCAGGTGGCCAGTGCGGACGGATGCCCCTGGGGCATTGCGAGGGCAACCCGGCGAAGTTAGCCTGCAATTTCCGATCATTGCAATCACCCCCTTTGGAATCTGGAATCTGGAATCCGGCATTCCCAAGACGGGATCCTACGGAGGCAGGCGCGAACATGGAGACGATGCTGGCCCTGGTGAAGAAGGAGGCCAGGCCGGGCCTCTGGCTGGATGAGGTGCCAGTCCCGCGGATCGGGATCAACGACGTGCTGATCAAGGTCTTGCGGACGGGGATCTGCGGCACGGACCTGCACATCGAGACCTGGGATGCCTGGGCGCAGAAGACGATCCCGGTCCCGATGGTGATCGGCCACGAGTTCGTGGGGGAGATCGTCGAGGCTGGCTCGAACGTGAAGGACTTCCATGTCGGCGAGATCGTCAGCGGCGAGGGGCACGTGGTCTGCGGCCGCTGTCGCAACTGCCTGGCCGGCCGGCGACACCTTTGCAAGGACACCCAGGGCATCGGCGTGAACCGCCCCGGCGCCTTCGCGCAATACCTCGTTCTGCCAATGACGAACGTCTGGGTCCACGACCCGAGCATTCCCCGCGACGTGCAGGCCATCTTCGATCCATTCGGCAACGCCGTCCACACGGCCCTCCAGTTCGATGTCCTGGGCGAAGACGTGCTCATCACCGGCGCCGGCCCGATCGGGATCATGGCCGCCAAGGTCGTCCGCCATGCCGGGGCGCGGCATGTCGTGATCACGGATGTCAACCCGCATCGCCTCGAGCTGGCCCGCAAGATGGGCGTGACCCTCGCCATCGACGTCCGCCACCGGTCGATCGCCAGCACCCAGAAGGAGCTGGGCATGAAGGAAGGCTTCGATATCGGCCTGGAGATGTCGGGCAGCCCCGAGGCGTTCCGCGAGATGCTGGCCAACCTGTGTCACGGCGGCAAGATCGCCCTGCTCGGCATCCCGACCCGCGAGCTCGCCATCGACTGGAACACGGTCATCTTCAACATGATCACCCTCAAGGGGATCTACGGCCGCGAGATGTACGAGACCTGGTACAAGATGACCGTCATGCTCCAATCCGGCCTGGACATCACCCCGGTCATCACCCACCGCTACAACTTCCGCGACTTCGAACAGGGCTTCGCCGCCATGAAATCCGGCGAGTCGGGCAAGGTCATCCTCACCTGGCACGAAGGGTAGGAAGGAGGCTCAATCATGTACGGCGCGATCCAGCAGCATCTATCCGGCCAGCTTGACGAGATCCGCAAGGCGGGCCTTTTCAAGGGGGAGCGCGTCCTGAGCTCGCCGCAGCGGGCACACGTCGGCGTCCAGGGTCGGGCCGAGGTGCTGAACATGTGCGCGAACAACTACCTGGGGCTGGCCGACCACCCCGAGGTGGTCCGCGCCGCGCACGAGGCCCTCGACCGCTGGGGCAACGGCCTGGCCTCGGTCCGGTTCATCTGCGGCACGCAGGAGCCGCACAAGGCGCTCGAGCAGGCGCTCAGCGAGTTCCTCGGTACGGAGGACACGATCCTCTACTCCTCGTGCTGGGACGCCAACGGCGGCCTGTTCGAGACGATCCTGGGCGACCAGGACGCGGTGATCTCCGACGAGCTCAACCACGCCTCAATCATCGACGGCATCCGGCTCTGCAAGGCCCGTCGGCTGCGTTACAAGAACAACGACATGGCCGACCTGGAGGCGAAGCTTCAGGAGGCCCGCGACACCCGGTTCCGGCTGATCGCCACCGACGGTGTCTTCTCGATGGACGGGATCATCGCCGACCTGAAGGCGATCTGCGACCTGGCCGACCGGTACGACGCGATGGTGATGGTCGATGACTCGCACGCCGTCGGGTTCCTCGGAAAGCACGGCCGGGGGACGCACGAATACCGCGACGTCATGGGCCGGGTGGATATCCTCACCGGGACGCTCGGCAAGGCCCTCGGGGGCGCCAGCGGCGGCTACACCAGCGCGCGATCCGAGATCGTGGCCGTCCTGCGCCAGCGGTCGCGGCCCTATCTCTTTTCGAACTCGGTCGCGCCGGCGATGATCGGCGCCGCGCTCCAGGCGATCGAGATCTGCCGGCGCTCGACCGAGCTCCGCGACCGGCTCGAGGCCAACACGCGCTTCTTCCGCGAAGCGATGACCGCGCGGAAGTTCAAGATTGTCCCCGGCGAGCACCCGATCGTGCCGATCATGATCGGCGACGCCGTCCTGGCCGGCCGGATGGCCGAGCGCCTGCTCGAAAAAGGGGTCTACGCGATCGGGTTCTCCTATCCAGTTGTTCCGCAGGGCAACGCCCGCGTCCGTGTCCAGGTCTCCGCGGCTCATACTCGTGCGGATCTCGAATTCGCGATTGACGCGTTCACCAGCGTGCGGGACGAGCTGGGGTTGTGACTGACCTGCCGCCAACTGAAGCGGTGACGCCGCTCTGGCCCGGCGTTATACTGTCTCAGCCCTTGCTTGTCTCCACGAGGGTCAGAAACGCGGCTGGGCCGCCCTCGAGAGGCTCGCAACCGGCCCCGACCTCGAGCCGGTCCGCGCCGCCTCGGGCTTCCAGGCCCTGCTCGCCGCGTTCCGGCGAACCGGCACGAGGTGCCCGTGACCGGATGACTCGCGGGAACCCGCGATCCCTGGGGATCCTCACCATGCTGGTAGCCTACGTCAGTGACGAGCGTTTCGTGGCCTTGCCCGATGTCTTGTTGGAGTTCGAAGGAGAGACCGGCTCGTTCGAGGCCCGCTCGCGGGCGAGCGGCTCGGTCCACGTCGACCTGCCGCCGGGAACGTACAAGGTCACGCTTCAGAAGGCCGGCTTCGGGGCCAAGAGCGTCCGGGTGGACCTCGCGCCCGGGCGGCCGCCTCATCACTTCCGACTGCTGTCGGACTGCCTGCTGGGCTACGCCTGGCCCAAGTGGGTCAAGGCGGGCGAGAAGTCCGAGTTCCGGGTGCATTCCGTCGAACCATATCAGCTCAGCCTCTGGCGCTATGGGATCAAGAAGGAGCACATTCGCAGCCTCGGCTGGTTCGACGAGCACGGACCGAGGGCCACGATGCAGATCACGCCCGACGGCGATTACTCCCGGACCGGGGTCGAGTGGAACAAGTACGGCTACGCCAACCCGCACCTGCACCAGTACGTGGAGGCGCCCCAGCGGTCGGGCTTGTACTACTTCCACGCCCATACGGCCAAGGGAGTGGAATTCAGCTTCCCCTGGATCGTCGCCCCGCAGCGGCCGGCCGCGGCCACCGCGGTGCTGGCCTCGAACATCACCTGGAACGCCTACAACAACTTCGGCGGCCGGAGCAACTACATCAACCCCGACAAGCTGCCGCCGACCCCCACGGTCAACGCCCGGCTCGAGCTCAATCGATACACGGATCCCGACAGCATCACCTATGACTCCGAGGAGTATGCGCCGCTGTCGTTCGAGCGGCCCGAGCCGATCAACCACATCGATGCGCACACCGAGATCACCGACCCCATCGAGGGCCGCGCCGCCTGCCATATCGCGCCGGCCGAATGGCGGCTCCTGGGCTGGCTGGAGCAGGGGCATTTCGACTACGACTATTACGCCGAGACTCAGCTCCACGATGGCACGCTCGACCTCGATGCCTACAAGGTCCTGATCATCTCGACGCACCCGGAATACTGGTCGCGGGACATGTATTTCCGCGTCAAGGCGTGGGTCCACGACCGGGGCGGTCGGCTGATGTACCTGGGTGGGAACGGGCTGAACTGCGAGACCGAGTTCGTCGACCCCACCGCGGTGATCTACCAGAATGGCGACGGGCGCGTCCTGAAGCAAAAGGGCTTCGAGAGCCGGTTCCACATGCGAGTCGAGTCGGAGGCCAACCTCCTCGGGGTCGTGTTCACCGACACCGGCATCATGACGGGCGCTCCCTATCGGGTCCTCGACGCATCGCACTGGGTCTTCGAAGGGACCGGCCTGAAGGACGGCGACCTCTTCGGCCAGGCGAGTCTGCACATGCGCTGTCCCGGCGGTGCCTCGGGGCACGAGACGGACAAGGTCTCGGCCAGCTCGCCCAGGAACGTGGTGCGGCTGGCGAAGGGGACCAACATCGATGAAGGCGGCGCCGAGCTGGCTCTGTACGACACCCCCAGCGGCGGCGCGGTCTTCTCCGCCGGCGCGATCGCCTGGCCCAGCTCGATCCTGGTCGACGGCTGCGTCTCCCGGATCACGGCCAATGTGCTCAAGCGGTTTCTCTCTGCTCATTCCGTCTCACTCCCCTGATCTCTCGACCGCGCGACAGGTTCCAAGGACGAACTGAATTCTTAGAGTCTGTTCCACAAGCCTGGTCTAACCGTTGTAGGGTGGGTGAAACTACCCCCTCCAACATGTTGGGAGTATCATTATAACCTCTTTAGCTGCGATGATTTCCGCTCCCGATCTCCGGAGGGCTGCCGATGTCT
>JAJPJC010000303.1 GCA_021324445.1 Isosphaeraceae bacterium
AACTACCAGACCTGGACCATGGAGGACGAGGGCTCCGGGCGCGAGAACAGACCGCCGAAGCCTGAGCGTTCCCCGAAGAAGAGAGCGGGCCGACGGCGGCCCCGTTCCGGGTGAAGAGCCTCCCTTCCCTCCCGCATCTCCCCCGCTGCCTGGTCCGGCGTCCGGGCGTTTTCCACGCTTGCCGCATCTCCGACGTCTACCCGAGGCCGGATCGCCCTTGCCGTCAACGACCTGGCGCGACCGTGGCAATCGGGTGTGGCGGAGCGCGTCGAAGCCGACCTGGGAGCGCGGCTGTCCCGGCCGATCCAGGAAAGAGGGCGCGACGTGTTGCGTCGGGACCATGCCGGTAGAAACCGGCCCACGCCTCAGAGGGGGTCGAGGACCCGGCGACGCATCTCGGCCTCGGACAGTTCCCCCTCCGCGCGAGCGCGCGCCTGGGGTCTGGGGCATTGACAGCGTCGCCAGATCGACTAGAATTCTAGTCTATGGCCAAGCGCCCGCAATTCAGGCTGACGTTCGCGCCGGAAACGATCGAGCACCTGGACCGGATCGAGCCGAAGTACCATGGATTCCTGCGAGGTACGATCCAGGAGCAACTGACTCACACCCCGACTGAGGAGACCAGGAATCGGAAACCAATGGAGCAGCCGGCTCCGTTCGACGCCTCCTGGGAACTTCGCTGCGGGCCGAACGATCGCTTTCGAGTCTTGTACGATGTGGATTCTACGTCGGGCGCGGTCTCGATCTTGGCCATTGGGATCAAGGATCGAAACCGGCTCTTGATCGGTGAAGAGGAATACGAGTCATGAGGATCGCCCCGCTGGCGGATGTGAAGGCCCGGCTGAGTGCCTATGTGGACGAATGTAGCGTCGAGGGGCCCATCGTGATCACTCGTAATGGCAAGGCCGTCGCCGTGTTGCTGGTCCCCAACGATGACGATGACTTGGAACGCCTCCTGCTGGGGCGTTCACCGCGCTTGCAAGCGCTGCTCAACCGCTCCCGGCAGAGCATCAAGGAAGGGAGGGGCTTATCTGAGGAGGATTTCTGGAAGGCTGTGCGGAAACGAGCGCAAGAACGCCAGGCCGCGGCAGGCCGCCCCACCAAACGTTGAGAGCAGAGGCCAGGCGAGAGCGATCTCGGGAGCCGAGAGTCGGGGAACGTTGACCGGAGTCGATCGCCGCGGCGGACCCACGGCCTTCGGACGCTCAAAGGGGTCTGGGACGCTCAAAGGGGTCAGACCCGAATGGCACGTCCTATAGTTCTAACCTGTAAGCAATTCGCGGTCACGCCACAGAACGCCTCTGGTTTCACGGATTTATGCCCTCAGGACGTGCCATTCGGGCCAGGGGCTTCGTCGCGCGGGGCCGGCCAGAGGATGACCACGGGCTTCGGGGAGTCTACGTAGCCGGCCAGGGTCGTACCGTCGGGTGAAAACATCAGGTGGACCTCATGGTCCCCGGGCTCCTCGATCACCCCCAACTCCTGGCGCGCGGCCACGTCCCAAAACCTCACCGTGTGATCCTCCTTGCTCCGAGAAGCCAAGACTTTCCCGTCGGGCGACCAGGCGAGGCTCGTCACCTCCGCTTGATGACCCAGGAATGTCGCTTGAACCTCTCGACTGCCGATGTCCCAGAGCCTGATTGTTGCGTCGCCCCCTCCCGTGGCCATCATCCGCCCGTCGGCGGAAAAGACCGGGCGACAGAGCCACCCGTGCCCTGTTGGCATCGAGGGGCCAAACTTCCCCGTCAAGGGGTTTCCGAAAACCAAGCGGCCTTCAGCCCGGAGGTGGATCACGATACCGGCGCCCCTGGGCAAGAAGCTGACTCCTGGCAGCGGGTACGGCGGGAGAGAGTATCAGCGCTGCACCCCACTCTCAAGCTCCCAAAGGAGGAGGATTCCCGTCCTGGACTGCACGATATTGCATCGCGTAGTAGTGCACGCCCCGCTCGCAGCCGACGGAGAAGATCGGCACGATGTTGGTGTGGTGCAACTGCGCCGCCGCTTGGGCCTCGATCTGGAACCGCCGCAACTGCTGCGGGTCCAGGGCCGCGGCGAACGGCAGGACTTTCAGCGCCACCCGGCGGCGGAGCGAGACCTGCTCGGCCTCGAAGACGATTTCCATGCCGCCCCGGCCGATGAGGCGGAGGAGCCGGAAGTCGCCCAGGCGGGTGTCGATTGCCGGCTCGATGGCCGCGTCGGCGTCGGCCCGGCCCTCGACCTGGCTGGCCACGCGGAGCACCGACAGGCAGGCACGGAGCCGGTCGGCGATCGCCGGATGCCGAGCCGCCAGCTCCTCCGGATCGACGGTCTCAGCGGCCTCGACCGCCGCCAGGTAGCCGTCGAGCACCGGCGCCAGTTCTGATTGCTGCGATGCCTCGGCATCGAGGCCGTTCATGGCTGCGGACCGCTCCGATCTCATGCCTGGTTCTCCAGCATCCGGTGCAACCGCTCCAGCGCCCGGGCCCAGAGCATGCGCACGGCGCCCACCGAGCGGCCCATCTTCGCGGCGATCTCCTCGAGCGGAACAGGCTCCAGAGTACGGAGGATGAAGACCTCGCGATAGTTGGGAGGGAGCTGGCTCACGGCGTCGGCCCGGAGGACGGTCTGCTCGCGCCGCGAGGCCCGGTCGCTGGAGGATCTGGTCGCGCCAAAGGTCGTCGTCCGAGTCCGCGGCGTAGTAGAACAAGGCTTCGAGGATCTGGGGAATCGAGCAGGGCAAAGCGATCAAGAACACCCCAGGGGAATGATGGCCTGCATCGAGATGTGCGGCGAAATGGCCTGGCATCGTGCGAACGTCATGGGAGAGGACGACGAAACCGTGCTGCTCCGCCCAGAGGAGCAGTGCGGGATCGGCCATGCCGAGAGGGAGGTCCGCCTGCGCTCCGACGCAAGCGATCTCGAGCGGGAGGGCGCGGCGGGCATTGGCCCGCTCCAACGCCACCCAGAGCGGACCACGCAGGTTCTCGTCGAGGACATACCGCGAGGCCATCGGTTAGCCTCGTCCGGCATCCACCGTTGCCGCCCGCTGGCGGGACTCCAGCCGATTGCTCAACTCGGCCACGCTCGGGGCATGGGGGCCGGTGGCTCGGAGGTCCTCAAGCTCGTCCTGGTACTGCGCGACGTAGCGATCGACTTCATCCCGATGATCGAGGTAGAACGCGATCACCTGGCCGATCAGGGCGGGTTCCAAGGTGGGGAACTGGCCGAGGAGCATCTCGGCCGTGTATCCCTGATTGTAAAAGTAGACGAAGTGGTAGAGCCCGATCCGGTGCCCCACCAGGCGGATCTCACCGTCGGGGTGCCCATGCAGGAAGGAGGGCAACAGCCGGAGCAGCGATTCCGGGCAGTTCATGCAGAATCGTCCTGGGACGGCCCTGACCCGGCCCGGTGGCTTGGGCTGACGAAACCCTGCCGGAGGTCGGGAGGTGGCCTCATTCTCCCCAGATCATACCGCCCGATCCCGCGGCCGTCGACTCGTGAGCGGGCCCTCTCGCTGTCGCCCCATCGGGCATTCCCTGCGGCTTCACATCAATCAGTCCGGCTCGATCAGTCCCGGCAGGGTGCCGATGTCGAGCGGCCGCGCGCGGTCGTCGGCGTCGGACCCGCCGCCCTCACCTGCGCCGCCGCGGTGGGCGGCCCGCAGGAACGCGATCAGGTCGGCCATCTCCGATTTCGAGATCGTCTTCTCGAAGCCCTCGGGCATCAACGACAACCCCGTGCTGGTGATCTCGGCGACCTGGGCGCGGAGGATCGTGTCGGCTTCGCCGCCGCCGCGGCGGAGGGTCAGGCTGGTTGCGGTCTCCGCGGCGAGGATGCCCGAAAAGGTCCGCCCGTCCTGGTCGACGACCACGTACTGGACCTGGTCGGGCGGGACGCTGGCGTTCGGGTCGAGGATGTTCGCCAGCAAGGCGGCGGCGTCGCCCGAGGGTGAGCCGGTCAGGTCGGGGCCCAGCGCGAAGCCGCGGTCGCCGACCTTGTGGCAACTCTGGCACTCGCGCGCGAAGACCTGGGCTCCGCGGCCAGCGTCTCCGCGGGTCCGCAGGGCAGCGGAGTAGTCGGCGAGCACCCGGGCGCGGGAGCCCGACACCTGGCCGAAGAGGGTCTGAGCCCGCCGGGCGATCTCCGGGTCGCGGTGCTTCACCAGCGGCGCGCGATCGGACGGGTCGATCAAGGCCGGGCTGAGCCCCGCCGCGGCACCGTCCTGGATGGCGCGAAGCAGGGCCGTGGTCCACACAGTGCGGCTGAGCAGCGCCTGGATCGCCGCAGCACGGACCGCCGGCTCGAGCGCGCGCAGACGAGGCAGCAGGATCTCGGGGAGGTTGGTCGAGCGGCCCTCGGCCAGCGCGCGCACCGCGGCGACCTGCACGGCCTGCGAGTGCCGCGGCTCGATCAGCTCGACAAACACGCTGCGCGACTGGTCCGGCTCCAGCGCGCTCAGCACCGCGATCGATCTCAGTCGCGCCGGCTCGGGCGTCCGTGCGTCGAGGGCCTTCGCCCTCGCCTGCTGGGCCATGCGCGCGACCAGCGCGGCTCCGGGCTGCCTCGGATCCGGACCGATCGCCAGCGGACGGCCCGACCGCCGCGCGGCCTGAGCCAGCACCAGGACCAACTCGTCGCGACGTGACGCGCGCCTGTCGACCCCATCCACGGCTGCCAATTCGGCGAGCACGCGGCCGACCTCGTCGGGCCGGTTCCGCGCACCGACGACCTCCGCGAGCTGCCGGAGCAGTCCGGCAACGACCGCCGGGTCACCGGTCGATCCCGGCGGGCCAGTGCCGCTCCAGAGGTCGAGCAACAGCCGGTCGGCCGTCGCGGCGCACGCGCTGAGCACGGCGGCGCGAATCCAGCGGTTGGCGGCATCCCTGCGGAGAATCCGGGCGAGCGTGGACCCAGCCCTTGGGTCGCTGGTCTCCCCCAGCGCGAAGGCCACGCGGAACCGCACCCGGGAGTCGGAGTCATCCCCCAGGGCCAGGACCGTTTCGAGCAATCGCGGCGACCGGCCCAGCCGCCCCGCGGCGAGCTGGACCGCCTGGGCGCGCACCTCCGGTACGGTGTCCGCCAGGGAACGGACGAGGTCCTCGTCGCGCAGCGCCTTCAGGCCCTCCAGTGACCAGAGGGCGTTGACCCGTGCCGCGGGCAGGTCGCCCGCGGCCGGCTTCAGCAAGCGCCGCAACGGCTCGATCGCGGCCGGGTCCTGCCGTTCGTGGATCAGCCGGTGCGCCGTGTCGCGGTACCAGGCATCGGGACGCGACAGCGCCTCGACGAGCTCGGCTGTCGTGGCCTGACTCAGCCGCGGCGGGGGCCGGTAGCGGAACCCCCGGGGAGCGATCCGGTAGATCCGGCCCTGGTTGCGGCCACGCTTCAGGTCGAGGTGCTTGACCACGTCCAGCGGGATGTGGATCGCCTCGATCACCTCGCGGCTCATGTCCAGGACATAGAGCGTGCCGTCCGGGGCGTTGACGAAGTTCACCGGCCGGAACCAGTTGTCCGACGAGCGGACGAACTCGGTCGCCTGCTCGCGCGGGCCGCGGACCACCCGGAAGGTCGGCCCATCGGGGACCAGCACCTGCCGATGGACCAGGTTGTTCTGGGCATCGCCGATGAAGGCGTTGCCATAGAACTCCGGCGGATAGGCGCTGCCGCGGTAAATCGTCACGCCGGCGCCGGCGTCGACGACATGGTGGCTGGCGCCGGAGGAGCCGGCGGAGCGCTCCCCATGGGCGATCCGGCGGCTGGAGCGGATCTGCCGCCAGCGCTCGACCGGACTGATGCGAAAGATCGGCACGGCGCTGCCGGCGATGTTCTGGACTGCCTCGGAGACGACCAGGTAGGGATTCCGCGCCAGGTCCCGGTGGGGCAAGACCGCGTGGAACAACGGGCTGTCCTGGCTGCACAGGAACCGGTTTCCCCAGTCGTCGAACGTGTTGCCGAACTGCCTCGAGCCGGTGATCGGCTCGAAGGCACCGGTCACCGGATCGAAGCGGAAATCGCTGTGATCAACCGAGACCCCCGCTGCCTGAGGCTGCTCGGCCGGCCGGATCGTCCCGCCGTTGCCGCCCGATGAGCCGTAGATCCCATGGTCCAGACCCCAGGCCAGGTTGTTGACCATCGCCTGCTGATTCTGGGTGCCAAAGCCCGAGTAAACTTTCGTCCGCACGTCGGCCCGGAAATCGCCGTCGGTGTCTTTCATGTACCAGATGTCGGGCGGCGCCGCGATGAAGACGCCGTCCTTCCACGGCGCGATGCCGGCCGGCCAGAGCAGGCCGTCGGCGAAGACGGTGGCCTGGTCGAACCGGCCATCGCCATCGGTGTCCCGCAAGAGCCGGACCGTGCCCAGCGGACGATTCCCGGGCCTGGGCTTGTACGGATAGTCGCGCATCTCGGCGACGTAGAGGTTCCCATCGGCGTCGAAGGCCGCGGCGACCGGGCTGGCCACCATCGGCTCCGCCGCGACCAGCTCCATGCGGAAGCCGTCGACGGTCTCGAACGTCTTCAGGGCTTGCTCCGGCGTCAGCGCCGGCAGCGGCTGGAGGAACCGCCCGAGCTCTTCGTCGGTGTGCGTCCGCCGGCTGGGGTCGACCGCCTCGGCCGTCTCGTCCTCGATCCAGCCGCGCGGCACCCCGCCGGCCGGCAGCCCGCCCGCCCGTCGGATCCGCAGCAGGATGTCGCGCGACTTCTGGAAATAGTCCAGCACCCGCGCCTTCTCGGCAAAGCTCCGCTTGCCGTGCACGGCCATCTGCTCGTCCAGCCGCGCGACCAGGCGGTCGAGCGATTCCTGGTCGTACGGGGCCTTCTCATCGAGGTAGATATAGATAGGATTGGTATGCGCCTCGGCGTCGGGCGCACCGGACGGGGCCCTGGAAAACGCCCGCGCCGCGACCCACGAGGAGCGGCCCAGTTCGAGGGGACGTTCCAGCTCGATCCAGCGCCCACGACCGTCGCCGGACGGTACGGCTTGCTCGTGGACGACCGTGCCGTTGACGATCAGTTGCATCGCCTGGATTGGCGCGACCTCGCAGGTCGCGCGGACGCGCACCCGCAGGCGATGAGGGCCCGGTCCCATTTTGCGGATGATCCCGCCCGGCCGTTCCCCGTCCACGTCGAGCAACAGCAGCGGCCCGGTCGTGACGAAGCTCCGCCCCTGGGTCGCGCCCGCGAGCCAGGCGGCGAAATCGAACTTTTCTTTCGTGTCCACATAGGTCCGGCAATCGCTCAGCTTGCGGCAGGCGGGGTAGTCGCTGGCCCCGACGCAAGGGAAGCGATAGCCGATGTTGAGGATGTGGTACCAGTCGGCCAGCTCGATGCCGCGGTAGATGCCGAACTGGAGCAGCTCGACCGCGTCGACGTCGTGCTGGACGAAGTCGGCATAGATCGCCTGGGCATAGCCGCCGTGGGCCGAGATGGCGAAGCCGCCGCCGTGCCTGGTCTCGCGGCCGAGGGTTCCGTAGAGCGGCCAGTTATTGGCGTTGACCTTCTGGCCTTTGAGCACCAGGTCGTCGCGCCAGAAGAGGTTGAGATGCCCATAGGTGGTGCTGCGGTACTCCTGGCCCGAGGCGATCACGGTCGTGCCGCGGCGGCGGACCGAGGCTTTGCCCAGGCCGCGGAGCTGGGGCGCGTCCAGGGCCTCCATCAGGCCGGTATACGGGCCGGCCGGCTCGTTGTAGGCCAGGACCGAGCCAAACTGGATGTCCTCGGCCTCGAGCAGGTCGAGGATCACCCGGTCGTCAGCCTCGGTCTTGCGGGGGAAGTGCAGATGCGGATCGCCCGAGTGATAGCCGAGCGCGGCCATCGGCGCGGTGCGTTGGAGGACCAGCTCGACCGGGTACGTCCGGCCGGCGGCCGTCTCGATCGTCTTCACCACCGGCCGGTACTCGAAGCCCTTCCAGGCCTCGATGCGAACCGGCCCGGCAGGGGCGGCGACCTCGATGGTCCCGGTCGAGTAGAAGAACCGGCCCAAGTAGCGGATCGGCGCCTTCCCCTGACGGTTTCCCTTGCCGGTCTGCGGCCACTGGCCGGTCAGGCTGTAGGGGGAGAGCGCGTTCGCCTCGGGCTGGTAGAAGTTCCCATCGGGCCCGACGACGTTGAGCCGGCACGGCGTCGGCCGGCCGGTCTCGCGATCGCGGACCGTGATCCGGATCCGCGCCGTCTCCGCCCCCGAGGCCGTCCTCGCCTGGCCTGGCTGGGTGTAGCCGGGAGGCGTGAAGATCAGGGCCTCGTCGTCCGCCGCCGCGCGCCGCGCGGCGATCAGGACGGCCAGCCCGGCGGCCAGCATGATCCAGCCCGGCGGCCGGCCGCAGGGCGACCGGCCCGGGACCTTGCAGCTTCGATCGTTTCGTCTCATGATTGTCAAATAGATTGATTTCATCTTGGTGAGTCACCCGGTTTTGGTCCGCCGGTCCATTCTCCACCCTTGGCGCGGACGGCTCAAGGCACATAAGGTCTTATTACGCCGGCAAGGAAGTAGGTCGGGCTTTAGCCTGACACGGAATCGAATCGGGCCAAGAACCGGCCCCCATCCTGTCAGGCTAAAGCCTGACCTACGTGACTGACCCACCGATGCCCCGACGCTCCACCACGCGATCCCGAGCCCGGTCGACCGCCGCACCGCAGCCGGCGGCGCCCGCCAAGTCAACTCCTCGGCTCGGCCGGGCGCGCCGGAGGTGGATCCTGGCCGGTGTGGGCGGAGTGGCGGTCGGACTCGTCCTGTTCCTCATGGGCAAGGTCCGCCCCGAGTCGCCCGCGCGGCTGCGGGCCGAGGCCGAGTCGGCGGCGCGCGCCGGGGACTGGGCCACGGCCCTCCAGCGCTGGCGCGCGCTCAACGCGACGGAGGCTGCCCGGGGTGCCACCCACCTGGGGGAGGCCCGGGCTTGCCTGGCGTTGGGCCGGGCGGCCCAGGCCGAGCGGAGTCTGCGCCGGGCAATCGCGGTCGAGCCGGCCAACCCCGAGCCCTGGCGGCTCCTGCTGCAAATCCTCTGGGTCGAGGACCGCCCCCTGGAAGCCCAGCAACTGGGCTGGGAGGCCCAGGCCCGGGTGCCGCCGGAGTCCCGACGCGACCTGCTGCGCGAGCTGACCCTGGCGCTGCTGACCGACTTACCCGACGAGTGGGTCCGGACGAGGCTCCAGCGTTGGATCGAGGCCGACGCCGGCGACGTCGACGCCCGGGTGGCGCTCTTGCAGCGGATCGCGGCCCAGCCGCGCGCGGCCGACCCCGACCGGGCCGTCCGGCTGGCCGAGCTTGAGGCCCTGCTGGCCGACCACCCCGACCATCTCGGCGTGCGCGAGGCGCTGGTGACCAGCCTGGCCGACGCGGGCGAGCCCGATCGCGGGCGCACCGTCCTCGACGGCTGGCCCCCAGCACACCGCGACGCCCGCTACTGGCGCTTGCTCGGCCGCTGGGCGCTCGAATATGACCACCAGCCCGAGCAAGCCGTCGCCGCGTTACGCCACGCCCTGGCCGACCTGCCCCAGGACTGGCGCTCCTGGTCTCGCCTCGCCCGCGCTCTGCGGATCCTGGGCCGCGACGGCGAGGCCCTCCAGGCCGCCGAAACCGTCGGCCGCATCCGCGAGGTCCTCGACCCCAGGACCCTCGGTCCCCGACTCGACGCGGACGTCAACCACCTCGATGATCCGGCCGCACTCCGCGACCTGGCCGAGCTGTGCCAGCGCGTCGGTCTCACCCACCTCGCCGACGCCTGGCGGGCATCAGAATAGTGGTCCTTTGGTCCGTGGTCCGTGGTCCGTTGTTCGCTTCGCGGGCTGACGAGCCTGATCCGCGAACGACACGGCACTCGAAGCGGGGCAGCGACGACGCACGGGAGCGGCAGCTCCGACCACGGACAACGGACAAGAGTTGCCAAAGAGGAGCGCCCGGTGTCGGCCCGCAACACCTGTCGCAAATGCGACCTAGGTTGTCACCTTGGCGGGGCTGCCTTGTTATGATTGATAAGTGAGCGATGGGCTCCTTCGGGAAGGCTCTCGAACGGCGCAGCGCCTTCACGTCATGACGGCGGGAGCGGGGGCGGGAATCACTCTCAAAGCCGCCCGATGCCGGCCGCTGGCCGATCACTTGAGGATCAAGATGATGCCCTCTCGGATTCCCCATGGATCGATCCCTCGGCCGGCTTGGCGATCGGGCTGGGACCGCGCAGACGGTGCGCGCCCGACAACCGCGGCGGGCCTCCCGGCCGAGGGTGTGCGGCTGGGGTTGATGGCCGAGCCGCTGGGCCCGGCGCGGCACGTGCTCCTGGTCGAGCCCTCGCCGACGGAGCGCGCGCGGTTGCGCAGCGAGCTCACGGCCGGCCAGATCGAGGTCTCCGAGGTGAGCGACGTGCTGGCGGCCGTCGAGCTGGTCCCGATCCTCCAGCCGGCCCTGATCCTCTGCCAGATGCGCCTCCCGGGCTGGAGCGGCCTGGGCTTGATCCGTCACCTCAAGGAGGACCATGCCGCCCGCTCGATCCCGGTGATCCTCTACAGCGACTTTGCGACCGTGGAGGAACGCGTCCGGGCCTTCGACGTGGGGGCCGTCGACTTCCTGGCGCCGCCACCCTCCGGCGCCGAGCTCGTCGCCCGGGTGCGGGCCGCGTTGCGGGTCCGCCATGCGATGACAGTCCTGGAGCGGCGGGCGCACCGCGACGGCCTGACCGGACTGGTCAACCGGGTCGCGCTGGAGGACCACCTCCATCGGGAATGGAATGCCTGGCGGCGCCACGGTGCCCCGCTGGCCGTCCTGATCGCCGACCTGGACCATTTCAAGACGATCAACGACACCTACGGTCATGTCGCCGGCGACGAGGTGTTGTGTCAGGCGGCCGAGGTGCTCTCCCGATCGGTACGGGGGAGCGACCTCGCCGCCCGTTACGGCGGCGAGGAGTTCGTCGTCGTCGCCCCCGACTGCCCACTTGAGGCCGCGGTGACGCTCGCCGCGCGGTTTCGCGCCGGCCTCGCCGAGGTCGCGATCCCTGTGCCGGGCGCCCCCATCACGGTCACCGCCAGCATGGGGATCGCCGGCACCAGCGAAGCCAACCTGGGCAGCCCTGGTGACCTCCTGCGCCAGGCCGACCAGGCGCTCTACCAGGCCAAGCGGTCCGGCCGCGATGCCATCGCCGTTTATGACCCGGCCGGGGGTGGCCCCTCCCTCGTCGTGGCCGCCGGAGACCGCCTCGTGGCAGGCGGCTAGTGTCGCTGGCCAAAAGTCTTGCAAGAAATCCTGATGGGCCGCGGATTATCGCGGAGAGACGCGGATCAGAAAGGAATTCGATCCGCGTGAATCCGCGGGCCCAGGGCCGGAGGCCGGGGAGATCCGCGGCTGGATGACTCTCTGGGAAACAGAGTGGGAATCCCTTTCATGACTATTGGCCAGACGCACTCGGGGCAAGTGACGAGGAGAGGATGTCTTCGCGACTCGGCCGATCAGTACGTGTACTGTCCCTGAAAGGCGAGGAACTGGTCATACATGGGGTCGGTGGGAAGCCCCTGGAGCCTCCGCATCTGCTGGTCGGCGAGCCAGTTCTCGAACGCCAGGACGGAGCTATTGGCCTGGAACCATGGGACATAGTTGGCGAGCAGGCCATTCCGCGCCAGCCAGGCGAGGAAGGCCTCTCGTCGGCGATGTTGTCGCGCGCGCTCTTTCTCCAGGGCCTGGCGGACCGCCTTCGACTCGGTCGTGGACTTCTTCGCCGACCTGGCCTGACTGGCCATCGCTCGCCCCCGCATGGTTTGCATCTCCCGAGTCGACGACTGCACCGTCGAGGCCCCGTGAGTGGCCGCGGCCGACTTGCCGTTCTTCGGCTGATGGCTGGTCGCGGCGGACGCGCCGTTCTTCGGCTGATGGCTGGTCGCGGCGGACGCGCCGCCCGTCGCCGAATGGCTGGTCGCCGACCCTGGCGGGGCGGTCGACAGCGACCGGATCGCGGTCGTCGTCTTGGGCGAACCGCGCAAACTCGACCTTGCCTGATGGGGTGCCACCTTCTGCATGCCTGGCTGGCCCTTCGCGGCGGCTTGCCGCCTGGCCTGCTGCTGGAGGCGTAGCTGCTGCATGTAGGCCTCTTGCATCATCATTTGCTGCATCATGTTGAACTGGTTCATCAACGGATGCTGCATCCCCGGGTGCTGCTGGTGCGGCATTCCGCCGTGCACCGGGCCGGGATGGTGGGGCATTCCGCCGGACGGGGCGGCCCGGCCCCCATGGTGTTGGGCGCTCGCCGTGACGGGGAGAACCAGGACGGCCAGGACCAGGACGCTGGGCGCAAATCGCATCGGCCGACTCCTTGAAGTGGGGAAGACCTTCGGGGAAAACCGGGTGGTCGACGCGAAGGAGACGTTGGGAAGCCGGACCACTTGCGCGCTTTTTGCGAATTCGCGCGGATCTTCCCCGCGCCCGGGCCACGAGTGGGCCTGTGGGGCAGCCGCCCTCGGCTGCCTTTTGCCCGCCGAGGGCGGCTGGCCCACACGGCTGCCTGGCCGCCTGGATGGTGCTCAGCGGAAGGAAAAATCGGTCCGCGGCCTTCAGACGCTCCCGGCCGGGCCGATCTGGGTGAAGGCGGCGAAGAAGATGGGCCGGAGCCGGGCATCGAGCCAGGGCTGGCTCAGCACCCAGGCGAGATTCTTGCGGAACTGGCCGTCGCCCAGGCCGATGATCCGGGAGTCACACCGGGTCAAGGCCAGGGCTCCGGCGAGATTGTAGAGGACCTGGGCAATCTCAAATGGCAGGGAATTCTCGCGACGGGCTCCGCCCCGTGCGTCCGTTTCCGCGCCGGCGCCTGCGCCCGCGCGCTTGGCCGCCCGATGGACCCGCTTGGCGAATGTCTTGAGCCGCTCGAACACGAGTTTCAGCTCCTCCGGCGGGAGGGAGGACAGCGGCGGCCGCGACCCGTCGACCAGCCCGCGCAGATTCAGCGGCAGCGCGGCGGCGCGGGGCTTCCTGGTGAGCGAGCTCGACGGCCACGAGCCGCGGATCACCGCGGCCACGGCCGGTCCCACGCTCTCCAGGTCCTCCAGGTATTCGGCCAGGGGCATCTCCAGCCAGAACCCCAGGAGGATCCGTAGCTCGTCCTGGAGGATCTCCGGGGTGACCGGCGCCTCGGGGCGATCGCTACCGGTCGACCCCGCCGCCAGGTCCAGCGACGAGCCGGGGGACGTCTCCACACCGGGCGTCGGGTCCAGGAGGAAGGCCAACCAGAGCCGGTTGTTCTTCGAGTCGCGGAGGATCTCCAGCAGCTCCTGGAACCGTTGCTCGGGGGTCAGGTTCTCGGTCGGGTCGGCGGGGATCAGGGCCGGCAAGATGCGGCGGAAGACCCGCTTCACGGTCGTCATCCGGTTGTCCAGGAAGACGGGCCCCTGGCCGGGGAACATCGCCAGGAGCTGGTCGCGCGTCTTGGGCGATCGCCCGGGGATCAGCGGGGCGAGGACCAGCTCCTCGAAGATCATCCAGAGTTCGGACTTCCCTTCTTCGAGCAGATGCTTCCGCACCCGGCTGACCGTCAGGTGCAGCACGCTCAGCGCATAGAATTCGTCGGCGTCAAACGGCAGGTCGTCCGGGTCGTTCGGGTGGGGGTCAGCCGGTTCCTCGACCTCGAACGCATCGGCTCGCTCGGGACGCCGCCGGATCTTGCGGTACTCGTCCAGGGCATGGTGGCGTGCGGCGACGTAAAGCCAGTTGCGGAACCGCCCCTCGAGCGCGGGCCGATTCGCCAGGAAATCGCGCTCATACATCTTCAGGAAGAAGCTCTGCGCCACGTCGTCCGCCCGTTCTTCCCCGACGAAGGGCAGTAATCCCAATGCCGCGCGGATCGGGGTGTAATACGCCCGCAGGAACCGATCCCACGACTCGAAGTTCTCGGCGACCGTTGAGCGGAACATCCGAACATCCTCCGGGCGATCCAGATGCGCGACGGTCCGGAACCGCGGCACCGGTGGCGGGAACCCGTCCGGGCATGGCTTCATTCCCAAAGACGTCCCATTCTCATCCAACTTGCGCCGAACCGCGAGGAAAAAACTCGGACACCGAGTCACCGGCACGCACCGCGCGACGGTGCGGATCTCCCGTGGACCGAAATCCCACTTCCGTCCCTGATGGGCGCCCGGCGCGCATTCTCGTAGAATGGTCCTGGACCTCAACGGATTGGAGACGAGCCCCCATGCGACCGGAAGAGCTTCGCGACCACCTCCGCAGACGACCCTTCCAGCGATTCCGCCTCATCCTGACCGACGGCCGGATGTTCGAAGTCCGCCATCCCGAGCTGGCGATGGTCGGCCGCAGCACCGTGGCCATCAGCCTGGCGCGACCCGGCGATCCCGAGCCGGTCGCCGACCGACTGATCACGGTCCCCCTGGTGGACGTGCTGCGCATCGAGCCGGCCGGGTCCACGCCGGCACCTTCGGCCTAGGGCGGGCAGGCACCCGGAGTCTTCCCCACCACGAGGACAGCGACGTGACCGGCACGAGTCGGGGCAGGCCAGCGCGGGGACGTCGCCTGCCACGGCTGGCGACGGTCGTCTTCATCGCCGCCGTGAGCGGGACGGCGCTGGTCTTTCAAAGGCCGCCCCGGGCGCTGCCGACCGATTCCCCGCCGGAAGTGTTCGCCGCGGGCCGGGCGCTGCGGCACGTCCAGGCGATCGCGCAGGATCCGCACCCCCTGGGCTCGGCCGCGGAGGAGCCGGTGCGCGCCTACATCCTGGCCGAGCTGAAGGCCCTGGGCCTGGAGCCGGAGATCCAGCAGCCCCGCGACGCCCGCCCGCCGGGTCCCGAAGCGCGATCCGACCCGTCGCGGCGCGACGTGCGGAACATCCTCGCCCGGCGCCGCGGCTCGGGCCCGCCCTCGAAGAAGGCGGTGTTGCTCTCGGCCCATTACGACTCGGTGACGCGCGGACCGGGGGCCGGCGATGACGCGTCGGGCGTGGCGGCGATCCTGGAAACCCTCCGCGCCCTCCAGGCCGGCCCGCCCCTGGAGCGCGACCTGATCGTGCTCATCAATGAAGGCGAGGAAGCCGGCCTCCTCGGGGCCGACGTCTTCGCCGAGGACCACCCCTGGGCCAAGGACGTCGGCGTCGTGCTCAACCTCGACGCCCGGGGGAACGCCGGCCCGTCGTACATGTTCGAGACCAGCGACGGCAACGGCTGGCTGATCGAGCAGCTCGCGCTGGCATTGCCGCATCCGATGGCCACGTCGCTGACCATGGCCGTCTATCGACTCCTGCCCAACGATACCGACCTGACCATCTACAAGCGCCACGGCATGGCGGGATTGAACTTTGCGTTCGTCGAGGGACTGTCCTACTACCACTCGCCCGAGGATATCCCCGCGAACCTGGATCCGCGGACGCTCCAGCATCAGGGGGAGAACCTCCTGGCGATGACCCGGCACCTGGGCCGGCTCGACCTTGACGACGTCCGGCGCGGCGATGTCGTCTACACCTCGCTGCTCCAGCAACTCGTGGTGATCTACCCCCAGACCTGGGTGCTCCCCCTGATGGGAGGCGCCGTGCTGGCCTACGTCGGGGTCATGATGCTCGGCATCGCGCGGGGCCGGATTCGCCGCAGTGAGGTCGTCGCCGGCTTCGGGATCTTCCTGCTGGCCATGCTCGCGGCGGTCCTCGCAGTCGGCGGCTTGTGGAGCGTCCTGAGCGACCGCCTCTACCGGATGGGCGTGATCGTGTTCCGGCCCGACCTCGGCCATGGGTCGGGCATGCTGGTCTCTCGCTTCGACATCGCGCTCTTGACGGGCTTCGCGGTCCTGGCGGTGGGAATCGTCGTGGTGATCTTCGTCGGGTCGGGTCGCCGATGGTCGCTGGAGGGGCTCGGCCTGGGCGTGCTGGGCTGGTGGCTGGCGGTCACCGTGGCGGCCTCGGTCTGGCTCCCCGGCGCGAGCTATGCGTTCGTCTGGCCGTTGCTGGCGATCCTGGCCGGCCAGGCGGTGGCGTTCACGGTCACACAGGGAGGGATCATCGCCCTGCTGGCTTCCTGGCTGGGCGCCGTCCCGCTGCTGGTCATCCACCTGATGATCCTGCCCGGGATCTTCCATGGCTTGAACCTGCGGATGGCCGGCCCGCTGATGATCCCGGTGGTGCTCGTCGCCGCCGCGCTGGTGCCGCTGGCCAGCCAGGTCCTGAACCGACGTTAGCCCATCCGTTCCAGGTTCTGGCATCGTCCCGCGCCCGAGTGTCCGTGCCAAGAATACTCCACCGTTAGCAAGTATCCTGGTCAGTCCCTTGACGCCGGTATCCTGGTCTCCAGTTAACCCGTTCTTCCGGCGGGAGTTCACACCAGCACGTCCGTTCACGCCCCCTCCCGAGCGTCTGGTACTTTGCGAGGATGGCACTCATCTTCCGCTCATCACTCCGATCTCGTGCGAACTCGTCGAAAAGCCTCTCAAGCGCCTGGAACTTGTCCGAGCCTGTATCCTCGCGAACTATGATCTCCGACCAACCCGACCTCACGCACGAGTCGAGTGTCACGGCCAACCATTCGCGGAAACCCCGAAAACCGGTATCCTTAAGATCGGGACGAAGCTCTGTCATGGCAAAGTCGTATCCATCTAGAAATGCACATGCGATGGCGAAATCCTTGACACCGACGTACATCGCAGGGCGCTTGCAGACGTTGGCTCGCATCTGACGAAAGGGCATCATGGAACACCGCGAATCTGGTACGGCTACTCTGCCGACCATTTCAAGCGAAAGCTCATCAGCGTCCGCAGGGGAGCCTGCACTTATGTAACATCTCTTCTCTGATCGACTCGTTACATTTCAAGGTTGACGTAAGTCCCTGAGCCGCTCAGCAGGGATCGACGATCCGCCCGCCATATTCAGGCCTTACACTTTCTCGCCTAAGAGATGGCACCCCGACCAACCCCTCCATCCGCCACAATCGTAACTCCCCCCAATCCGCACAGCAATCGTCCCAATCACGAGGGGTCCGAGCCCCTGAGCGACCAAGATCGACTCCGACGTCGGCCTCGACCAAGGCGGCCGTGATCAACCTTATCAGGCAATCAACTCATCAATCGGCTTTGCTTCGGGAAGGATGGGGATGGGGCGTCGTTGTTCGTCGTAGACGACCGTGTTCGGGTCGATACGGAGCTGGTGGTAGACGGTGGCCAGGATCTCGGGGACGGTTATGGGGCGGTCGCTGGGCCATTCCCCCTTGCGGGTCGTGCTCCCCAGGACCTGGCCGCGCGTCAAGCCACCACCGGCCATCATGACCGAGTACGCCTGGGTCCAGTGGTCGCGTCCGGCGTCGCGGTTGATGATGGGGGCGCGCCCCATCTCGCTGATGAGCAGCACGAGCACCTCGTCGAGCATTCCGCGCTGGTGCAGGTCCACCAGCAGCGTGGAGACGGCGCGGTCCATTGCCGGCAGCAGTCGCTTGTGCCCGCGGAAGTTCTGCGCGTGCGTGTCCCACTCGGCGCCCTGGTACGGGTCCACCAGGACATAGGTCACGCCCGCTTCCACCAGGCGGCGCGCCAGGTACAAGGACTGTCCCACGGGGTGACTGCCGTATCGCTCGCGGAACCATGCGGCCTCCGCGCCGACATCGAGCGCCTGATCCATCCGCTGACTCCCCAGGAGCTCGAAAGCCCTCTGATACTGGGCGTCGATGCGACTGGCCAGCGGGTCGCGGTCCAGGGCCGCATTCCAGCGGTTGAGCGCCGCGCGCCAGGCCAGGCGGTGCTGCACTCGGCCGAGCGGCGCCTCGGCGGGCAGCCTGAGGCTCGGCGGCAACGTCATGGGCTGGCTGGCCGATGGGGGCGGGGGTCCTGTCTCGAACGCCTCGTAGGCCGTTCCGAGGAAGGCCGGGGTGGAATAGCTGACCCGTCCCCCCAGTTGATGGCTCCGGGGCACGGCCACGAACCGGGGCACGCCGCCAGGTCCCATCACCCCCCGCCGGTGGGCCAGGATCGAGCCCACTGCCGGGTGCCGCGCGTTACTCCGCTCCAGGGCGACGCCGGCAGCCGTGTTCTCGAAGCCGGTCAGGATCAAGTGCATCCCGGGCGAGTGATCGTTGCGAGCATCGCAATGAACCGAGCGGATGATGTTATAAAGATGAGCCTGTTGCGCCAGCATCGGCATGTGTTCGCCGACGCGAACCGCGGGCAGCGACGTGGCGATGGTGGCGAACTCCCCGCGGATCTCTGCCGGGGCATCCGGCTTGGGATCCCAGGTCTCCAGGTGGCTCATCCCCCCCTCGAGCAACACGAGGATGACCCCCTTGGCTCCCGGGCGCGCCGGGGGCGAGGCCGCCACAGCTCGCGGCGATGAGCGCGGCAGCACGAATGCGCTCAAACCGAAGCGGAACGCCTGCCGGCGGGTCATCCCGACCGCGGCGGAAGGCCAGGTTGGGAACATGGCGGTGAAACTCTTGGCTGGCTTCCAGGAGGGCCCCGACCCGTCCAGTCGGAGGGGCGGCAGACGGACAGGCCACGACCTAAAGATGGTAAAATATGGAGATGGCACCGTCAAGCCGCCCGCGCTGTTCGTAAACCGCACGGGGTGTGGCCAGGTTTTCTGGCAGCGTCAACCCGTGGGTTTGAGGCAGACCTGCCAAGTCTCGAGAGTTCTCGGCGATCACCCCCGGGCGAACCCCCACACCCCGGCCCTCTCCCCGATGGGGCGAGGGCGACCACGTGTTGGCTGCGCCGCGGCCTCCGCGCCGCGCAGAGGCGTGCACCGTCCCCTTCTCCCCGCCGGGGAGAAGGTGCCCGCAGGGCGGATGAGGGGCCATCCGCCGGGGCCGCGGCCACTCCCCAGGCCCGACACAGTGCCGTCCTTGATCCTCAGGTCGGAAGTTCACCCAGAGAATTTTAACCTCACGCCCCTTGGTCCGACCGTGATCTTGACCGCTCGACCAAGAGGAACGCCACGCGCGAGGATCAGCAGGGCCGGGACGCCGTAGACAGCCCCCCACCCGGTAAGGACGTTGCCGGCGGTATTGGGCCTGACGGAGAAAGCGATGGCGGCCCCGATCGAGCATGCCACGATGGCGACGGCGGTCATCAACCGCCAGATCGGGAATCGCACGCGGGGCAGTCCCATGGCTCGGCCCTCGCCCGGCTCAACCTGGCGACTGTGGATACTGGGGCACCCGTTACAGGCCGCGCATCGTCCCGCGCCCGCTTGTAGGTTTCAACTATGGTTCACCGTTTACGGCTCGGAAGCTCGAAGTCCCAGACAGTAGCAAAGCCTCGCTCTCCGGTTGCCACGAGCTTCCTGGAGTTCGGAGAGAACGCAAGTCCGTAGACCGGACCACCTTTATGCGTCAGTGTGGCGAGGTGTGTGGCAGAGTCGGCCTGCCAGACGATGACGGTACCCTCCCGGCCGCCCGCCGCCGCCGAGAATCGAACCGTTTCCGGCACCCACCAAACCGGCACTGCGTACAGAATTCTTCGTCGGTCGAAGTCCCAAATTTGAATTGCAAAAAAGTAACCCATTGCTAGTCGTCTGCCGTCGTTCGAGAACGCAAGAGGATGAACATCATCCCAAAAATCCTGAGCCACGTTTGTCGGCCGAGGTGGAGTGAAGGTAGCGATAAGACGGGGCTTCGTCGAGACGTCCCAGACTTGGACAGCCCGCTCCAAGGCGAAGGCGCAGACAAGTGGCTCACGCCTGGGCGAAAACGCCAGATCATAGACTCGGCGGTTTTGCGGTTCTTCGGCGAGTGTGATGACCTCTTGGCCCCGGACGGGCGACTTGCGGATCATGCTCTGGAGGGATTGGACCCCGCCATAATCGCGGTACTCGTAGTATGGGCCGATTGGTCGGATGGCAGTGAAACTCATGGGCTCTTGCCGTGCCACCTCTCGCGGATCGACGCCAAAATCGATGAGTATCCGCCTTTGCACCTCCGGCGAAGCCGTCGGCCAATCCCGACCAAACGGACCCTCGCGCATCGGCACGCCCTCGAGTTCGCCCCACGAGTGGGGCCACCGCCCTGTCTGGGAGACGAACCTTTCGACGAGTTGGAGGGCGAAGAGCGTGAACTGCAGGTTGGTCTCGGCCTCGATCGAGGTGGACACGCACCGATAAAGGAGCCAGGCCCCCGAACTCATGGTAGCCAGGAGCAGGGCGAGGAGTCCGTATCGTACCATGAGCCGCATCGGTGGTGGTCGCATGGCAGGACTCTTCGCCAGTCTTGATCCTGGATCACCCGTTCCACGTTCGCCCATCGTCCCGTGCCCACCTGGCCGCGCCAACTATGGTTCACCCGATGCGCTGCAACCTCCACCGACGAGTCGAGGCGGGCCGTCGATCGCAACCAGCCAGGCCGCTGAGGGGACTATCGCCGTTACCGCTTGGGAGGAGGCAGCGCTCTCGTCACGGCCCGGCAGTCGTGGCAGGTGAGGAACGTCCACCCGATCGGTCTGCGCATCTTGGTCGGCTTGCGGAGGTCGTTGCTCCCGCACCGGCTGCAGCGGTCGCGGCCGCAGTCGGACCACCATTCGTACTTCGTCCCGCAGCCGAGGCATTTGTAAATGTAGAACGGAATAAGCGGCAGGCGCTCCGTGCGGCTCCGGACGTTGCGGCTGCCGCACCGCCAGCACTCGGACAGCCCGAATACCTGGCGCTTGGCCGTCGCGCCGCTGTCGCGGCAGGTGATGATCACCAGCGGCATGGGACAGGACTCCTGGTCCACTCGGCGCTCGAGGTCCTTGCTGCCGCAAGACTTGCACCGATCGAGGGAAGGCGGTCGGCGGGGCTTCGGGGCCCTATCCATCGGGGTCGTCCTCCCTCAGTGTGAGCAATTCGCTCCGGGTCTTGGCCGCCACCTCTTGCCGCCGCGCCAACCGGCTCCCGGCGCCTGGATCGCCAGCGGGAGTTGATTCGGTCAGAGACCGCCTTCAGTCATTTGACTCTTGGCTAACCGAGATGGTTCCGCGCCCACATATCCTGGTCATCACTGGATCACCGCTCGCGCCTCGTTGCCGGGTCGGAGCCCGGGGTGGAAAGCCTCATCAATAGATGATCGCTGCCACCTCAGAGTCAGGCTGATGCCGCTGCACCTGGCGGAATGAAATCCGGTGGAGCGATGATCTGCGCCAGGACGGGGGGATCAGCGAACCAGCAGTCGCACCAGTCATATACATCCATGACGTACTGCCCGTCGCGCTCCTGCCAAGAGGTCTCTATCATGCTGTGCTTCGACGCGCAGAACTCACCGACGAAGCAGAGAGCTTGGTGGAGTGTCGCCGCCTCGGCGGTGATCGATGCTCCATCCAGATCCACGCCTGACCGAAGCCGGACTGTAAACATTGGGAATCAGCCGACCACCTGGAAAACCCGATTTCTGGATCACCCTTTGCGCCTTCCTGCCGCGCCAAGGGCCGAGAGCAAGTAGGCGGCGGCGCGGATCTCCTGGTGATCGTCCTCCGGGTCGCCGTCGAGTGTCTCCTCGACGTGCCGAGCCAGCCCGGTGGCATCGAAGACATCGCCGAACCAGTCGGCGGCGCCATCGTTCTCCCACGCCGCTGTACCCCATGCCCCCATCGCTGGCCTCCGAGCCGACTCGCGTCCAGGTTCAGCGGCCCGGCTCGCCCGCTCCCTGGAACGCGCCGTTAAGGGATCACCGTATACGGCTGACTCGTCCGTCCGGCACGCCGCATCTCATTCCTCAATGATACGTACGAGCCGGTGTCAAGGAGTGAGGGAAACGGAAGGGGCGGATCGCCGGGGAGCTTCACCCGCGCCATGGATGACCGGGGGAGGGACGGGACTGCGCCCGCCCCCCCGCCAGGGAGATCGGTCCGCTAAGTTCGAGGCGGTCTGTCCCCCGATGGCCCCCTCCGTGCCCATCACGGCCAGCTATCTCGAAGCCGGCGCCTGATCGTCCGCGTCATTGAGAATCTGTCAACTCTCAAGACTAATCCATCCATTACAGATGACCGCATTCTCCCAAGCCCGAGTGTTCGGGTCAACTCTACTTCAGACGTTGCGCTCAATCCTCGCACTCGTACCGCCATCTGTCGCGCAGCTTCAGATCCAAATACAGGTTGTAGAAAGGACCGCTGGAACCCCCAGCGGGCACGCTGGGGGCGGCGACAACCCGGACGAAACCAGAGCGACCCGATGGCTCGGGGTCGATGATTAGGCCGACATCGCCACTGGAAGGATCAACGGCCGAGCCGACCACGCGGAACAGCCCGGCCCATTCCGGGCTGGCGATCCCCTGACCGGCAGCGACGCGATCCGCCAGACGATCCAGAGCCTGCGTAGAAGCGAGGAAGGCGAGGTGAAACGGCCAACGGGTGAGGAGCATCGTGAGCGGCAGGATGGCCAACACGAGGACCAACGGCCAAGCCAGGAACGGAGAGCGCTGTGGCCTCGCGGCTCGGCGCGTCACTGCGGTCGCCCAGGCAGCTCCGGCACCGAAGACGAAGGGAAAGGCCAAGAGCCAGACGAGGAACATCAGCATGACGCCACCCATATTCAGTCGGTGGATGCACACGCCAGCGCTCACAATGTTGTTCAAGGCGGCCACGACCCCGAAGGAGAGGGCCGCGAGCCGCCGGAAGCCGTGGAACATCCACCACGTCCCGCCGATCAGGGCGAGGTAGGCCAGTCCGAATGCCACGACCAAGCCGATCGGTGAGACCAACGCGTTGAGGAGGCCGGCCGCCACCGCGACCGCGATCATGAGACTCCGGATTGTGAACCGGACTGGGGTCCGTCGCATGGCTCAGTCCTGGCAAGTCTGATTACTAATCGACTCGTTACACCTCAGGTTTGACGTAAGTCCCCGAGCCGCTCAGCGGGGATCGGCGATCCGCCCGCCATCTTCAGGCTTGACACTGACTCGCCCAACAGATGACCCCCCGACCACGCCGCCCAACCCCTCCCTCCCCCACGATCGTAACTCGCCCCGATCAGCACGGCAATCGTCCCAATTCCGAGTGGTCCGAGCCCCTGAGCGACCATGCTCGACTCCGACGCCGGCCTCGACCCGGACGGCATCTTCGCTCGGGATCGATCTCTCCGCCCCAGGGGCCGGGCCGGGCGGCCCGCTTGTTGGAGCGGATCTCCGCCAGCTCGGCGACGCCAGCGGGGCGTATCGGCGGCCGGATGCTCCCTAGGTCGCCGGGGGCTTGGGAGATTGCGGCGCGAACGACCCGAAATCGCGGGCCGCGTCGCCGGGGTTCCAGGGGCGAGTCTTACGAGGATCTCACGGCGCTCGCTCGGGCCGTGTCGCGGTGCTCCAGCCAGCCACCAGACGCGATCCCTCCGGGGACAGGACGGTCGGTCGGCTCCCGCTCGAAGGGGCCTGGGGGTTCGAGTAGAATCCGGCTCTCGGACTCCGCCCCCCGGTCTCGGCCTCTCGGAGCGAACCCATGAGCCGGCTCCGCTATACCATCGCCCAGGTGATGGCCCTCGTGCTCTTCGTCGGATTCGGCTTCGCGGCCCTGCGGTCGGGCACCGTCCTCTGGTCGAGTGCGGTCTTCACGCTCACCGTGGCGGTCCTCTCGGCCGCCATCCTCGGGGCGATGGCACGCCGGGGGCCGGCCCGGTTGACGTGGGCCGGCTTCGCCCTCTTCGGCTGGATCTACCTGGGGACGGCGTTCGGGCCGTGGGCGGAGGCCAATGGGGTGAAGGCACCGCCCTACCTGACCCGGTGGGGACTCGACTACTGGGATGCCAAAGCGTGGTCCAGCGGTCGGCTGGACACCGCTCCGCCGGGAGAGGTGCTGTTCCCACGGTTTGCGCCGGTCCAGCCGCGGCCAATCGTCGGGGCAATCCGCGCAGGGCCGCTCCCCGGGCCGCTTGTGACCCTCCCCGATTCCTTCCAGTTCCGTCGAATCGGCCACTGCCTCGCGGCGATCCTCTTCGGCCTGGCGGGGGCAATCCTGTGCCGTCTCCTCGCCGTGGAGCAGGACCGGCCCAATCCTCAGGCCCCGCCGCCTGGGTCTCGGCCCGGAGTCGGTGAATGACCGTCCTGCGCCGCGGCGGAGCCTCTGGCCCAGCGCGCGGTGGCGCCCAGAAGCAGGAAGGGCACGCTGTTGACCAGAGGGCTCAGGAGATGTCGGCGGTTGGCGAAGTATTCCGCCCAGTGGATGGACGCGAAGAGCGCCGAGAAGAGGAGGAGCGCGTAATGGACCGGCCGACGTTGCTCGAAGTGAGCCAGGCACCAGAACGCCATCAGGCCGATGAAGACGCCTTCGGCACCCTGCTCGCGGATCAGGTGGGCCGTGAGCGGTGAGTGCGCCTCCGGGGGTAAGGCCAACGCGGGCATGAGCAGCGCCGCAACGCCCAGGAGGACCGCGAGCGCACCGATCAAGGCGTAGACGGCGAGGGCGATGGGCTTCATGCGTAGCTCAACGATTTCGTTGCAGGAACGACTCTGGGTTGTGACCGCGAGAAAGTCGCGCGGCCTCCAGACCCCATGCCGGACCGGGCCGCCGTGCTGCCACAACGGTGACGCGGGGCCGAACCTCAATGCGGCCGCACAACGCGCGTGGGGTGTTACACTGGGTCGCTCGGCGCCCGGCCGATGCCGTAATAGGTGAATCCCATGGCGGCCATTCGGGCAGGCTCGTAGACGTTGCGGCCGTCGAAGATGACCGGCTGGCGCATCAGGCGGCGCATCACCTCGAAGTCGGGGCTGCGGAATTCGTTCCATTCGGTGACGACGGCCAGGGCATCCGCCTGCTCGAGCGCGCCATAGGGGCGATCGCAGTAGGCCAGTCGCTCGCCGTGGAGCGCGCGGACATTGCCCAGGGCCTCGGGGTCATGGACGCGCAGGTGTGCGCCGGCCTCCAGCAGGGCATCGATCAAGACCAGGGCGGGCGCCTCGCGGATGTCGTCGGTCCTGGGCTTGAAGGCCAGGCCCCAGATGGCGATGGTCTTCTCGCGGACTTCGCCGCCGAAATGGCGATGGATCTTGCGGAAGAGCACGTCTTTCTGCGCCTCGTTGACCGCGTCGACGGCCTCCATCATCCGCGCGGGGAGGCCCTGCGACTGGGCCATGTGGATCACGGCGCGGATGTCCTTGGGGAAGCAACTGCCGCCGTAGCCGACGCCCGGGAACAGGAAGTGGAAGCCGATCCGCTGGTCGTGGCCAATGCCCCGCCGCACGTCGTTGACATCAGCCCCATACGCCTCGCACAGGTTGGCCATCTCGTTGATGAAGCTGATCTTGGTGGCCAACAGGCAATTGGCGACGTACTTGGTCATCTCGGCGCTCTCGGGGCTCATGACCAGGAACGGGTGGTCAGTGCGGAGGAACGGGGCATACAGCTCATGCAGGCGCTGGGCGACCTCGTCGCGGCGGACGCCGACCACGACGCGGTCGGGCTTGTTGAAGTCGTCGATCGCCGCGCCTTCCTTGAGGAACTCGGGGTTGCTGGCCACGTCGAAGGGGACCTTGGCCACCTCGGCCATCCGCCGCGCCAGCTCGGCATTGGTCCCGACCGGGACCGTGCTCTTGATCACGATGATCTTGGGCGCGTGCAGATTGGTGGCGATCTGCCGGCCGACCTCCCAGACGCCGCTGAGGTCGGCGCCACCCTGGGCGCCCTGGGGCGTCCCCACCGCGATGAAGACGATCTCGGCCTCCGCGATCCCCGCGGCCAGTTCGGTCGTGAACGCCAGCCGGCCATCGCGCAGGTTGCGGTGGACCAGCTCGCCCAGCCCCGGCTCATAGATCGGGACCTGACCCTGCTTCAGTCCCTCGATCTTGGCCGCGATCTTGTCAACGCACACCACGTCGTTACCGCTCTCGGCCAGGCAGGTCCCCTGCACCAGCCCGACGTATCCCGTCCCAACGACTGCAATCTTCACTGGGTGTTCCCTCCGTGTGCGACAGCCGCCCTCGGCTGTCCGCGCTGGAAAGCGCAATTATCGAGGAGCCGGTTTCCTCCGGCAAGCCAAGATAGGCGACAGGGCGGGGGACAGATGGTCGATCGTCGCTCAGCACCGAGCCGGCCGAGACTCGGCGGTCACTTCTTCCGAGGGCGCGGTATGTGACGGAAGAGGACAGCCAGTGCCACCGAGAAGCCTGGAAGGACATCGCCGCCGTCGAGCGACTGGTCCTCGCGGACGAGTATCGATCGACGGGGATTCGAGTAAACCCGTGCAGTGCGCTTCTTGGGATCGATCAGCCAGACCAGTCGGACCCCAGCCTCGAAGTATTCCTCGACCTTGCGGTCCATCTCCCGCTTGGTATTCCCTTCGCTGAGGACCTCGACAGCGAGGTCGGGTGCCAGATCGGGGACCGGCTTCCCAGGGAGCAACCGGCCGGGAAGCTTATCCCACGAGATGAAGGATAGGTCGGGGATCCGCACCAGCCCGGGAGCGATCCGCATCATCCCGGCTTCGCCCACGCAGGTTCCTAGATCATTCTGGTCGAGATACGAACCGAACAAGTGTCCGAGCCTCCAGGCCAACTGCGATTCCTCGAATCCCATGGCTTTCTCCACCAAGGTGCCGTCCACCAGTTCGCAGAGCCGCTGCTTGTGCTCTTCCGCCTCGACGACGTCCTTCTCGGTAGCGGTTCCCGGCGCGGGATGGAACCAGATCCGCTCCAACGGGATACCGCCCAATCGCTTCCGGAGGTCGGCCAAATTCCGAATGGGGGGAGGAGCAGCAGTCGCCATGAGAGCTTCCTCGCGTTCCGTGGTACTTCGGTGCAGTCACGGGCTATTCTGTCCCACTCCCACCTTGCCGGCAAGACGAGCCAGCGGCCCGATCGCCGCCACTGGCTCCGGGCCATTCTCTCCGAATCCTCGGCCCCTGGTCCTGGAATCGCGGACTCCCTGGCTTGATCGCGCGGCCGTGCGAACCGACTCCGACCAGCCGAGTCGCCTCCCGACCGAACCGGATCGGTGGTACAATCCGGAAGTGCGTCAGCGCTGGGCGCGGGTCGCCAGACCTCGCCCCAGGTTGCCATCGAAGGGGAGCCCGATCATGAGCACGGCCCTTGCGACTGAGGCCCACTACACGCCCGAAGACCTACTTGCCCTGCCTGATGAAGAGCGTTACGAGCTGGTCGGTGGGCGACTCGTGGAGCGAAACATGGGTGCCGAATCCAGTTGGGTCGAAGGGCGCGTCTACTCGCGCCTCGATCAGTTCTGTGAAGACCATCATCTGGGGATCGTCTGGCCGGCCAGCAACGGCTACCAGTGCTTCCCCCACAATCCCGACCTCGTCCGCAGACCTGATGTGTCGTTCGTCCGCCACGGCCGGCTCCCCGGGGACGTCGTGCCCAAGGGCTGGGTCAAGATCCCGCCCGATCTCGCGGTCGAGGTCGTCTCGCCCAAGGATCGAGTCTACGATCTGGATGAGAAGCTGGCTGACTATCGGAAGGTGCACATACCCCTCGTCTGGGTGATCAACCCCGAGTCGCGCACCGTGACCGTGTACCGGATCGATGGCTCGATCCGCCTCCTGTTCGAGGATGACGAACTCTCGGGCGAGGACATCATCCCCGGCTTCCGCTGCCCCATCCGGGAGATCCTCCCGCCGCGCGAGCCGACCGAGCCAGCCCAACCGACTTCAGCCGGGCCAGATGTACCAAAATGATCTAAACATCATGAAATTTTTATCAATCAGCTGAGAACCGATCCATGCAGGTGTTGGAACTGCTCCGCAAGGTTATCATGGAGGGCGAAGAGGTCACGAGGAAATCGATCCGCTAACAGACCCCGGAGGGGCGTATGGCTGCCCGCATCATTGATCGCGGCCGCGGGCCGGAGCTGGACGGGACGCGAATTACCGTCTATTGCATCATGGATTACGTCCGCGCGGGGGATCCGCCCGCCCGGATTGCTGAAGACCTTGACCTGAATGAGGAACAGGTGCAAGCGGCCCTGGAATACATCAACGCCCACCGCGACGAGGTGGAGGCCCAATACGAAGCGATCCTGAAGCGTGTGAGCCAGCCGAATCCCGACTGGGTCGAGGCCGGCGCCGCGCGGACCTGGGACGAGCTCCGGCGTCGAATCGAGGCGCGATCCGCGGGAGAGCCGGCCCATGCTCGTTCTGGCCGATAACGATGTCGGCGGTGCGGTCGCGGTCCTGCGTCGCATCCTGGAATCGGGCGAGCATGCGGCTTGGCTGGAGATCCTCGGCGTGGCGTTCACGGACTTCGAATCGCTCGGCCTGCCGCGCCATGCATCCGATCGGACGGTCTGGCAGACCTGTCAGGCGGCCGGGGCTGTTCTCGTCACGGGGAATCGGGCGGGCGGGCCGGATTCCCTGGACGAGGTCATTCACGAACTGTCGGAGGAGACGAGCCTTCCTGTATTGACCGTCGCTGATCAGCGACGCGTCACTCGAGACGCCGCCTGTGCCCAAGCGGCTGCCCTGCGATTGCTCGACTTTCTCGACCGGATCGCGTCCTTGCGCGGAACAGGCCGATTATTCATTCCTTGATCTAGACTCCAGGGGTTCACCCTGGAGGCTCTCAGGTCCCGCGGGCCGCCGCGTCGCCGCCTCACTCGGGCAACAAGGCGTGAATCAGCGGCACGAGCTGAACCCCCAGATCCGACTTGAAGAGGAACCCATCCGCGCTGGCCTCGAAGGCGGCCGCGCGGTATTCCTCGTCCTCGTGGGCCGTCATGGTGACGACCCGCGGCCGGTGCGGTCGCGCGGCCAGGCGGCGGGCCGCCTCCAGGCCGTTCATCTCGGGCATCTCCAGGTCCATCAGCACCAGGTCGGGCTCCAGCTCGCAGACCCGTTGGACCGCCTCGCGGCCCGAGCCGGCGGTCCCGATGACCTCGATCCCGGCGGCTCGGGCCAGCAGGGCCGTCGTGGCGGCAAGGAAGATCGGGCTGTCGTCGACGATAAGGATCCGGCGACGCCGCATGCGTTGTCCCACCCGTGAGTCCCCTCGGTCATCATTCGCGATCGATTCCCCTCGGCCGAGCTCGGCCCGGCAAGCCTGGGATCGGCCGCCTGAAGCCATGGGTGGCTCGGGTCAGCGTCCTCGGCCCTTCGGGTTCCCAGCCGGCGCGCGGCTTGCCTCGGAATCCGAGCGCGGAGCCAGTCACCGCATCGTGACCCCAGGCGGCCACGGCGTCGTGACCCGCTGCAAGTTTGCTCGGCACCGGCGGTCCGCGTCGGCCCCGGTCTACTCAAAATGTAGCCTCGATCCGTCGGTGCGTCTGTAGGGGGAATACCTGAGGAAGTGTCGGGGCTTTTCCCACACCCTGGGCGGCGTCCGGCTCCCCCGGTCGGGCCCGATTCCCGGGTCGCTGTCGCCCCGGCCTCGATTCCGTTCAATCGTCGGCGGCCACCAACCCGGTGCGGATGGCGTATCGGACCAGGCCGGCGATCTCGTGGATGTCCAGGCGGTCCATCAACTGGGTGCGGTGTGCTTCGGCGGTCTTGACGCTGATGCCCAGCCGCCGCGCAATCGCCTTGGTCGGCAACCCCTCGGCGATCAGCCGCAGCACCTCCCGCTGCCGGGGTGTCAAGGGATCTGGGGCGGCGGCCTCGCCGCTCTCGTGCCGCTGGAATCCCGCGACCAGGTGCGTCGAGGCGGCCGGGCTGAGGTAGGTCTCTCCCCGGGCGACCGCCCGGATGGCTGTCTCCAGCTCGGTGGTCCCGGAATCCTTGAGCAAGTAGCCCGAGGCCCCGGCCCGGATGGCCTCGCGGACATATTCCTCATCAACGTGCATGGACAGGATGATCACCCGGGTCGGCGGGAAGTCGCGGGCCACGCGCGCGGCCGCCTCCAGGCCGCTGAGCTTCGGCATATTGATGTCCAGCAGGGCCACGTCGGGCCGGTGCGCCGCGATCAAGTCGACGGCCTCGGACCCGTCCGCCGCCTCGGCGATGACCGCGATGTCCCGCAGGGCCTCCAGCAGCGAACGGACCCCCGCTCGGACCAGGGTGTGGTCATCGGCTAGCACGACGCGAATCGGGGTCATGGGTACCTCAGATCCTGGTGGTGGGTCGACCGGTCAAGGGGAATTCCGCCGAGATCTCGGTGCCCTGACCCACCCTCGAGTCGATGGCGAACTTGCCGCCGACCAGGGTGACTCGCTCCTCCATACTCAGCACACCCAGGCTGATCCCGCCGGCGGCACGCGACCGGGCCTCGGCCACATCAAAACCCACCCCGTCATCGCGGACGCGCAGCCGCAGCGCGCGCTCGCCCAGATGCAGCTCGACGTCGACGGTCCGCGCACCGGCATGGCGGACGACGTTGGTCAGGGCCTCCTGCGCCACCCGGAAGCAGGCTGTCTCCAGCTCGGGCTCCAGGCGGAACGCCGGAGGGTCGGCGACCGGAAGGAACCGGGCCGCCAGGCCCGCCACTTGACCCTGGCGCTTGACGTACGACTGCAACGCGGCGACCAAGCCCAGATCATCGAGCAGCGACGGCCGCAAATCGAGCGAGATGCTGCGGACTTGCCGGTGCGTGCGCTCGATCAGGCGGATGCTCTCCTCCAGCCGCGCCCGCACCTCGGCCGGTTCGTCCAGGCCCTGGACCACGCCCTGGAGATGCATCTTGATCGCGGTCAACGCCTGGCCGGTCTCGTCGTGCAGCTCCCTGGCGATTCGGCGGCGCTCATCTTCCTCGGCGCGGATCAGCCGGCGCGATAAGTCCTCCATCTCCCGGGCCGCTCGCCGCAAGGCTCCTTCCGCCCGCCGCCGCTCGGTCACGTCGCGGAAGACCAGGACCGCCCCGGTGATCGCCCCGCCTTTTTCCCGGATGGGGGCGCTGCTGTCATCGATCGGCCGCTCGGTCCCGTCCCGGGCGATCAGGACCGTGTGATCGGCCAGGCCGGCGACGATGCCCTCGCGCAGCGCCCGGGTGATCGGATTCTCCACCGCCGCGCGGGTCTCCTCGGTGACCATCCGGAGGATCTCCGTCACGGGTTTGCCCACCGCCTCATCGGTTTCCCATCCGGTCAGGTCGCGGGCGACCGGATTGAGGAAGCTCGCCCGTCCCTGGGCGTCGGCGGCGATGACCCCGTCGCCGATGCTGGTGAGCACCGCCGTGAGCCATCGCTGGCCGGCTTCGACCCGCCGGCGGGCGGCGTGCATCGCCTCCACCAGCAGGGTGACGACAACTCCGCCGCCCGCGAAGAGGAGCAGCCCCACGAACCGCCACAGGGCCTTGTCCGGTTCCAGGAAGATCAGGCCCAGCCCCAGCAGCGTGGTGATCAGGGCCGTGGCGAACAGGCCCGGTCCCAGCCCGCCATACTGCGCACTGACCAACACGGCCAGGAACAGAAAGCTCCCCAGCCCTGGGCCGATGACAGGAATGAAAACCGAGCCGAGGGCCGTGACCACGGCTAGCAGGGCGACGCCGTAGCGCAACGCCCAGCGCGTCAATTTCGTCATCTTAGGGCCTCGGAATCGCTACGGGATGACGACCACGCGGAAAGCAGTGCGCACTCCGATCTCGGGAGGACCGTCGTTATCCATGATGTGGAAAAGGTTTCCGGCGGCCACGCGATGAATTCTCGGCCGCATCGCCGCAAGAGCCACTTGCCGGATCGGGTCTTCCCCACGTAGGCCCACACGGTCCGTTCATGCGGAGGTCAGTGTCGCGGTCGTCGCCTGTTGCCCAGAAAGCTTAGAACGAAGTCTGCGCTGATCACTGGGGTGATCCGAGAAATGTGGATTTCCGGGACGACGGTTTGGTCAACTCCAGCGCAAGCTCTCGCCCAGCTCCAGGGAGCGGGTTCGCTTGCGCGGCTCAAGGTTCGGCTTCATCCCGCCCAGGAATGCCTTGTCTCGATTCGCTCTTCAATGACGGGCTTGCCGCGCGGCGGCGATGAGGCGTGTGAACCGGGGAGATCTGCGCAGAGGAGCCAGGTCGGGATCCTGTTCGGCGTAGTCGGGAGAGAGTCCCGCCTCGAGGGCGCGTTGGAGCGAATCCAGGGCACGGGCCGTGAGGCGGGCATCGGTGCGGGCACGGGTCAGCAGCGCGAAGGTGCAGGCGGCATTGTAGAGCCGCTGGGGTGTGGTCACGCGGAGGAACCGGTCGACGTCGGTCTCCGCGTTCGGGTCGTTGAGGCGGGCCCGGAGCAGGGCCCGGAGCTGGAGCGCGTCGCCGAAATCGGGTTCGGCGTCCAGGGCTCGTTGCACGTGCTCCAGCGCGGCCCGGGGATCCTGGCCTCGGACCAGGTAGGCCCGGCCGAGATGGGCGCGCGGGTGGCGCGGGTCGAGCTGCAAGGCGCGGTCGAAATCCGCGGCGGCACCCGCCGGATCGCGGCCCAGCCGCGCGAAGCCACGCGCCGAGAGGAGGAACGGATCCTTGGGGTGCTCGCCCAGGACCGCCGCGAAGGCCCGCTCCGCGTCCTCGTGACGACCTAGCCGGGCGAGTGCCTCGGCGTGCGCGGCCAGAACGGCCGGCGACCGTTGGCCCAGGGCCAGGGCGCGCTCCAGGTCCTGGCGCGCCGGCTCGGGATTCCCCAGCTCGAGCTGAGCCAGGCCGCGGTCCACCCAGGCCTCGACGAAATTCGGATTGAGCTCCAGGGCGCGGTCGTACGAGGCCAGGGCTTCGGTCAACCGGCCGCAACGGGCCAACGCCAGGCCGCGGTTCAGGTGCGGCCAGGCGAACTGCGGGGCCAGGATCGTGCAGGCACCGAAGTCGAAGGCGGCATCCGCGGGCCGGCCCTGGTCGCTGTGGCAGATCCCCAGAGCAAACCACGACCAGTAGCCGCGCGGGTCGCGCGCCGTCGCACGGCTCAGGAAGACCTCGGCGCGATCGGGGTGCCCTTCGGCCAGGAGCGACGTCCCCAGGAGGTACTCATCCCGCGCGGTGCGGAGGGGAGTCGCTGAGGCCAGGGCGCGCTCGCGCGCCGCCGCCGGCTCCTGGCCCAGCGCGGCCAGCAGCCGCGCGCGGTCCTGATGGAAGGCCGCCGGCGGCTGGGAATCGATCCGGCGGACCTGCTCCAGCCGGTCGAGCCCCCAGCGGTAAGCGGTCCGGTGCTCGGCCGCTGATCCACCTCGCTCGGCCAGGGTCACGCCCGCGCGCACCTCCAGGATGATCAGCTCGGTCACCGCGCTCTCCAGGGCGGTCCGTTCGGCCGCCGGCAGGTCGCGAACCAGGGGCAGGGATGCCCAGGCTCCAGGCCCCCCCTTGAGGTACGGCTCCAGGGCGCGCCGGGCCAGACGAGTCCCCTGGAGCAGGTAGTCCGGGGGCCCGTTGTGCGTCGTGTTCAAGAGGAGCTGGCAGTTCTCAAATGCTTGGTGGAACTCGATGAAATGCAGCCGTGCCCGGGCGATTCGCGAATCCCGCAGCGCCAGCCAACTCGCCGAGCCGATCATCGCGATCACGGCGACGGCCAGCAGGGTGATCGAGGTCGTGCTCGAGGCCGCCGGATGGCGCAACATCCATTTGGACACCCGCTCGCGGAGCGAGGGTTCGGCAGCATATTTGAGCGGCTCGTGGCGGAGGTGCCGCTCGAGGTCTTCCTGAAGTTCCCGGGCGCTCTGGTAACGCCGGGCTGGGTCCGGCTCCAGGCAGTGCCGGATCATCGATTCGACGGCCGGGCTCACAGCCTGGTTCCAGCAGCGGACCCCAGGCGGCGGTCGCTTGCGGCTCTCGAGCAGCGGGTCGACGATCTCCTCGCTGGGACCGGCGGGGATCGGGAAGGGGTGGCGCCCGGTCAGCAACTCGTAGAGGATCACCCCCATCGCATAGAGGTCACACCGGCCGTCGAGCCGGCGGTCATCCCCGCGAAAGTGCTCGAGTTGCTCGGGCGACATGTACAGGACCGTGCCCCCGGCCGCCGCACCCGGGCCCGCACGCGCCTTCAGGTCCACCGACAGGTTGAAATCGAGCAGCATCGGCTGCCCGTCGTCGGTGAGCAGGATGTTGCCCGGCTTGATGTCCAGGTGCAAGATCCCGCGCTGGTGGGCATGAGCCAGCCCGCTCGCCAGCCGGGCGGCCATCCACAGCACGGCCTCGACATACGTGAGGCCCGCGAGATACTTCCAGGTTTCCGCGGACGACTCGGGCAGCGGCGGTCCGGTCGCTGCGGCCGCCGGCGCCGCCGCGTCCTCGCCGGGTTGCCCGTCAGAGGGAGCCTCGGTTCGCAGGGTGCCCTGGGACGTCCTGGCGGCGCGGCGGCGCGAGACCGTGCCGATCAGCTCCAGCCCGGACCCGGCGAGACTGGCTCGGCTCGTGAGGTCCTCATAGACGTCGTTGAGGGTGGTCGATCCGAAATACGGCATGCAGACGGCTCGAAGCCCCCCAAGCTGGTGGATCGAGTAAACCGGGACGATGTTGGTGTGCTGCAACTGGGCGAGCACTTTGGGCTCGTCATCGGGGCGCTGCGAGACCTTCAGAACCACGGGCCGATCCGCCAGGTTCTCCTGGCGCGCGAGGAACACCTTGCTGAACGCCCCTCGGCCCAGCTCGTCGATCAGCCGAAATCCGAGGAATTCCTCGCCGACCTCGAGCCGACCCATCATGGTACGCACATGATGTCTGGCCGCTTCGGCCTCCAGGCGTTGGAACTCGGAAAGCACCCCGGGCGGAAGACCTCCCGGTACGAACCCAGGGCTCAAGCCGACCCCCGCGCCTTCCCGGGCCGGAACGACTGCATCCTCGGCTGGGATCGACGAGCCAGGCTCGATCCTGGTCGAGGGGCCGCCGAGATGTTCGAAGCGACTCATCGCCGGCCGCGCTCCTGGACTGGATCATCGTGCTTCAGGCGGAGCGCCCCGACGCCCCGCGCTCGCAGCGGCTTCCGGGCCATCCACCATCGCGGGAAAGGCCGGCTCATTCGGGCCGCCAAGGCCCCGGACAGCGCCACGATCACCATCGTGACGAACTTGGTCCACCCACGCGCCTGGTGCCCACTCTGGGCCGGACCGCGATTCGCGGTGTGTTCCGGCGCGGCCTGGGACAGGCCGCGGTCGACGTCGGGGGCCGCGGTCCCGACTTCCCGTCGCGCCGCCGCCGATGTCGGTCGTCCCCCGGACCAAGATCCCACCCAGGCCGAGACCGCCGCCGTGAGGCGACGGGCCCCCTGGCGGAGACCGTCGATCAGTGAGGTGAGCGAGTTCGCGCTCCAGCCGGCGCCCGCCGCCAGGGTCTCAATCGGCGCCGAGACGGCGCTGGCAGAAACGTCGGCGACGGCGGGCTCATCGGCGCCGGACTCCAGTTCAAGCTCTCGAGCCGTGCCTGCGACCGGCCCTCCCGCGACAGCCAGGCGGAACGGCAACGCCGGCTGCGGCGCCGGGATGGCCGACCCGGACGACGACTCGGGGAGGGCCGCCGGGGAAGGGCGGCCGATCAGGTCGGTCGTCAGGCCCAGGAGGGAAACCGTGGGCGGCCCGAACGCCGAGCCGGGTCCTCCCAGGTCGATCGCGGGGGAAGCCGATGCCAGGGGAAACGAGGACGCCGATGAGATCACAGAGCCGGGGAACGAAATCAGCCGCAGCGACAGCGCAGGGCCTTGGCCGACGCCGTTGGCCAGGACGAGCTCGTACTGGAAGTCCGCCACGCGGAAAACCAGTTGGGCCTGGACGAAGCCCGGCCCAGGGTTCTGAGCCCGGATGGTATAGACGCCAGGCATCAGTTGGGTGTCGTTGGTGCCCGTCGGAGCGAGCGACCAGGTCTGGCCGTCGCCCATCACCTGGACGGATGGGGCCACGCCGCCGGTCTGGATTTCAAACTGGTAAAGGGCCGGGATGATCAGGACGACCCGATAGGTGACCGCAGCGCCGGCTCCTAACGTCAGGTCGAGCGAGCGCCCCTGGAGCGCGTCATCCGGGAACAGGATGCCGAGATTGTGCGGACCGAACGAGGGAACCGGCTGAGGGACTTCGAACGACCCCAGCACGCCGGGCGGCTCGCCGGGTGCCACCGGCGAGAGTCCCGCCAGGTCGACGAGCCCTCCTTGCTGAGGCAATCGCACCGTGTATTGGCCCGGCGGCAAGGGCTCGTCGAAGATGTAGGAGATGCGGGCTTGGGCCTCGTCGTAGCCGGAAGCTTCGATCGGCCAGATGCGCCCGGACTGATCCACCACCTCGACACCCTGGTTCAGCTCCGAGGACAAGGCGCCGATCGATTCACTCAGGGCAATCGCCCGGGTGAACGCCAGCGTCAGCCCGGTCGGGGTTGTGGAGTAGGGATCGGCAAAGTCGACGGCAAAACTCCGGAGCAGCGGGGGTGTCGTCACCGGGTCAGCCACGATGCTGAGCGTATACGGTCCCCCGGGCTGGGTCTGAGGGACCGAGCCCGGCGACCCGATCACGGGATCGTATCCGCCGGGCATCCCCGGGAGATTCCCCGTCCCCGAGACGCCGACGTAGTACGTCCCCGGCTGGAGGCCGGCGAACAGGTAGGGGTCGTTGGGAGTGGCCTGGCGGCCGATGTCATCGCTGGCGATCGGCTGGCCCTGGGCATTGAACAGTCCCAGCGCCGAAGCGAGGGGCTCCCCGGCGGGTTGGGCCGTCACCTCCAGGCCCAGCAGCCAGAAATCGCCCGGGGCGAGCGTGAAGCGATACAGGTTGACCGCGTACGGGTCGGCCTGGAAGTCGAGGCTGCCCGGAACCTCCTGCGGGCTGGTGCCCGGCGTCGGCAGATCGACCGCCTCCGCGAGGGTTACGCCCGCAACGCTCACGTCGAACATGCCCAGGATCAGGTTGTTGCCGTCGGGAACGAGCAGGTTGCCATCGAGGTCCGTGATCCCCGAAGTCCCGAAGATCCAGACCTGATAGTACCCCGGAGGCAGGACCTGGCCGACGCTGACAGTCAGCACGGTCCCGGACGGGTCGAGCGTGAGCTGGTCGGGCACCGTGTACCAACCCGTCGGGTTGCCGTCGGCATCGGTCTGGATGATCCCGACGTCGGTGGACAGGGTGTCGGGGAAGATCGGATTGTTGAACTGCAAGGTCAGCGTCGAGGGCGACCCATACACGACCGAGCCTGGTGCCGGGTCGATCAGGGTCACAGTCAAGGGCTGGTCCTGCGCCGGGTCGACGACGCCCGTCGCGTCGGGGCCGGGCACGGCGTTGGGGACGGCTTGACCGGTCCCTCCGCCCGCCGCGAGAGCCAGCCGGCCCTCCAGCAGATCGTAGCTTGGATGATACCGACCCTTGGCTTGGGATGGACACGGCCAGTCTTTGGGCATCGAAGCGGCTCCCGAGGCCTGTCGGCTGATCGAGCGCCGGGCACCGACCACTTCGAAAGCTCACCGCGGCGCTCACCCAGTATGATGGGCGGCGCCGCGGGAAAAGTTGCATAAATTTCCTTGGATTCTTGGGCGCCGCGGGCGTCGGCGGCGATTCCGGGGGCTCCGAGCGGATCGATCACTCAGCGTCGTGTCCCGATCGACCCAGGAGGCTCTTCGGCCCGAATTGCTGGACGGGAGCCGTTGATCGCACCCTGGAGGAGACGGGCGTCCAGGAAAGCACACCCTGCGGTCTGACTGGGTCCCGCAGGACTTCCCGCCGGGGCGGGAGCGGGAGGGCGCCGCCGTTGCCCGCGACGGTGTCCACGGCGACGAGCGGGCCGGCGACCGCGGCGGAGCTGCTCGACCGCACGTCCATCACGGCGCCGCTCGTGGTTCCCTCGGCGGGCACCGGAATCACGGGTGACGGGATCGGCGGCTGGGACTGCGAACCGAAGTTCACCTGGAGCCCGTAGGCTCCAAACCCCGCGGCGCCGGTCGTGCTCCCCATGCACCGGATGTCGTAGACCTGGCCCGGGGAGACGCCCCCGATGGTGACCGTGGCCGTGGCGCCCATCGCGGTGGAGACCTGTTGTCCCAGCAGGATCGTCCCGGCGGCGTTGTAGACCGCCAGGCTGGGAGACAGCAGGCTGAGCCCGGCCGACTGCATCTTCACCACCATCGTTCCGGTCGTGGTCGCGGGGACCGTGATCTTGTACCAGTCGATCTCCCCGGCGCCGATCGTCAGCGGGGGCGCCAGGTCCAGCCCCGAGAGCGTGAGCTGTCCATTGCTGCCCAGGTCGGAAGAGAGGTTAACGGCTCCGATGGCACGTTGGTTGGACCCGCTGGGATCGAAGGGGTCGAAGGGGCGGGCGCCATAGATCGAGCGGATTCCCGCGATGTCGTCCGTCGTCAGCATCTCCTTGACGCCCTGATACGAGCCGTACATGACCGACGTTGTGACCGTCGACTCGCCCAGGCCCAGGGCGTGGCCTATCTCGTGCAGCGCCACGGTCATCAGGTCGTAGGTCGTCCCGTTGACCTCCCACGACTGACTGGTGTTGAAGAAGACGTCGCCGGCGCTGGTCCCACCATTGGCAGGGGGAGGAAGATAGGTAAACGCCAGGATATTGCTCGCCATGGGAAAACCGCCGATGCGAATGTCGCCGAACCGGGGATCGCCTTGCACGTCGCCGCCGACGCCCAGGGGAGCGCCGTCGTCAGAGACCTGGGTGAAATTGACATCCGCCATTTCCTCCCACGCCGCCAGTGCCTTGGTGATCTGCGCCTGCCAGGTGGCCGTCGGGAACGAGGCGTTGAGCGTGTGCTGGAGGTTGCTGGGCACCCCCCCGATGCTCGTGCCGTCGGGCATGAAGCTGTAGGTGACCAGGTTGGAATCGGGCCATCGCGTCCCCGTCGCCGCGTAGAGTAAGACTCGGTCCTCCAGCCCCTCCAGCCGGGGACGGACCGCGCGGGACCGGGTCGCGGGTTGATTGAGACGTCGTCGTGCGCGGGCACCGAACATGGGGCCTCCTTCGGCCTTGCCAGGAAATCGCGTGGTGGGAAACATCTTTGTTTGGCCAGGCTGGAGGGCGCCCAGCGCACCCCCATGCCGCATCTGGATACGTTCCAGAACCGGCCCGCCGTCGCGCACCGGCGCCTGTGTCGTGCGCGCCCGATCGGGTCCTCGCCACGACTTCGGAACCATCATGCGCTCGACTTCCACGACCGTTGTGGTTCAAGCGAGCTGTGTTCGAGAGCGAGATCCCCGCCAGAAGATGGAGTGGATTCCCGCCGGCTGAGACGCGCGCTCCCTCGAGGTACCGGGCATCGGGACCTTCCCAATCGGCGGCCATCGGTCACCGATTGAGCATCGAGCGTTGGCTCGTCGCATCACGGCCCTCACTGCACGACACAAGCCTAGGTTTCACCGGCGGCTGGCTCAATCCGGACTGAGCCTTAACCAGCATTAGGGAAAACCCTATGAGAGCTTTTGTATACCAATCACCGGACCTGGATCGCACCGGGCGCGGACAATTCTGTTCGGGCCTGTTCACAGCTCGACCGGCTCATTGATGATCTTTCCTTATCCGATCCGCCGCGAACCGCTCCGGACGGCGAGCGGCATGGCGGGCGCATCACCGCGGCCAGCGGGCCGGGGCAGGGAGCGACCTTCCTCATCACCCTGCCCATCCGATCGCCCACGGGGCCGAAAGCCATGACCAGCGCAGCCAAGCCGGTCACGGTCCTGATGGCCGACGGACACCACCCGCTGCAAATCCGTCGTAGAAGTTAAGTTATACGAGATGTTTTAGAAAATTCATTATAAATCCATAATGAGACTCTTCCGCCCAACGGGATCTCCCGGGCCCCGTGGCGCGGGGTCCCGGTCGGGGCGGTGAAGACCCGATCTCCAGGGCTGAGAATTCGGTGCGCACTCGTGACCTGCTGCCCGCTCTTGAGTCTGAGCCGATCTGGCTCGGCTCAATCGAAGGCCAGGTCGAGCTTCTCCTGGAACGCGATCTTGCGGAGCTTCTCCTGGGCCTGGGACTGGATCTGCCGGACGCGCTCCTTGGAAACGCCCAGCTCGCGGCCGAGTTGCTCCAGGGTCTGCGCGGCGGCGCCGCCGATCCCATAGCGGCTGATCAGGACGCGGCGCTCGCGGGAGTCGAGCCGGCCGAGCATCCGCTCGACGATTTCCTGATTGCGGCGGTGGTCGCTCTCCTGTTCGGAGGCATCGCGGCGGATCTCGGGGGCGATCTCGAAGGATTCGTCGTGGCCGATGACGAACCGGTTGCGGCGACGCCGCTCCTCGGGGATCGAGCGGCGGAAATTCTTCAAGATCGCCCAGCTCGCGTAGGTGCTGAACTTGAAGCCCCGGCGCGCGTCGAACTTCTCGACGGCGCGGATCAGCGACATGTTGCCGTCGGAAACCAGCTCGAAGAGGGGGTTGGTCGGCCCGGCGAGCTTCTTGGCGATCGAGACGACCAACCGGAGGTTGGCCCGGATGAGCTGGTTCTTCACCGCCAGCGCCTCGTGCTGCAAGTGCTCGATCTCGTCGAGCTGCGCCGCATCGCAATGGCTGGGGTCCAGTGCGGCGCGGAGCTGATGCGCCCGGTACTTCAGGTAGTTCATCTTGCGGAAGAGATACCGTTCCTCCTCGCGCGACAGCAACGGAAAATCATACAGGCCGGCCAGATAGGGGGGCAGGCCGTCCAGGGCCCGGAGCCGGCGGGAGCCGTGGTCCGCGGCCGGCTCCGGGGCCGGGCCGAGGATTTCCACGACGGCCGCGGGGTCATCGAAGTTGGGGTCGCCGATGAACTCGAGCGGGGTCTCCAGCAGGCGCTTGGCCCTCATTTCCTTGAGGACGCGCTCGATGCGCGACCGGCTCAGACCGAACTGGGCCGCCAGGGCCTCGACGGAGACCCCGCGCCGCGACTGCCGGTAAATCTGCGCCTGGGTCGTCTCGTCGGGAACCGACGCGGCCGCCCCCAGCGCGCGATCTCGGGGCTGGGTGTCGCTGCGGCCCGACCGCCCTGGCGTGGATCGCGACCCCGAACCCGCTGGCTTCGATCTCAGCATCCCCTGCATTGCAGTCATGACCCATACCCTGTTGCCGAAGAAGTCATCCACCCTGACAAGATCTGCGTCTCCGACGGCTGCAAGCGCGCGCCCATGCCCTCTAGGGGCGCTCCCGACATCGACGTACCGGACGCGAGTGCGCGGCCAAGTGGCTGGGTGGCCACCAGAGCCGGGACCGCGGCGGACGCGAATGCCACACCTGCGGGCGTCTTGACGCTGACCGTCGGACCGGGGATCGCCTCGAGCGCGGAGGAACGCGGAACTCCCATCCCGCCGGCCGCGGCCCTTCGGCCTCGACCGGATGTCCGGTGTGGTCGTAGGCCCAAAAGATCAGCATGAGCAATGTGCACACAATCAACAGGACCGACAGATTGACCGCCAAGGTCGCCAGCATCTCCAAAGCCTCCCCGCAAGTATAGCCGGACCCTTGGGTTGCGCCGACAAAGGGATCGGATCAGCGGAACGAACCCATGAAATCCATGACATCATCCATGGTCGAGTGGCCAACGGGCGAGACACCCCCGAACGGGGCGTGGACACCAGAGTAGGGGGTAGAGGCCGCGACCCCGATGGTGCCGCCATAGCCAAAGGAACCTCCGTAGAATGGGTCGTAGCCCCAGTAGGGGTAGTAGCCGCCCCAGGTCCAGCCGTAGCCGCCGGAATAGGGGTGATGACCGTGATGGGTAAAGGACCCGGAGCCTCCCGGGCCCGCGTGGCCGCCGCCATGTCCGGACCCGGCATGGGCCAGGGACGCGGGGAGCAGCCAGGCCGCCACGGCCAGAGTCAAGGTCCACGCCAGCTTCCGGATGCCCTGTCGAACGGATTTCATCGTCGCGCTCCTCCTGGTGGGACAGTCAGGTTGGAACGCCCTTGGGCCTCTCCTAGAAAGTCCTGCGGAAAACGTCGATCGGTCCCTTCATCGTTTGATCGAGCGTTCTCCGCGAGGACCACCGCGCAGCCCGCTTCCAGGAATCCGCAGACCGAGACGGCACCACACCCGGTCGCTCCGGCTGGATCATCGCTCCGCCTGCAAGTGCGCCTCGACGAACCAGAGCCACTTGTCGATGCCGCGCGAGACCTCGGTGAAGATATCGGCGGTGTCGCGATCGCCGAGCTTGTCGGCCTCGTCGATCGCCTTCCGCGCGGACTGGCCGAACGCCGCCAGGGCCGATGAGAGGGCCTCGACGTGGCTGCGCCCATCCACCGCCGCCGGATACTCCGCCAGCGCGCTGCGACGGGCCACCATCCGGGCGGTTCCTTCCGCCACGCCGCCGAGCTGGACAACCCGCTCGGCGATCTCGTCCACATAGTCCTCCACGGCCTCGTTGACCTTGTCGAACAGCTCGTGCAGGGCGATGAAACTCGGCCCTTTGACGTTCCAGTGGGCCTGCTTGGTCTGCGTCTGGAGATCGATGCAGTCCGCCAGGCGCTCGTTGAGGAGCTGGACCACCTTGTGGCGGACTCCCTCCGGCAGATCGTTCTTCGTCTGGAACATGATCAGTCTCCTGATGGACTCGAGAAGAGGCACGGTTCGCGGCCGGGGCGGACTCGGCTCCCCACGGTCCGGCGACCGTGCGAGCCGGCCAACCTCGAGGAACTGGGCCGTGCCTGCCGTCGTTATCCTACTGAGCGTTGCGGAAAGACGTAAAGTTGTTCCATGGTGGTCGGGGGCCGGAGCCCCCCTCCTCCAGGCGGTTCGTGTCGGAGCCGGCTCCGGCCGGCGATCCCGGGCGCTGGGCCAGAATTTTACGTCTTGATGCGACGCTCAGTAAGCGTGGTGGGCGCTCAGCCGGCCAGGGTCCAATCGGCCCTGTTGCAACCACCCTCGGACCGATGGGTCGCGCCCTGCGCGAAGAGCACTTCACCGCCGTGGTCCAGCGAGAGTCGCAAGGCGATCCCGTGGAGGGTTCCCAAAATCAGCTTCCACGCCGAGCCCAAGACGACCGGCGTCAGCGCGACCACGAAGGACCAGAACACGAGATCGACCACAGTTCGCCTCCCTCTCTCTTGGATCGGAGAGCGACTCACCCACTCCGGGTGGCAGCGACCGGGGCCTCCGGTCCTCGCCCTCCAAAGAGGTCCTGCGGAAAAAGCCGGTGGATCCCGTCATCGCTGGGCTGGTGGGCCCAGATGGGATGCGGGATCGGCGACCCGCCGTCGGGTCTTCAGCGTCTTCCAGTGTCAATTCACGATGTTCGTCGGCTGGCCCGCCAGGAAATTGGCGACGTTGGCCACCGCCGTCTCCAGCAGGCGGCGCCGCGCCTCGACGGTGGCCCAGGCGATGTGTGGCGTCAACACGCAGTTCCGTGCCGTCAGCAGCGGGTTGTCCGGCGGGATTGGCTCGTGCGCGACCACGTCGAGGCCGGCGCCGGCCAGGCGGCCTTCGTTGAGGGCCTCGGCCAGGTCCTCCTCGGCCACGAGCGGCCCCCGGGCCGTGTTGATCAGGTAGGCCGTCGGCTTCACCAGGTGCAACCGCTGGCGGTTGACCAGCCCGAGATTCTCCGGCGTCAGCGGGCAATGGAGGCTGATCACGTCGGCCCGGGCAAACAGCTCGTCCAGGGCCGCCCAGCCGAACGGCTGGTATGCCGGCGGGTTCACCGGGAACTGGTCGTGCGCCAGGACCCCCATACCGAAGGCGTGGGCCAGCTCACCCACACGCCGGCCGATGCGGCCGAAGCCGACCAGGCCCATCGTCTTGCCGGCCAGCTCGATCAGCGGCATCTTCCAGAAGGAGAAGGTGAGCGAACGGGACCACTCCCCCCCGCGGACGGCCTCGGCATGCACGGCCACGTGGTTGCACAACTCCAGCAGCAGGGCAAAGGTGAACTGGGCGACCGAATGGGTCCCGTACTCGGGCACGTTGGCGACGGGGATGCCGCGGCGGCGGGCGGCCGCCACGTCCACCGGGTCGAAGCCGGTGGCCAGCAGGGCGATGAAGCGGAGTTCGGCCGCCTGGGCGATCACCTCCGCGCTGACAGGAGCCTTGTTCGTGATCAGGACCCCGGCCGTCCGCGCCCGCGCCATCACCTCTTCGGGACTGCTGCGGTCGTAGACCTCGACCTCGCCCAGCGCCCGCAGCCCGTCCCAGGCGTCCGCGCTCACACCCATGGTCGCGCCGTCCAGCACGATGATCTTCATCGGCTCGTCCCTTCTTCCCTCAGATGCCCTCACAAACCACGCCGAGAGGCGACCGCGCAGTCAGCACGGTTCTCCGAGGGCCATTATAGTCATAGCCCCTGTCCACTTGCCGAGGACATGCGTCCTCCTACAATCCCTTCGAAAATGGTGCGAGCATCGGGGTGATTCCTCATCCAGAGGGCGTCACGTTCCGAGAGCATCGAGGTCGCCGACACGGGGCCTCGCCGGCCATCCGCTCCTTGCCGTCACACGGAATCTCGCGAAGAATGCCGGAACAGCCCTTCAGAGAATTCCTGACGGAGGGACGATGCAGGCCGAATCGCAGCGGGGACTGACGCTGATCCTGGGACAGGCCCGGGAGGGGGACGAGCGGGCCAGGAGTGAGCTCCTGGCGCGGGTCTATGATGAGTTGCGCCGGGTCGCCTCGGGCCTGATGCGACGGGAACGGCGCGACCACACCCTCTCGCCCACGGCGGTGGTCCACGAGGCCGTGATCCGGCTGCTGGGTGATGCGGTCTTCGACAAGGCACCCGACCGGAGCTACCTGTTCGCGGCCGCGGCGCGGGCGATGCGGGAGGTGCTGATTGACCACGCGCGGCGGCGGGCCGCCGACCGCCGCGGCGGGAGCCGGCGGCGCGTGCCGCTCGATGCGGTGGTGGACTACTTCGAGGGGCAGGGGCTGGACCTCGTCGCCGTCCACGAGGCCCTGGACCGGCTGGCCGAGCGCGACGAGCGCCAGGCCCAGGTCATGACCCTGCGCTACTTCGGCGGGATGACCGTCCCCGAGGTCGCCGCGGCGCTGGGGGTCTCGGTGGTGACCGTGGAGCGGGACTGGCGGCTGGCGCGGGCCTGGCTCGTCGGCCAGCTCGGGGGGAGCGAGGGATGAGATGAGATGATGCCCCAGCGCTGGCGGCAGATCGGCGACCTGTTCGATGCCGCGGTCCGGCTCGAACCCACCCGGCGGCAGGCCTGGCTCCGCGAGGCCTGCGGCGACGACGACGACCTGCGCGCCGAGGTCGACCGCCTCCTGGCCCAGGACGAGCGGGCGGACCGGCAGAGGCTCTTGACGTCCCTCGGGCCGGTGGGCCCGCCTCCGGATGGGACGGCAAGCTGGTCCCCCCGCGCCGGAGTCGGCACCGCGCGCAGGCCCCGGCCGATCGCCTCGGTCGGGGAAACCTCGGTGGAGGACACCGGGGGCTTCACCCCCAGGGCGGCGATCGCGCCGCAGACCGCGCGCCATCCGATCTGCGAGCCCCCGGCGCTGGTGCGGTCGCGGCTGCGCGAGCTGCCGATGATCTATATCCTGATGCTGGGGATCGCACTCGTCTGGAAGCGCGCTGTGCTCGGGCAGGAGGACTTGACGCTCTATCAAGTCGACGTTTTGCTGATCTCATCCCTTGTGGGAATCATCGCCCTGCTCTGGAGCCAGTGGCCCATCCCGCTGGCCTGGCTCAAGGCCCTGGAGCTGGGGATGATCGGGATGATGGCGAGCCGGCTGGCCCTGGTCCAGTACCGGATGATGCTCCTCTACTCGCGGCGCGACGACCGGATGATGGCGCAGTTGACGATGAAGAACGTCGTGCTGCTGACCGCCATCCTGATCCTCACCTACGGACTCTACGTCCCGAAGAGCTGGCGGCGGGCCGCGGTGGTGGTGGGGCCGCTGGCGCTGCTGCCCTTCGCGATCTTGATGGCCCTCGACCTGCGGTACCCCAGGGCGATGAGCTGGCTGTGGGAGGGGTGGATCCGGAGCGACACCCCGCGCATCCGCCTGTTCGGCTTCGACGCCATGATCCTGCTCATGCTGGCCGTCGGCTCGACCTTCGGGGCCCGGACGATGTCCCGGCTGCGCCGGCAGGTCGCCGAGGCCCGCCAGATCGGCCAGTATCGCCTGCGGCGGCGGCTCGGGGCCGGCGGGATGGGCGAGGTCTTCCTGGCCGAGCACCAGCTTCTGAAGCGCCCCTGCGCCGTCAAGCTGATCCGGCCGCATGACGCAACCGACCCGCGGGCCCTGGAGCGGTTCGAGCGCGAGGTCCGCCTCACCGCGACGCTCTCCCACCCGAATACGGTCGAGATCTACGACTACGGCCGGGCCGAGGACGGGTCCTACTACTACGTGATGGAATATCTGCCGGGCCTGAGCCTGGCCGAGCTGGTTGAACGCTACGGGCCGCTGCCGCCGGCGCGGGTGGTGTACCTGCTCCGCCAGGTCTGCGGGGCGCTGCGCGAGGCCCACGCGGCGGGCCTGATCCACCGCGACATCAAGCCCTCGAACATCATCGCCGCGCGGCGCGGGGGGATCGACGACGTGGCCAAGCTGCTCGACTTCGGGCTGGTCCGGCCCTCGGCAACCGCCCGGGTGGCCCAGGTCAGCGGGGAGGGCCAGATCGTCGGCACACCGCTGTTCATGTCGCCGGAACAGGCGCGGGGCACCTCGAAGGTGGACGAGCGGAGCGACATCTACTCGCTGGGGGCGGTGGCCTACTACCTGTTGACCGGTCGCCCGCCGTTCGAAGGCGAGGACGGGCTCACGGTGCTGATCGCGCACGCCCGCGACCCGGTGGTGCCGCCATCGGAGATCCGCGCCGGCATCCCCAGGGACCTGGAACGCGTCGTCTTGATCTGCCTGGCCAAGGACGCGGCCGAACGGTACCCTGATGCCGCGAGCCTGGAGCGCGCCCTGGGCGCCTGCGCCTGCGCGGGGAACTGGGACGAGGATCAGGCCGCCGGGTGGTGGCGGAACTACGGCCGCGCCCGGGCGACGCGCGCGACGGTCAGCTAATCGTCATCGACCCGGACGACTGCTCGGAATCTGCGCGATGGACACCCGACCGGTATCACACACGCATGAGGAACCGGAGGCAGCTCATGGCATCGACCAAACGCCGCTACGACAAAGAAGAGTTTGCCCGCCGTGGCGATGAGGTTTATGAAATGCAGGTCCGTCCGCACCTGAGGGGCGACGACCAGGGCAAGTTCGCAGCCGTCGACATCGAGAGCGGCGCGTATGAGATCGATGAGGATGAACTGGAGGCGTGTGACAAGCTGAGTGCTCGCGTTCCCGATGCTCAGATCGGGTTGGTCAGGGTCGGCTCGCGTTACGTGCATCGGTTCGGTGGTCGAGAAGAGCGAGGAATGTCATGATCACCGGTGTGGTTCGGGCGCGCGAAGGCCACATTCGCCTGAAGCTTCGCGGACCCCGAAGACGGGAGCGGGAACTCGAAGCGGGATCGATACGGGTTTTACGGCGTCGCTCTCTTTGCCGCCCTCCTTGGTCGCATCGCTCGGCCTACCTTGGAAGAGCTTCGGCCGAGGCATCCTTGCTGACGGCAGCGCGTGCCTCTTCGACGTGTATGTCGCCAAGGTCCTCTGGGACGGCAAAAAACGCCGTGTCCTCGTTGACGAGGCCGACACAGACCCACTCGTCGGCATGGCACTCTTGAGCGGGTACGAATCGACTATGCAAGTCCGATCCCGCGGCAAAGTCACCATCCAACGCCTGCCCCGGAGGTCAAGGAGACACCGATGTTCCCACTTCCCTCGTTCCGTAGGCTCCCCACGCGTTCCTCAGCGCAGCCGTTCAGCCCGCGGACGGTGGAAAAGACCTCGCGGCTGCGCGGCGCCACGGCCACGGAGAGTATCTGCCCGTACTGCGCCGTGGGCTGCGGGCAGATCATCTACACCAAGGCGGGCCGGATCATCGACATCGAGGGCGATCCGCGCAGTCCCATCAACGAGGGGACCCTCTGCCCCAAGGGTGCCGATGCCTTGCAGCTCGCGGTCAATCCGCACCGCGTGACCCGGGTGCTCTACCGGGCGCCCCACTCCGACCGTTGGGAAACCCGCTCGCTGGATTGGGCCCTGGACCAGATCGCGCGCCGCGTCCAGGCCGCGCGCGACGCCGAGCTCGCGGCGCGGGACGGCCAGGGACGGCCTGTGACCGCGGTGCGGAGCATCGGGACGCTCGGGGGTGCCACCATGGACATCGAGGAAAACTACCTCATCAAGAAGCTGTTCGCCGGCGGCCTGGGCGTCCTGGCGATCGAGAATCAGGCGCGGATCTGACACTCCGCCTCGGTGCCCGGTCTGGGCGCCTCGTTCGGCCGCGGCGCGGCCACCATGTACCAGCAGGATCTGGCCAACAGCGACTGCATTCTGTTCATGGGCTCGAACATGGCCGAGGCGCACCCGGTCGGCTTCCGTTGGCCCATGAAGGCCAAGGAGAAAGGCGCCACGCTCATCCATGTCGATCCGCGGTTCACGCGCACCTCGGCGCTGTGCGATGTCTTCGTCGCCATCCGCGCCGGGACCGACATCGCGTTTCTCGGCGGACTGATCAACTACGTCTTGACTCATGACCGTTGGTTCCATGACTACGTCGTGGCCTATACCAACGCCGCGACCATCATCCAGGAGGGATTCCAGGACACCGAGGACCTTTCCGGCCTGTTCAGCGGCTACGACCCGGAATCCCGCAGGTATGATGCCCGGAAAGGCCATTGGGGCTACCAGGGCGCCACCAGCGGCGCGGGCAATGAAGAGCGGGCGGAGGAATCGTCGCCGGAGGGCGCGGCGACGAAGGGCGAGCCGGGCGTCCACGGCCACGCCCTCATGGGTGGGGCGGCCGCGCACCCGGCGCCGCGCGCCGAGATGACCGACGCGCCGGCCGGTCAGCCGCCGCGCGACCCGACCTTGCAGCACCCGCGCTGCGTCATGCAGATCCTGCGGCGCCACTTTCAACGATACACCCCGGAGATGGTCTCCCAGGTCTGCGGCTGCGCGCCCGAAGAGGTCGAGCGGGTGGCCGAGCTGCTCTGCGCCCACTCCGGCCGCGACCAGACCAGCGCTATCGTCTACGCCGTGGGGTGGACTCAGCACAGCACGGGCGTGCAGGTCATCCGCACGGCCGGCATCCTTCAGCTCTTACTGGGTAACGTGGGCCGCCCCGGCGGCGGCATCATGGCCATGCGCGGCCACGCCAGCATCCAGGGTTCGACCGACGTCCCGACGCTGTATGACCTCTTGCCCGGCTACCTGCCGCAGCCGACCGCCAACCCGGGGCATGACACGCTCGACGCCTACGTCGCCCATGAGGGCCTGCCCACGGGCTACTGGTCCAACTTCCGCAAGTTCCTCGTCAGCCTGCTCAAGGCGTGGTATGGCGACGCGGCCGGCGCCGCCAACGACTACGGCTTCCACTGGCTGCCGCGGGTCGACGGCGACTACTCCCAACTGCTGACCTTCGACCGCATGTCCCGCGGCGAGATGACAGGCTACTTCCTCTTCGGCCAGAACCCCGGCGGCGGCGGGCCCAACGCCCGGCTGCACCGCGCCGGCCTGCGCCACCTCGACTGGCTGGTCGTGCTCGACACCTTCGAGACCGAGAGCGCGGTCTTCTGGAAGAACGACCCCCAGGGACCACCTCCCGGTGAGATCCCGACCGAAGTCTTCTTCATCCCGGTGGCCGCCAGCCCCGAGAAGGACGGGACGCTGACCAACACCCAGCGCCTGCTCCAGTGGCACAATCAGGCGATCGATCCCCCGCACGACTGCCGGTCCGACGCGTGGTTCGTCTACAACCTCGGCAAGCGGCTGCGCCATCTGTACGCCGGATCGACCGATCCCCGAGACGAGCCGCTCCTGCGGCTCACCTGGGATTACGAGCCCGACCAGCCCCGCCGCCTGCCCGACGGATCGCTCAGCCGCATCGAGGACGAGCCGGATGTCGAGAAGATCCTGATGGAGATCAACGGCCACAAGCTGGATGAGCTCGACGCGCGCACGGGTCGGCCCCGGCTGGTCCGCGGCTTCTCGGAGCTGAAGGACGACGGGACGACATCCTGTGGCTGCTGGATCTACAGCGGTGTCTACCCCGAGCCCGGCCGCAATCGGGCGCGGGAGCGGACGCTCACCGACAACCCGCTCCAGCCGGAGTGGGGCTTCGCCTGGCCGCACAACCGGCGGGTGCTCTACAACCGGGCCTCGGCCGATCCCCAGGGCCGGCCCTGGTCGGAGCGGAAGCAGCTCATCTGGTGGGACAACACCCAGCGCCGTTGGATCGGCTGGGATGAGCCCGACTTCGAGCCGGAGAAGCCGCCGGACTACCGACCGGCCGCCGGTGCGCGCGGAATGGCCGCCATCGCCGGCGACCAGCCGTTCATCATGAAGCCCGACGGACTCGGCTGGCTCTATGCCCCGGGTGCCCTCAAGGATGGGCCGCTGCCGGCCCACTATGAGCCGGTCGAGTCTCCGGTCGGCAACCTGTTCTATCCCAGGCAGACCTGCAACCCGGTCGTGCGCATCCTCGAGGGTCCGCTCAATCCCGTGGCCCAGGCGCCCACGGACGAGTTCCCGGTGGTCGCCTGCACCTTCCGGCTCACCGAGCACTACCTGAGCGGGCCGATGAGCCGGTTCAATAGCTGGCTCAACGAATTGCAGCCCGAGATGTTCGTCGAGCTGAGCCCCGAGCTGGCGGCCGAGCGCGGGATTGTGCACGGCGGCTGGCTGACCGTCGCCACGGCGCGGGGCCGGATCCAGGCCCGCGCGATGGTGACGCGGCGCGCCCAGACGCTGGTGGTCGCCGGACGCACCATCCACCAGGTCGGCCTCCCGATCCACTGGGGCTTCGCCGGCGAGACGGTCGGTGGGATCGCCAACGACCTGACCGCGCTGCTGGCCGAACCGAACGCGAGCATTCACGAGGGCAAGGTGTTCGTCTGCCAGGTCCAGGCCGGTAGGATGGCCGGCGCAATACCCCAGCCAACCGTACCGCCGGGACCCTGGCCGTCGCGTGATCCGATTCCCGACACGCCGCCCGCCGCGCAGCCGGAGGGGAGGTTCGGTGATGGCTCTTGACTCGCGGCAGCAGCCCAAGCTGACCCAGGACGGCTCGGCCCCAGTCCGATGGTCGACGATCCTGGAGCGAATCCTCGGCCCGTTCCGCAGGGTGGAACCTCCCGCGCCCCGGCCCGAGATGGGCTTCTACACCGACACCACGGTCTGCATTGGCTGCAAGGCCTGCGAGGTCGCCTGTAAGCAGTGGAACCTGCTGCCGGCGGATGAATTCCGATGGTCGGGCCGCAGCTACGACAACACCGAGACGCTCTCCGCCACCTCCTGGCGGCATGTCAAGTTCATCGAGCAGTTCCCGCCGGACGGCTCCTCCCGGCACGTGACCCTGGAGACGCGGCTCGACGGCGCCGGCGCGGGCCGCTGGCTGATGATGAGCGACGTCTGCAAGCACTGCGTCGCCGCACCGTGCGAGCATGCCTGTCCCACAGGCGCGATTATTTATAATGAATTCGGTAACGTCTACATTCAACCCGATATCTGCAACGGTTGTGCATACTGCATCGCGGCGTGCCCCTTCGGGGTGATCACGCGGAGTGAAATCGACGGACATACTCACAAGTGCACGCTCTGCTACGACCGCCAGCGCGACGGCCTGGTCCCGGCCTGCGCCAAGGCCTGTCCGACCGCATCGATCCAGTTCGGACCGGTCGCCGAGCTGCGCGAGCGGGCGCGGCGGCGGGTGGCGGAGCTGCACGCGCGGGGCGTCGCGGAGGCTTATCTCTACGGCGACGTGCCGACTGCGAGCTATTCCGCGCTGAATTCGTTCTATCTCCTGGTCGACCGCCCCGCGACCTACGGTTTGCCCGAGCCTCCCGTGAACCCCTGGCTGCACATGCGGGGCGACTACGTGCGGGCCCTCGCGGGTGCCCTGCTGGCGATCGCCGGGTTCCTCGCGATCCTCTTCGTGGGAGGGCACTGACGTGCGGCTTGACAGCCCACGCCCGATGACCAGCCTATCGTATGCGACCGGGCCGGTGACCAAGCCGCCCAACTGGCACGGCCTGGTCGCCTGGGACATCTTCTTCAACAACCTGACGACCGGCCTGTACCTGACAGCGGCGCTCGGGGAGACGGCGGCACCGGCGGTCTTCGGCACCCTGGCCCGCGCGGCCTATCCGGTCGCCCTGGCTTTCCTCCTGGCCGACCTGGTTTGCCTGGTGATCGACCTGGGCGATCCGATGCGGTTCCACCACATGCTCCGGGTCTTCAAGCCGGGTTCGCCCATGTCCTTGGGCACCTGGTGCCTCACCGCCTATTCCCTGCCGCTGACCCTGATCGTTGCGTTCGATCTGCTGGAGGCGCTCCACTGGCTGCCCAGCGGTGTGGCGGTCCTCGACGGACTGCGACGGCTGGCCGTGCTCGCGGGGCTCCTCCCCGCCCTGGGGTCGGCGACTTACAAGGGGGTCCTGTTCAGCACGAGCTCCCAGCCGGGTTGGAAAGACGCCCGCTGGCTGGGCGGCTATCTGACCAATGCCGCGGTCACGCTCGGCTGCGCCGAGCTGCTCCTGCTGGCATCACTGCTCGGTCAAGCCCGGGCCGCCGCCGTCCTGCGACGGGCCCTCGCACTCCTGCTGACCCTGAATCTCATCCCCCTGGGACTGCTCATCAGCGCGGTCCGCCCGGCGCTCCGAGACGTCGCGTCCCCCGCGCGTTCGATTGGCACCTGTGCGGCCGTACTGGCCCTGGGCTCCCTCATTCCCTTGGCCCTGCTGCTGGCCGGGGAGCCGCGTCTCGCAGCCGGTTCGACGATCTTGATCTTCATCGGGAATTGGATGATCCGCGCGTGGATCGTGAAGCGACCTCATTCCATGGCGGCGCCGCCGGAGCATCCGGGATCGAGGACGTGAGCGGCATGCCGGCGGCCGTCCGCGTCGCGGACTTCGCCGGCGGCCTGACCCATCGCGAGCAAGTCCTGCAATGCATAGACTTCCAGCTTGCCGTCCCGGAGGCGTTCCATGGCGGCGACGGCGGCCCGCGCGCCGGCGATGGTGGTGATGCACGGCACCCCGTGCGAGACGGCGCTGGCGCGGATCCGCCCCTCATCGGTGCGCGCCCCCTTGCCGCTGGGCGTATTCACGATCAGGTCGATCGAGCCGTTGGCCAGGTAATCGAGCACGTTGGGCCGTCCCTCGTGGATCTTCCGCAGGACTTCGACGGCAATGCCGTGCGCGGCCATCGCCTGCGCGGTGCCGCTGGTGCCCAGCAGGTGGAAGCCCAACGCGGCCAGGCGGCGCGCGATCGGGACGGCCGCCGCGCGGTCCCGCCGCGCCAGGCTCACGAACGCCGTGCCGCCGGTCGGCAGCCGGCTCAGCGCCGCGATCTGGCTCTTGGCGAACGCGGCCGGGAAGTCCATGGCGATCCCCATGACTTCCCCGGTCGAGCGCATCTCCGGACCCAGCACGATGTCCACGCCCGCGAACTTCGCGAACGGGAACACAGCCTCCTTGACTGAGACGTATCGAGGCACCGGCTCGGCGGTGATCCCCTGCTGCTGGAGGGTCTGGCCCACCATGACCCGGGCCGCGGCCTGCGCCAGGTTCAGCCCGGTCGCCTTCGAGACGAACGGCACGGTCCGCGACGCCCGCGGGTTGACCTCCAGCACGTAGACCTCGCCGTCCTTGACGGCGAACTGGATGTTCATCAGTCCCCGGACCTTCAACGCCTCGGCCAGGGCGTACGTCTGCTCCTTGAGCCGGTCGACAATCGTCCCCGCCAGCGAGAAGGGCGGGATGGCGCAGGCGCTGTCGCCGGAGTGGATGCCGGCCTCTTCGATGTGCTCCATCACGCCGCCGACGATCGTCCGCGTCCCGTCGCAGACGGCGTCGATGTCGACCTCGGTGGCATCCTCGAGGAACTTGTCGATCAGGATCGGGTGCTCGGGGCTGGCCTCGACGGCCTCGGCCATGTAGCGATCGAGACTCGGCTCATCGTAGACGATCTCCATGGCCCGGCCCCCCAGCACGAAGCTGGGCCGGACCACCACCGGGTAGCCGATCCGCTCGGCGATCCGCCGGGCTTCCTCGTAGCGGGTCGCCGAGCCATTGGGCGGCTGCTTCAGCCCCAGGCGGTCGATCACCAGGCGGAACCGCTCGCGGTCCTCGGCCAGGTCGATCGACTCGGGGCTGGTGCCGATGATCGGCACCCCGGCGGCCTCCAGCGCCCGGGCCAGGTTCAGCGGCGTCTGGCCGCCGAACTGCACGATCACCCCGATCGGCTCGACCCGCTCGCAAATATTCAACACATCTTCTACTGTCAACGGTTCGAAGAAGAGCCGGTCCGAGGTGTCGTAGTCGGTGCTGACCGTTTCCGGGTTGGAGTTGACCATCACCACTTCGTAGCCGTCGGCCTTCAGGGCGAAGGCGGCCTGGCAGCAGCAGTAGTCGAACTCGATCCCCTGGCCGATTCGGTTCGGCCCACCGCCCAGGATCACCACCCGGGGCCTCGGCCCGCTCCGCGCCTCGTCTTCGCGCTCGTAGGTCGAGTAATAATAGGGCGTCACGGCCTCGAACTCGGCGGCGCAGGTGTCCACCAGCTTGAACACGGCGCGGATTCCCCGCCGGCTGCGGTCCCGGCGGACCTCGGCCTCGGTCGTGCCCCACAAGGTCGCAAGCTGCCGGTCCGAGAACCCGTTCTGCTTGGCCTCGCGCCACAGAGCGTCGGAAACTTGCTCGAGGCTGTGCACCTGGCGGAGCCGGCCTTCCAGCTCCACCAGCTCGGCGATGTTGGCCAGGAACCAGGGGTCGATCCCGGTCAGGTCATGGACCTGCTCGACGGAGAACCCCGCGCGCAGGGCATAACGGATCGACCAGACGCGCTCGGCGTTGGGGATGGCCAGCTTCGACTTGATCTCATCCTCGCTGGGCTGCCGCGCAGTGCCCCAGAGGTCCTTGTGGTCGCAGCCCAGGCCGAAGCGCCCGACCTCCAGCCCGCGGAGCGCTTTCTGGAGCGACTCCTTGAACGTCCGGCCGATCGCCATGACCTCGCCGACCGATTTCATCTGGGTGGTGAGCACCGGGTCGGCCTCGGGGAATTTTTCGAACGCCCAGCGGGGGACCTTGGTCACCACGTAGTCGATCGTCGGCTCGAAGCAGGCGGGCGTCTCGCGGGTGATGTCGTTGCGGATCTCGTCGAGCCGGTAGCCGACGGCCAGCTTGGCGGCGATCTTGGCAATCGGGAACCCCGTGGCCTTGCTCGCCAGCGCGCTGCTGCGGCTGACCCGCGGGTTCATCTCGATGACGATCATCCGTCCGGTGCGGGGATCGACAGCGAACTGGACGTTCGACCCGCCGGTCGCCACGCCGATCTTGCGGAGGATGGCCAGCGAGGCGTCGCGCATTCGCTGGTATTCCTTATCGGTCAAGGTCTGCGCCGGAGCCACCGTGATGCTATCGCCGGTGTGGACCCCCATCGGGTCGAAGTTCTCGATCGAGCAGACGATCACGGCGTTGTCGGCGCCGTCGCGCATGACCTCCATCTCATACTCTTTCCAGCCGATGACGCTCTCCTCGACCAGGACCGAGTGCACGGGGCTGAGCTCCAGCGCCGCGGCGATCATCCGGTCGAACTCCTCGCGGTTGTACGCGATCCCGCCGCCGGATCCGCCCAGAGTGAAGCTCGGCCGCAGGACGCAGGGCAGGCCCACCGCGTCGCGGATCCGCCGGGCCTCGTCCAGGCTGTGCGCCAGACCGCTCCGGGCGCTCTCCAGGCCGATCTCGTCCATGCAGCGCTTGAAGAGCTCCCGGTCCTCGGCCCGCCGGATGGCCTCGCCGCTGGCGCCGATCAAGGTGCAGCCGTGCCGGTCGAGGGCCCCGTTCTCGAACAGCGCCATGCCGACGTTCAGCCCGGTCTGACCGCCCAGGGTCGGCAGGACGGCGTCGGGCTTCTCGACCGCGAGGATCTGTTCGATGACCTCGACGGTGATCGGCTCGATGTAGGTGCGGTCGGCCATCTCGGGGTCGGTCATGATGGTCGCCGGGTTGGAGTTGACCAGCACGACGTTGTAGCCCTCCTCGCGCAGGGCCTTGCACGCCTGGGTCCCCGAATAGTCGAACTCGCACGCCTGGCCGATCACGATCGGGCCGGCGCCGATGATCAAGACCTTGTGGATATCCGTACGCTTGGGCACGTTGACTCAGCCTCACCGCGGAACGGGTCCGTCCCGGACCGATTGGGCTCGGCGGTCGGTCGGGGATCAGACCGGACGTAGATCGGGCCGCGCTCGCCTCGATCAACCTGGAGGCGGCGCGGCCCGGAAAGTTTCCCGATCTTAGCACTCCGCCATGGATTCGGGCAAGAGGTACCGAGTCGAGGTCATCCTCCTATCTGCTTGAGCCCCGACGGGGCGACAGCACACCTCGCCCCGGGACCGCGTGTGCCGCCCGTTCCGGGCTGGCTTGGCAGGGTGCTTCCGTTCCCGGACGATGCCCCGAGCTGGTGCCCGCCCCAGCTCCGCTGGGGGCCCGGCCCCTGCGGGGTCCGGAAGACACGCACCCGATCCCGGGGCTCACCTTCGCTTTCCCTGGAGTGGAGTTCTTGAGTCTGTTAGGGCTTCCAACAGTCCACTTCGAAAGTTCCTCGGGAGCCTCTGAGTGCCGCTTCCCGGCCGTTCGGATGCGCGAATCTTGACCCGAATTGGAAAAAATCGCAACGCAGCCAACACCAAAATACCTCGATGCTGACGTGTGGGTCCCGCGGCTCGCCGCGTTTTTGGGTTTCCGGGAAAAACCAGAACCGCGTCCCAACTCCCCGGCACTAATAGAACGGTTCAGATTGCTTATGAGGATCATGTCCCCCAGGGGGGATGAACCTCCTCGAGAGCCAGCCGAAGGAAAGTCCGGCCACCCAGGTGTACACCTCCCGGGAGCGGATTGCGCGCCCCTGAATCAAGATCCGCTGCGATGAACCGCAAGCAACACAGGACTGAGTCCTTCGAACGACCGTCGGCGGAGTTGAGTCACAACCAGAGGATCCTGCCATGCCGCGATCGCTGTTAGGCACGCCCGTGGATCGAGTTCTCGACGCCTCGATGCGGAGGGCCCGTGGCGGCGGGCGCCGGTTCCGGGCGAGTTCCCTTCCCGAGCTGGAAGCCCTGGAAGACCGCAGGCTCCTGGCCAATATCACGCCCAGTGGGATCATCAGCTCGACGCCCGACGGCGCCAACTTCGACTACACGATCAAACTGACCAACGCCAGCTCCAGCAGCTCCGGCATCGGCACGTTCTGGTACGCCTGGATCCCCGGCCAGGATTATCTGGCCACCAGCCCGATCTCCGTCACCTCGCCCACCGGGTGGACCGACACGATCACCAACATGGGCTCCGGCGATGGCTATGCCATCCTCTTCCAGGCCAACAGCTCGGCGTACTATGTGCAGCCGGGGAACTCGCTGAATTTCCAGTTCACGAGTGCCGACACGCCCACGTCGGTCAATGGCAATTCGGTGTACTACTCCAACACCCCGGTGGGCACGTCGTACGTCTATCCAGCGGGACCATTCAGCGATGCCGGTCATATCTTCATCGTGGAACCGGCGCCGACCCCAACCCTGAGCTCGATCGCGGTGACTCCGGCCAACCCGAGCGTGCCCAAGGGGGAGTCGCAGCGGTTCGACGCCGTGGGCACGTTCTCCGATGGCTCGACGCAGGATCTGACCAGCCAGGTGACCTGGGCGTCGGCCACCACCTCGGTGGCCACCATCTCCAACGCCTCGGGCTCGCAGGGCCTGGCGACGGCCGTGGGCACCGGCACCTCCGCCATCTCGGCCACGCTCGACGGCATCACCGGCTCGACGGTGATGACGGTCACAGCCGCAGCCCTCGAGTCGATCGCCGTGACCCCGGCCAATCCCAGCGTGGCCAAGGGGCTGACGCAGCAATTCACCGCCACTGGCACCTATTCCGACCAGTCCACGCAGGATCTGACCAGCCAGGTGACCTGGGCGTCGGCCACCACCTCGGTGGCCACCATCACCACCGCCGGACTGGCCACGGCCGTGGGCACCGGCACCTCGACGATCAGCGCCACGCTCAGTGGCATCAACGGCTCGACGGTGATGACGGTGACCGCGGCGGCCCTCAGGTCGATCGCCGTGACCCCGACCAATACCACCCTGCCCACCGGGGAGACCGAGCAGTTCACCGCCACCGGGACCTTCACCGACAATTCGACGGAGGATCTGACGAGGCAGGTGAGCTGGACCTCCTCCGACACGACCTGGGCCACGATCAGCAGCACCGGGCTGGCCACGGCTGTCTCGCCAGGCGCCGTGACGATCTCGGCGAGCTTGGATGGCATCACCGGTTCGACCGGGCTGACGGTCACCGCCGCGGCTCTCGAGTCCATCGCCGTCACGCCGGCCAACCCCAGCATTGCGAAGGGCCTGACGCAGCAGTTCACCGCCACCGGGACCTACTCCGACAATTCGACGCAGAACATCACCAGTCAGGTGACCTGGGCCTCGGCCACGACCTCCGTCGCCACCATCACCGCGGCCGGGTTGGCCTCGGCCGCCGGCACCGGCACCTCGACGATCAGCGCCACGCTCGGCAGCCTCACGGGTTCGACCGTGCTGACGGTCACCCCCGCCGCGCTGGTCTCGATCGCGGTGACTCCAGCCAACCCCAGCATCGCCCAGGGCCAAACCCAGCAGTTCACGGCCACCGGCACGTACACCGACAGCTCGGCCCAGGACTTGACCGGCCAGGTGACCTGGGTCTCGGCGACGACGTCGGTGGCCACAATCACTGCGGCCGGACTGGCCACGGCCGCGGGTACGGGCACCTCGAGGATCAGCGCCACGCTCGGCAGCATCACCGGTTCGACGGTGTTGACGGTCACCACGGGCGCGCTGAGCCCGGTGGCGGTGAAGGCCAACAATCAGGGCGGTTACTACCAGTACGGGACCTGGACGACTCACGCGGGGGGCTACAACGGCACCTACGCTGTCGCCGATCCCACGACCTCAAGCACGGCGAGCAGCGGCTGGAACCTGACCGTGACCGCGGGCACCTACGACATCTACGCCACCTGGGTTGCCGCGGGGACCAATGCCACGGATACCGGTTATTCGATCTACGACGGCTTCAATAGGCTGGGCACGGTCACGGCGAACCAGCAGCTCGCGCCGTCCGATGGTCAATACGGCGGCGTCTCCTGGGCCAAGCTCGGGACCTTCACCATTACCAATGGGAAGATCACCATCGCCATGAGCGCCAGCGGGGCCAACGGCAATATCGTCGCCAACGGCATCCTGCTGGTCGCGAGTGTCCAGACCGCGGCTTCGACTGCCGCGATCATGCCGCCGTCAACCTCGGCGGCGACCGGAGCGATCGGGATGGGGACGACAATCGGGCCGGCTCAAGACGCCGGGGCGACCACCGCGACGGCCCCAGCCTCGGCGACGGTCTCGGTGTCCGCGCCCGGCGGGGCGCCTGCACCGTTGACGCCGGTCACGGTCAAGTACCTGGACGATTCCGCCAGGAGTCCGGCGATGAGCGCATCGGCGACCCCCACAGCCCCCAGCCTGATCGATCACGCCATCGGTGAGGTGGCGATCGGGCGGCATCGGGGGCAATCTCGATCGCTCGTCAAGCACCTCGCTCGAGCGAGCAGCCCCGGCGGAAAACTCGCCGTCAAGGATCATCACCAGGAGATGACCCATCGAACAAACCATGATCGGAACTCGAGATGAACAATGCCGGGCGACACGAGCCACCAGCCCCGGCAGGATCCCCAACGGAACGATCCACTTTCCCCGAGGTCATTCTGAGGCACTGGCGATGCGATCGAGATCACCCTGGCCCTTCCTCATCTTCCTGACCCTGACCTTCGCCGGCTGGCCCTCCGCGGGCGCCGGTGAAGTCACCCTCTCGCACAGCTCATCCGCGCTCCCCGGCGCGCCCGGGCCGGCGATCACCCTCCTCTCGATCACCGGCGATAACGAGGGGACGAACTACACCTTCACCCTCACGTTCGCCAATCCCACGATCGAGGGACCCTCCTCCGGCAATCCGGACGCGGTCTATGGGTTCATCAACATCGACGCGGACAAGAATGCGGCGACGGGCGTCACGGGTGCCTTCCTGGACTCCAACAGCTTCGAGCCCGGCTTCGGCCGGTACTCGCCCAGCTCCGAGGGGATTGACACCTACATCAACCTGGGTAGCGAGGGAGACCCCTTGCACGGTGCCCCCGGCCTGGTCGATGTCGTCACCACCGATGGATTCAATGTGATCGATACGGTTCCGATCACTTACACAAGCCACACTGGCTCGACCCCCAGCATGTTATCTTTCTCGATACCGCTGACCGACTTCTCGCGGAACCAGATCCCCCTCCTCGACACGGGCAACTTCTCGGTGATCGTCGGCAATGTGAACAACGCGACAGACTTCCTCCCCGCAGTCGCAGCCGTCCCCGAGCCCGCGTCCCTGATCCTTCTGTCGTTGGGAGTGTCGCTGGCTGGTCTGGCCTCGGTCCGGCTGACCAGAGAGCCGCATCCCACTCGACAACGGTAGCGACGTCCGTCCGACGGATCGACGGGGCCGACGGCGCCGCCGAGGGCGGAGCATTTTCCCGGCCTGCTCGAAAGAAAGGGAAAACCAGACCGCCATGAGCGGGCACTCTTGAAAGAGTGGCACGAGCACGTTCGCGAATGTGAGCAGGTTCCCTTCCGACGAGATTCCACGGGATTCCGCGACGAAGTGCGGCTGCTTGATTCCACCTGCCCTCATGGGACGCGGACCACGGTGCTCAATCGGGTGGTCCGTCAACTCCCGGCCGGCGCAGCCGGCCCGACCTCCCCTCTTGCGGGGACGGATTGAGGCCGTCCCGGCTCACGCTGCCAGTATCCATCGCGCCGGCGCCCGGCACGACCGGCAAGGTCCGATCCCGTGTGCCGCGGTCAAAGTCCCGCGCCGCTCGACGATGGTGCCTGCCGTCGGGAGGCTCTCCTGGAAAACCGGACGAACCGAGCCAAGGTTTGCTGACTCTCATAAGGTGTTCACTCGCTTGTTTGCGTCCCGACACCTCCCCGGGAAGAGTCCATCTCCCGGCGAGTGAGGGGGAGGTCAGACTCCACAAGAGGACACTTTCATGTCGCGATCTTGGTTCGGTACACCGTTCCGTCACGTTCTCGGCGCCTTGACACCGGGAAGTCGCCCCTCAGAGCGACGTCCCAGGATGCGTCGCTTGCCCGCGGTGGAGTCCCTCGAGGGGCGTGCCCTCATGGCCAACATCACGGCCAGTGCGACCATCAGCGCGCAGCCCGACGGCGCCGACTTCAAGTACACGATCACGCTGACCAATTCCAGCTCCAGCACCTCGGCCATCGGCACGTTCTGGTATGCGTGGAATACGACTCCCAGTAATCCCAATATCAATTATCTCGCGACCAGCCCGATCTCCGTCACCCCGCCCAGCGGATGGGGGGACTCGATCACCAACTCCGGCCCGACCGATGGCTTTGGCATTCTCAATACGGCCAACAGCTCAGCCTCGTCCCTGCAGCCAGGGAGCTCGCTGGTTTTTTCGTTCGTGAGCGCCGACCCACCCGCGTCGGTCAATGGCGATTCGGTGTTCTACCCGGGCGTTCCGGTGAATACCTCTTTCGTTTACCCGCAGGGACCATTCAGCGATGCCGGTCATAAATTCGTCGTGATGCCCACACCGACACCCACCCCCACACCGACACCCACCCCCA
>JAJPJC010000013.1 GCA_021324445.1 Isosphaeraceae bacterium
AATGGGGGCGGTGGTGAATAGCCAGGGGCGTCAGCCCCTGGGACCGTTCCGGCGCCCCTCTCCCCTTGGCAGAGCCCCGCAGGGGCGACAGTCACCCCTGTCGCCCCCGCGGGGCTGCTGGGAAGAGAGGGGGGGCTCGGCGCTCCGCGGTCGACCAGGGGCTGTCGCCCCTGGCTCTTGACCGCCGCCCCTCCGGAGCTTTGGGAACAGACTCTGAATGCGAGACAGACCGGTCAGCGAGCTCCCCCGGGCTCGCCGAAGGGTAAACCTCCAGGTTGAGGAACGGTCGCGAGCACCGGAGAAGCGCCCTCGTCTTTCGATCGCTGGCTCATCCCCGCATGTTCATTAGGCGAGACGGTAGCACCATCACCATATCTCGCCGAAATCGGTATGGGCGCGGGTAGCTGAGATGGCGGGAAAAGGCGCGCGCCCCTGACAAGACCGGCGCGATCGTCGATCCTGAGAATGGTCGTGATCCCTCATGGCCTGCGTTGCTTCCGGGTAAGCCTGGAACATCGGGGTCATCACCGGCGCGAGGATCGAGGCGCCCGTTGATCAGGCCCCGCCCGTACGGATCTGTTCCATGCAAGCTCCAGCGCGCTCGATGCTCCGCCCTGTCCTCCCCGTGGTCCTCTGCGGTGCGGCCCTGACGGCGATGCTTCGGGCGGACGAGCTGCCCAGGCCGCCAACCGGTGAAGTTCGGCTCGAAGGCGGCCGTGTCGTCACTTACACCATCCATTTCGACAGGAACTCGCTCCGGGACAGCCTGCCGCTCGGGGACGGCCTGATCGCCCTGACGTCGTCGGGCACCCTGCTCCGGTTCGAGCTGCCCGCCGTCCGCCTGGTCCGTGAGCCGATCGGTGTCGTGGACGTGACCTGCCTCGGCCGTGGTGACGGCGAGACGGTGCTCGCGGGCCTCTCCGACGGGCGCGTCTGCCGCGTCGACCCCGCGACGCTCGACCTGGCCGACGTGGTGAAGCTCCCCGCCGCGCCGCAGTGGGTCGGCTGGTGCAAGGCCCAGGAAAATCGACCCGCGGGCCTGGTCGTCGTGACCCGGCCGACGAAGCCCGTCGAGCGCAACGGCAGGCACTGGGACCTGCCCTATTCGGTGGTCCATGACCTCGCCACGGGGAAGACGTTCGCGCTGGAGGAGGCAGCGACGACGATCCGGCTCGACCGCGCTGGGCGGATCTGGCTCGGGGCGGACCGGGGCGAGTGGGGCGGTCAGGTTACGCGGGTCGATGTGGTCAAGGGGACGACCGAGGCGATCAAGCCGCCGCCGGCCCGCGACCCCGAAGTCGAAGCCTCCTGGCAAGGTGTCTACCGGTTCATCGAGCTGCGCGACGGCCGGGTCTGGGCCTTCGGCGGCACGTCGCACATGGGACTCAACCGTGGGGAAAGCACGCGAGTCGATGGCGCCGAACCACGCACGGTGTTTGCATTCGAACCGCCCAAGGAGAACGGGAAAGAGCCCGACCCCGATCGGCCGAGGCTGCCGATCACGCGCACCCTCGAGGAGGACCGCGGCCTGCTCGTCTTCTCCTACAGCGACGTGTTCCGCGTGGACAGGGCGTTGTCGTCCTGCAAGAGGGCGGCCACGCTCCACATCCGGTACCGCTGGGGGAGACCCGACGCCGTCGGCGCCAACCCGTCCGTCGGTCGGCCGCCCGGCGGGGTCGGGAGACCCGCGTTGAACCGAGGTGACCGCCCGTTCTTCCTCACTTGTCGTCGTTCCAGGTCTCACACTGATGCAGCGCGAGCGCGGCGAATGCGGTGCCGGCATGCGTAATATAGTGATATTTATCGTTATTGACCGATCGAGTGAACCAGCGGCCCGAGGCGCGCTGGTGGGTGCGGAGCCAGGCGACGCCGCGCTGGATTGCCGGATCGGACGCCGGCACGCCGGCTTGGCGGAGGACGAAGACGGCCAGGCCGGTGGCGTAGCCGTCGCTGGGGGCCTGGGGATCGTTCGGTGTGCCGTCGCGCCGTTTCCAGTGGCCCAGCGAGGGAAGATTCCAGCCGCCGTCGGGGCGTTGCCGCTCGCGGAGCCGGGCGAGGGTCGCGCCGCGGTCTTCGGCGGTCATCAGGCCGTCAAGCCGCGTCGAGGCCCAGAGCAGCATCGTCGCGTGGTGCAGGTCGGGCGGAGGATTCGCCGCGAAGTAGGCGCGGAGTCGCGCCAGCCCCGCCTGTGCGGCCGGCGACTGGGCATACCCGTCGGGGGCATTGCCGGCCCCGAGGGCCGCGACGATCGCGCCGTAATAATCGTCGTGCTCGTAAGGGGGCCAGCCGCACTTGAGCCAGTCGAAACCTCCGCTGGCCTTCTGGAGCGTCCAGGTCCGGTCGAGCGCCTTGCGGGTCAAGGGATGGAGCTGGCCGGTCGTCGCTGCGTCATTCAGGGCCAGGGCCGCGGCCGTGGCCACGACCTCGGCGTCCCACCGCGGTTTGGCCGCCTTCTCCGGGTCATCCCAGTGCGCGACCCGGTCCTCGAAGAAGCGGCGGACCTCCACCATGGCCGGGGAGGGGTGCTCCGTCAGGGCCGGGCGAGCCACCAGGTAAGGATAATTGGTATGGCACGTGCCGCATCGGTGCTGCCTGGTCCAGCTCAACGCGGTCTCATCGAGGAACGCCGCGGCACGGGGCATCGAGGCGGCCGTCGCGAAGGGCTCGGTCGCCGAATTCGGCGCGGGTCGGGCAGCCGGCTTCGACTCCTGGGCGATCGTCGCTCCGGTCTGGGCCACCAACACGACCGCCAACCAGGCTCCCAGGCGCGTTTCGACCCGGGCCCACGGGTCTCGAACTCGGTGATTCATCGCGGCGTCCTCAACACGGTGCAACAGGGAAGGCAAACGGGAAGCGAGGCCGTTCGCACTGGCCCAACGGTTGTCGAGGGAACCAAGCTACCATAAGGTATAGCCGCCGTCGATCACGAGGGTGGCGCCGGTCATGTAGGCGGAGGCTGCGCTGGCGAGGTAGACCGCCAGCGGGGCGAGTTCCTCCGGCTGGCCCAGACGGCCCATCGGGATCATGCTCAGGACCGAGTCCCTCAGCTCCGGCCGCTCCTGGAACCAACGCCGGTTCGGCTCGGTGGCGAAGTAGCCCGGGGCGATGGCGTTGACCGTCACGCCGCGGGGTGCCCAGTCGGCGGCCAGGGCGCGGGTGAAGGAGATCAGCGCGGCCTTGGCCGTCTCATAGCTCCTGCCGGTGATCCCTCGGTTGGCGATCAGGCCGGACATGGACGCGACGTTGATCACACGCCCCCAACCCCGGGTCAGCATCGAGCCGCCCACCACCTTCGACCAGATGAACGCGCTGGTCAAGTTGAGGTCGATGATCCGCTGCCACTGGTCGGTCGGCAACGACTCGGTCGGCACGTCGATGCGGCGGCCGCCCACGTTGTTGATCAGGATGTCGATCGGGCTGGATTCCTCCACGACCTGGATGGCGGCATCTTCGCTGGCGAGCCGTTCCCCCACGTCGGCGGCGACGACCTCCACGCGGCGTCCCAGGGCCTGGAGTTGACCGCGGGCCTCCCCCAGCGCCGTCGGATCACGACCGATCAGCACGAGGTCCGCCCCGGCCTCGGCCAGACCCCGGGCCATCGCCAGGCCCAGCCCGCGACTGCCGCCAGTCACGCACGCGCGCTTGCCATCGAGTCGGAACGCGTCGAAGAGCGACATCTCTCGACCCCCTCAGGATCCCGGGAGATAGATCCGATGATTCCCCGCCTTGCCCACCACGCGCGCCGCGCCGGTCAGGCGGAGGCAGTAGGCGACACGCTGGGCGAACCCAAGCGGCCGCCTCAGCCGGTCGGCAAGGTCGCGCGTCGTGAACGCGTCCGGGCCGTGACAACTCTCGGGCAGGAGCGACCAGAGGTCCGCGGCGTCAACCAGCGAGATCGTCCCCTGAATCGCCCCGAGACGCCGGTCGGCGACGGCATAACCCGGCCGGCGCCGCCGCGGCAGACGCACCTCCTCGATCGTAACGCCCAGGATCACGATATCCAGGTTGGCGTGGGGAAAGACCCGGACGATTCCGACCAGGTCGTCGAAGACGTCGTGCAACGCCCCACGATTGGGACTGGACCGACTCGAGAGGTCTGGCCCGTCCGGCCGCGCCCGCCGCACGATCCGCCGCCTCAGCACGACCGGCTTCACGATCCGAACCCGATGATCCGGCAGCAACCGCCGCAGCTTCCCGCGCAGCGGACCCAGCGGACCCGACTGGACCTCGACCAGGCGCCCGGCCTCGTCCACCGCGTCGACGCGGAACCCGCCGATGACGACCTCGGGACGCCCGCTTCCCCCGGTCGCATACTGCTCCTTCAGCGCTCGGTGCAGGCTGGTTTCCATGGGGGAAGGTGGTGAGTGGCTCATGAGCCACTACGAGATTCCCAAGTCGCGGATGGTCAGAAGGGGGTGGAACGGGATTCTCCGCTCGGCGAAGGCGGCGGCGGCGCCTTCGAGACGATCGAGGACGACGATCACCAGGGCGACCGTGCAGCCAAGGCCCTGGACGGCCTCGATGGCCTGGAATGACGAGCCGCCGGTGGTGGCCACGTCGTCGACGATGGCCACGGTGGAACCGGGCTCCAGTGGCCCCTCGACGCGGTTGCCGGCGCCGTGAGTCTTCGCCTCTTTGCGGACGAGGAAGCCGCGGAGCTGACTCCGGCCGCCCAGGGCGGCCAGGGCCAGCGTGGCGCCGACGATCGGGTCAGCACCCAGGGTCAGCCCGCCGACCGCCTGGACCTCGGGGTGATCGGCGAGCCGCTCCAGCACGCCGGCGCCGATCAGAGCAGCCCCCTCGGCCGAGAGCGTGACCTTGCGGCCATCGATGTAGTAATGCGACGTGCGCCCGCTGGCCAGAGTGAACGTCCCGTGACGCAGCGCATCACGCTGCAAGAGTGCAATCAGCCGCTCGCGGTCATACCTCGGAGTCATTCGTCCTTGATCCTTGATTGCGGGTGGCCGGGATGCCCTGCCCCGCAATGGGACAGAGCCGTTCAGGTCCGAGGACCCAGGAAGCGTACCAGACGGCGCACCCGCGGGCCAAGAGCAGGGTTCCGCCCGGATTGAGCGGCGACATCGATCAAGCCCGGCGCCGACCTGGCCGATGGTTCTTTATCGGAGCCCGTGGGGCAGCCGCCCCCGGCTGCCATCGGTGTGCGATCGAGCCACCAGCCACTTCTTGAAGGGTGATCATCCGATGGGCTCAGCCGCGAATCCACGGGCGCGGGACGGCGATCCGGTCGGGCCGTTCTTGCATTACTTGATGGCCGAGTGCGGCGTCTCGCCGCACACCTTGGCGGCCTACCGCTCCGACCTGATGCGCTTCGTCCGCTGGCGGAAGGCGGTCGCTCCCGGCCCGCTGGCGCACCTGGATGTCGCGACGCTGGGCGGCTATGTGCAGTCGCTCCAGGAGTCGGGCCTGGCGCCCAGCAGCATCTGCCGGCATCTCGCCAGTCTCTCGACCTTCTTCCGGTTCCTGGTCCTGGAAGGGCGGCTGGCGGACAACGTGGCCAAGCTGCTGGTGGCCCCGGCGGTCTGGGACCGGCTGCCGACGGTGCTGAGTCCCGTCGCGGTCGACCGCCTGCTCGCCACGCCGGAGACCCAGACGCGGCTGGGCCGCCGGGACCGCGCCCTGCTGGAGACCTTGTATGCGACCGGCTGCCGGGCCTCGGAGGTCGCCGGGTTACGTCCGGTCGACCTGGACCTCAAGGCCGGCCTGCTGCGCTGCGTCGGCAAGGGGAACAAGGAGCGTTGGGTGCCGCTCGGCTCGCGCGCGATCGCCGCGCTGGCGGATTACCTCCGGCGCGACCGTCCCGCGCTGGTCGCCCGCAAGCCCGGGACAACCACGGTGTTCGTCTCCAAGTCGGGACGCCCACTCTCCCGCATCGGGCTCTGGTCGATCGTCAAACGAGCTGTCCGGCGGGCCGGCCTTTCGGATGCGGTCAGCCCGCACACCCTGCGGCACAGCTTCGCCACGCATCTGCTCGCCGGGGGCGCCGACCTCCGCGTCGTGCAGGAGATGCTTGGCCACGCCTCGATCGCCACGACCCAGGTCTACACCCGGGTCGAGCTGAGCCGGCTGCGGAGCGTCCACGCCCAGTTCCATCCCCGCTCCCAGGGCTTGTCAGCAGGTGGCAAGCAGCGCTGAGCGGTCAGGCCGGCGAGGCCCCGGTGGGCAGAGGGGGCTGGAATCGTTCGTTGAGCTTGGCCTGGACCACCGCACGATAGCCGGCCGGGTCCGTCCCCTTGGGGCTGGCGACCCCGATCCCCTGGCATTCGTGGACCGGCATGATCCGGACAATCTTCCGATCCTGATCGGCGAGCAAGGCCACGCGGACCGTCCCCACCAGCGCCGTGTCGTTCCAGTGGCACCGGCAGGCCGACCCGTCGGAGAGATACAGCATCACCTCCGGCATCCCCGCCTCGTTCAAGCCCGCCCAGATCTCGGTGATCAGGTCCGTCATGGCAGTTCGCCCTGAGGTAAGGAATCGAACCGAACCGAACCACGACCGTGAAGGATCGGAACGGCCAGCCCCGCTTCGACTCGCACTGGCCTCTTAGCCCCCGGGAGCTTGACCCGTGGTGACCTCGCCAGGGACCTCCCGGACTCCGAGCCGCCGCAACAGGTCCTCAATCCTCTGCTCCCAGAGGGGAACGCTCTTGGGAAGGGCCAAGGCGGTACCTTTGGTAAGACGATCCAACCGGTCGATCGCATCCTGAGCATCGAGAAGGTGCTGAGTCGCTTGCGGGATGCTCTCGAGTTCGATTTCGATCTCACTCAAGGTCAACAAGGCCAGCGGCTTGTTACTCAGAGGATAGTATCTGAGGACTTTGTCGTCTTCCTCGTCCGCATGGCGCGCGCTGTTCTCCAGGTCCTTGATTGCTCCCTGGACCAATCGGAGTGCCCGCTGGATGGTTTGCCTGTCCCCCTGGTGATGGAGTTGGAGGGCCCACTTGGTCGCAATCCGGCCGCGCATCGTGGACGCCGAGAACCACTGGCCGCGCAGCTCCCCCCGGATTCTCTTGGCCGAATCGTCCTCACCGGTCAGATTCTTCAGCGTGGAATCGGCCCACTTGATCAAGGGGTCGATCCGCTCATAGGCCGATTGATAGCGACCTTCCTGCTCCTCGGCGAGTGCCCTCAGCCGGGATGCGTTGAACGCCTCGATGTCGCGCTGGTCCACCGTCGGTGAAGCATCTGCCGAACCCGGATCGAGTTCGGCCGCGAGTTTCAGGGCTCGTTCGCCCAGGGCGTAGAGATACTTTCTGTAGCTCTCGCGGTCGTCTCGAGGCGCGTCAGGGTCGTTGTCGTGTTTATCTTTTTCGGAAGCCTTGGTGGCGCGGGTGAATCGCGCTTTCGCAGACTTCCGTAAGAGGATTGCCAGCCCCGGATGCCTCAGGGCCCAAGCGTCCAGCTCGCTCTGGATGTCGCGGTTCTTCAGGGCATCGAGAGCGGCACTGAGGAGCACATCGGCCTGGGTCTCACGCTGCTGGATATTCTCGGCCGTGGCCGGATGCTGGGCCGGATCGCCGCCACCGGCCGTCTCGCGCGTGCGATCCAGAGCGAAGCTGGAATAAAGCTTGAACAGGATGGTCTCATGATACCACCAGGGTATTTGCTGCAAGCGCTCCTCGGCCTGGTCGAACTGGTCGTTCTCGATGTGCTGGACGGCGGCCAGGAAGGACGGCTCGTGTTCGATGGGTTTGAGCCGGTTGATGGCGGGCCGGAAGGTCGCGACTCCGATCGCCATCAGGCAGGCGGCAAGGCCGAAGAAGTTCAACCAATTTCGCCGCAGGTAGTTGCGCGCGCGTTCGCGGCGCGACGGGTTGACCGCGTGGCGCAGGGGCCGTTGCCTGAGGAACCGGTCGAGGTCCTCCGCCAGGGCGGCAGCGTCGGGATAGCGGTCCGCCGGCGCGAACTTCAGGCACCTGGCGACGATCGCCTCCAGGGCATAGGGGATTGCCGGGTTGGCGCGGCGGACCGAGACGTCGAGCAAGGGCCTGCGGTCGAGCAGGACGCGCAAGGCCCGCGGCGGGGAGAGCTCCTGGGCGGGGAGGTCGGGTGCCTGGCCGGTCAACAGCTCGCGGAGGACCAGGCCCAGCGAGTAGATGTCGGCCCGGGCGCCGACCTGGCCCCAGAGATCGGGATTGAGGAAAGCTTCAATCTGCTCCGGCGCCATGTACGGCAGGGTCCCGCCGTGGATGGCCGCCTCCGCCTGCTGCGCCGAATGCGGGGACTCGGCCAGGTTGAAATCGAGCAACTGCGGGCCGTGGTCGAGCGTCAGAAGCACGTTGCCCGGCTTGACATCGCGGTGGAAGGTCTGCCGCTTGTGCGCGTAGTCCAGGGCGCGCGCCACGATCATGACGATCCAGGCCGCGCCCCGGGCATACGTCCCACGGACGGGGAAGCCCGCCCAGCCGTCGCCCCGGGGTGCCTCGCGACGCCGGTCGCCATCGGGACCCGCATCCAGCGCCTTCCAGAGGGCGATGGCCCGGCGGGGCCGCTGCGCCGGATTGACGCGCTTGATCACCTCATCGAGCGGCAATCCCGGCCGGTACGGCATCGAGAGCCCGCGCAACTGGCGGTCACCGAAGACGACCGAGTTGACCGGGACGATGTGGGGATGATCCAGCGGTCCCTGGACTTGCGGCTCGGGTCCCTTGTCCAGAGAGACCTTCAGGACGACTTGCTTTCCGCCCAGGGAGAGGTCTCGGGCCAGGAACACCCGGGAGGTCCCTCCCTTGCCCAGCAGCGCGATCAGGTCGAATTCCTCGAACTTCTCGCCCGGCTCGGGGAACGCCGGGGCCGCCGGGCGCGCGCCGGCCGCCTGGCTGAACAGGTGATGATACTGGAGCTGCGAGACCAGCGAGGTCTTCCACTGGGGATAGTGGTTGCAGAACGACTCGACGTCGATTCCCGCACCACGCTCCTCGAGCAGGCAGAATTCCTCGTAGATCAGGCTCAGCACCCGGCTGTTGGTCTCCCTCAACTCCGGGAACCGCTCCAGGTACTCGGCCACCGTCGGCGTCTGGCTCCGCGCGAACCGGCAGCGGAGATCCGTCTTGATCAACTCCGTCAGGAGGACGGCCGAATCGTCATCGCCATCCCCCCCGGTCGCCGGGACGCGCTTCTGGTCCGACCAGAAGCGCTCCAGCTCGACGGCGCCATGCTGCCGCCACTGCTCCTCCAGCCATTGCACGGCGTGATCCACACGATCCAGCCCGCCGCCATCGCGGACCGAAGCCGTGAGCGACTTCATGGTGAAGCTCCTGAATCCTGCGCCCAGTCACCGAGCTTCTTCAAAAACCGCTGGACCTTGCGGATGTTCCACCCCGTTCGCGCGACGATGTCGGCGGTGGAATAGCCTTGCTCTTTCAACTCGATTATCGAGCGCTCGGTCGCGTCATCGGTCCGCGACAGGAGCCGTTCCTGGAACTCATTGGCCTGGGCCAGTTGACTGGCAGTCGGGTCATCCGACGGCAGTTGCACAGGTCCGGATTCGGCGTCATTGGCCCAGATCGGCCGTTCGCGCGTGACGTCGCGCTTGAGCGTGTGGCGGCGGCGGTATTCATCGATGACCTTCTGCTCGGCCACGCGCACCAGGAAGGCCATCAGCGAGTCGATCGAGGGGAACTCCAACTGATCGAACTGAGCCGCCAAGCTCTTCATCACGTCGCTGGCGAAGTCGGTCGAGTCGTAGAGCGAACGCATCGAGCGATTGAGCTTGCGGCGGACAACCCGGCGCACCTTGGGATAACATTCTTTGAAGAGTGCTTCCCACGCAGCCGGATCACCCCGGTGAGCCTCCTGCAACACACGTGCAAGATCAACGCCCATCTCCGGACGAGACGTCATCGTCATGGTGAAAACACCTCCCTAGGACGGGCGAAGGAGGGCCCGGCTGTCGCAAGACCATCGTGCGCACGACGGAGTTGCAAACCGCCGGACGGGTTCAGAAACGCCCTCATTCTAACGAGCGACCGTCCGGGGAGGGAATATGTTATCGCAAAAAAGGCAGGCGAACCGAAATCTCTCCGGATTTGTTGTTAAAAATGGGAAAGATAGGGGGACTGTTGGGCCTCCGAGTCCGCGCCCAGAGCCCAACGAGCCCGCAAGGAGGACGGCCCGCCGCACTTTGGAGAGCGGAACGTTCTTAATTAGGAGCCCCGATCGGGGCTCACGGATGAGGGTCCGTTGGGCAGCGGCGCGGGCGATGGGTCGGGGCGCTTCGCGAATTCCGGGGTGGTTCGGCGGGTGTGGGCCCACGCCACGGTGCAGGATCTCCTCGCCCGCGCCCGGAGCGCTCACGGGCAGGATGCCCGCGCCCCGACCCCCGACCCGCCCACGTCCAAGGCGGGAACCGCTCGAACTAGCTCGCAAGCATCGGGCTGACGCTCAGAGAGCCGGTGGCCAGTGCGGGTGTCGGGCTGACGGTCGGAGAGCCGGTGGCGGGTATCGGGCTGAGGATCACCGAGCTGGTGGCCGTGGTCGGAATATCGACCGGATCCGTCGGGTCGACGATCGGCACGGTGGTCGGGGCCGTCGGCACGTCGACCGGTTCCGTCGGGTCCGGCATGCCGCCACAGGTCGGAGCGATGCGGGTGGGCATCCATTCCATGCTGGGCTGAAAACGTCGGCGCGCACGCATGGACAAACTCCTGCGCTCGAGGGTTCAGAACGTAATATGGCACGATCAAGCCTGTTAACGGAGGGATCGCCGCCACGGTGACAGTCGAGGGCCGGACCGTCGTCGTCCGGAAGGCAAGGGCCGTCCGACGACTCGGTACGCGCCGGCCAGTCGGTCGAAGGGAATGATAGGATGTCTTGGAGGCGAGAGCATCCTGCCTCCGGTGGATCACGACAGTCCCACGGCTTGTTTCGGCGAGAGTGGCGGGCGACTTGAGTCGGATCCACCCGGGTGGGGCACGCGGGTCACAGACCCCAGGCCCAGCCCGCGGCAAGCGATACCCAAGTTGTGCTCAATTTGTCAATATACTTAATTCAATATGGCAAGCTTCTTCGATGTTCGGACCTTGGGTCCGGCCGGCTGATCGGCCGAGACCTTGGAGGCGGGATAGAGTTCTCCTGGTAGCAAGGCAGCACTGGCTTGCTGGTACAGCGGACAGGAGCGATGCTGGTCGGCCGCGGCGGCGGCGAACCGGCCGGCCAGGTCGGGACGGCCCAAACGGTGGGCCGCGATATAGCAGCCCAGGGGCGAGAGCCGGCGGTTCTGGACCAGGACGGTCGCGCGGATGTCCCGCGCCTGCCGGATCGATTCCTCGGCCAGGGCGACTTCTCGCTTCAGCTCCAAGCGGAGCCGGCGGATGATCCGGCGGACCTGAGTCCGATACCGGCGGGCCGCTTCGGGCTGGGTCAGTTCCGACCAAGGGTCGCTCAGGGCTGTCGAGATCGGTTGCGAGGCGACGAATAATTCGCTGTCAAGCGGCAGTTCGGGATCGTCCACATGAGCCTGCCACAGCCGCAAGGCCGCCGCCGACCACACGCGTCGGGTCGAACAACCGCGCCACCATTGCGACCGCCGCAGGGAATAGGCTCGCTCGATCCGATCCGCCAGGTTCTCGATCACAACTTGAGTCGGCAACACGTCTTTCACCTCGACTGTCCCTGTGCTTCCCAGGAGCCACTGCGGCAGCTCCCATCGGCTCCGACTCTAAGAACCGGATTCTTTTGGTCCCCGCGTCACGTCTCCGAAAAAAATTTCAAAATCCGGCGAACAACTCGCCGACAATGCGCCCAAGTCCTTGGAGCTCCTGGAAATCCGCCACAGGCCGGCTGCGACAGGGCCGCGCGCTGGCCTGGCCACCGCCCAAGGAGCCGCTCCTGAGCCAGGCCGGCATCGTCGCCTCGCTCGCTCACAGGCCTCTCCGCCGGGCCGAGTCCCGCCCTGCTTGGGATGGGGAAGCAACGCCAGAATAGGCACTATTGGCGGTCGTGCCGTCCACCCGCGACGGTCCCGGCCACCGACAACGGGAGAGTCCACCCAGGCAAACCGCTCGCTGTGGCCCGGAGATCGAGGATGGATTGCGTGCGCAGGAGCCTTGATCTCGCGCACTGGAAAGATTAAACTTGCAGGCTCGCGTGCTGACGGGCAGGAGCAACGGGACGGCGGTTCGTAGGAGATGGCGGCTTCTCCATGGATAAACCTCTCGGCAATTCCGACGCGCAGACTCTCAAGCAGGATCTGGCCCAGCGGATCCGCGCGATCCGCATCGATCTCTACGGCCAGAACGGCGGCCCTCTCCTGGCACAGGCCCTGGAGATCCCCTTCCGGACCTTGCATAACTACGAGAGCGGTTGTACCATCCCCGCACTCACGATCCTCCGCTTCATTGAATTGACAGGGGCCCATCCCCACTGGCTGCTGACCGGTGACGGGGACCGATTCCTCGACCGCGCGGGCGCGTCGTGAGGTGGGAAGCGATCGCCCAGCGTTGAGCGCTTCTCCACAGTCCGGGGTCGGCTGGCGAGGCTCAAGGCCCCGCGGGGAGAGCGACCGCCGAATTCGGTCCGGCCCCCAGGTCGGCAGGCAGGGCGTCGCGGGTATGGATGTCCAAGGTGGGATCGAGGGGGAGTTCTCCGGTGTCGGCCCCGTAGAGGCAGAGGCCGCCGGCCTGCGGCGCATCGGCCGGAACCGCCAGGCGGAGGACCAGCGGTTCGCCGGCCGCCAGGCGCGCGCGATCGCTGTCGTTGAGCGTGACCAGGCCGTCGACCAGCTCACCATGGCTGCCGTGCTCCACCCCGGCCAGGTGCGAGAGCACGCCCCGCGCGTCGGCCGCGTCGTCCGGCAACGCGATCTGCTCGATCAGCCGGCCGTTGACCGACACGGCCAACGTGGAGCGCCACGGTCGCGCGGCGTCGGTCTGGGGATAATCCTGCCGATTGACCCGCTCGGGCCAATCGACCCGCTCGCGCCGGGCCTTGGATGACGCCGCGAAGAGATAGTAAATCGTCTCGGGATGCGCCTTCACGACCGCCGCGGGCAGGTGCAGGCGGTACTCGAAGAAGCCCTTGCCATGGCCGTAGACCTTCCCGGGCGGCGCCTGGGCCGGCTCGGACCAATGCGCCGCGGCGAAGTCCCCCGGCGCGAACCGAACCGTCACCTCGTGCTCGCCCCGCCGCTGAATCCGCGGGAGGGGGTGATCCGGCTTGACCACGATGTTGACAAAATTGGCCGCGAACCGGTGGTTCTCCTCGTCGCGGAGCGTCAAGGCCACGGCGCCGACGAACGGATGACGGGGGAGGGTGAAACGGACCGGCTCCAGCTCGACCACATCGTAGGCTCGCCAGGTGATCGGGATGCTCCGCGGCTGCACGACCATCTCGATGTCGGCGCGCGCATTGTAGCCGCTGACCCACCACCGCAGCTTCGGCTGGAACGACCGGTCGGAATAGTGACTCACGAAGATCGGCACCGTGATCGTCTCGCCGGGCTTGCCGACGATCGCCGGCGGCGCATCGTAGCCGACGAAGTCCGCCCCAAGCAATTCGTTGGGCCGCATGTCCGGCAACCAGGTGTCATAACCAAAGAGCTTGGGCGTGCGATCGTAATTGACCAACCCGTTGTGCTCCCACTCGATGTCGGTCAGCTCTGTATAAATGAACCCCTGGATCGCGCGATGCCGCCGCAACTGCGTCGTGAGGTCGCGCAGGCCCCAGGAGATATCGCGATCGCCGCCGCCGGCCGAGACGGCGCCGTACTCCGAGTTCATCAGGGGACGGCCCGACTGCACCAGCCCCGGACAGTAGTTGAACGGGCTGCCGGGCCGGGTCTGCTCCACCACCTGCTCGATGTGCTTCCGCGCCGCCTTGTGGTCATCGATGTAGAAATGCCAACTGTTGATGTCGGTATTGACGATGTGATCGTAATTGCAGGGTGAGTTGTCCTCGACGAGCCGGGTGGAGTCCAGCGCGCGGATCGCCTGGACCATGTCGCCGACCCAGTGCTGGGTGTCGCGGTCCTTCTTGTAATCCTCGGCCTTGCCCAGGCCCCAGGTCTCGTTGAACGCGACCCAGGCGATGATCGCCGGGTGATTGCGATCGCGGGCCACGGCCTCGCGCATGGTCTGCTCCCAGGCCGCGCGGGCCCGGGCGTTCTGCTGCCAGGTGTTGGGCATGTCCTGGAAGAGCAGGACGCCGTAGCGGTCGGCCCAGAACAGCCGCCGCGGCTCGTCGGGCTTGATGTGGATCCGCAAGCCGTTGAGACCCATGCTCTTGGTGATCACCATGTCGCGCTTGAGGAACTCGTCGTCCGGGGCCGTGTAGATCCCCTTGGGATTGAACGACTGGTCCAGCGCCATGCGGAGGAAGACGGGCTTGCCATTGAGGAGGATCCGTTCGAACGGCGCGTCGCCGTATTTGCCGCGGCCGATCGTGCGGAGCCCGAAGTAGGTCTGGATCGAGTCGATGACCTTCTCCTGGCCGTCGCGCAGCTCGAGGGCCACGTCGTAGAGGTGGGGCGACTCCGGGGTCCAGAGCTGGGGGTTGGGGACTTCCAGTGTGAACTCGAAGGAGGTCCGCGGGTCCTGGACCTTGGCGGTCTGGACCGCGCTGAATCGGTCACCCCCCTCGAAGTAACGCGCCTCGGCGCGGACCTGATACTCGCCGCCGACCGGCAGGCCCGCGGCCGTGACCAGGAAGGTGACCCGCGCCGGCTCCAGCGCGGGGATCATCCGGAAGTCCGCGATGTACCCCCTGGGCCGGGCCTCCAGCCAGACGGTCTGCCAGATCCCCGAGCTGGGCGTGTACCAGTGGATCTGCTTGCCCGTGGGCAGGCTGGGATCGGTCGGGTCGAAGGCGCGGACGACCAGGACGTTCTCGCCGCCGCGTTGGAGGGTGTCGGTGATGTCGAATTCGAAGGGCGTGTAACCTCCCGCGTGCGCGCCGGCCTTCTGGCCGTTGACCCAGACATCGGCCTGCCAGTCGACGGCCCCGAAGCGGAGCCAGACCCGGTGATCGGCCGGGAACTCCCCGGGAACGCGGAAGTGCCGCCGATACCAGCCCACCTTGGGGGCGCCCTTGGGCTGGTGGATGCCCGAGAGCTCGCTCTCCCAGGGGAAGGGAACGACGATCGTGCGGTCGAAGCCGGGCGCATCGGGCTTCTCCCACCCATCGCGCAGGCCCGTGTCCTCGGCGTCGAACCGGAAGTCCCACCGGCCGTTGAGATTGGCCCAGTGCGCCCGCATGGCGTCGGGCCGAGGATGTTCGGGCTTGGGGATGGCCGGCTCGGCGGCGATGAGCCCACCCGGCACGAGCACCACCAAGACCAACCAAACCAGGGTCGCACGGATCATGATGAGCAGCTCCCAGCGAGTTTTGACGACACGGTCCAGTGAGCGGCGCCAGCCGGTGACGCACGACGGTGGAACGATCGTTCGGCGCTGTTCGAGACTACTCGATCTTACCCGGCGCGGGGAGACCTGACTGGTTAGCGGCGCCGTTTGGCGGCTTCCTTGCGAAAGTTCCTCAGCCGCTGCCGGGCGAAGATCTCGGCGAGGTCGTCCCGTGTGCCGGGAACGGTCAGATCCTGGTCTCGCTTCACGACGGCAATGAAGGCATCGCACATCTCGTCGTTGACGCTGTGGCCCCACTTCACCAGCCTGGGAGGCTGGTTGGGATTGCGGGCATGCGCGGAATTATCGAAGTGGGCGACCACTTTGACGATCGAGCCCGCGGGAAGAACGATCGGCTTCTCGAAGTGATACGTGCTCTGCCAGGCGGGATCCCAGTCGGGGATCGAGATCAGGTCGAGTGTGCGACCGTCGCGGTAGGCCAGCGTCATGCGCATGTCTTTCCCGAGCAGATGCATATGGGGGGAGACGGCCAGGGCCTCGAGGTCCAGGGGGATGAACCAGCTCGCCTTGACTTCGATGTGGGATTGGCGGGCGGGGAGCTGGAATTCGAAGTTCTGAGCGGCGTTCCAGTGGAGCGCCTGCTTGACCGGGCCCCGCGCGGCATACAGGCCCAGGCGCGTGCGGTCGACCTCAGACTTGCCGGTGGGGTGGTAATGGATCTGGAGGATCACGTCGGCCTGGCGGGGCATGCGGATGCCGATCCCCTTGGGGAGTGAGATCGGCTCGTGCCCGGCGGCCCAGAAGCCCAGCATATCGAAGTCGGGGATGCCCGGCCCCGTGAACGAGGTGTATCCCGGCCCCGCTTCGGCCTCGTCCCGCTGCCGCGCGGCGCCGCTGACGTCGATGAACGCGGTGATGTGATGCACGACCCGGAGATTGGACGGCCGGAAATCGATGGCCGAGAGGAAGGTGTCCCGCACCAGGTTGGTGGGCAGGACGAAGCAGCGATAGGTATCCGGGCCCGCCGCGGGGATGGCGAAGTCCTCGGCCGGCTCGAGGACCAGATCGGGCGTGCCCAGCTTCCAGTCGGTGGCGAACCGGCGCGGCGGCGGCATGTCCTTGGGATCGCCCCGCGGTGCGCCGGCTTCGGCCCAGGCTTCGATGATCGCCATCTCCTCAGGCGTGAGGGATTGGTCATGCTTGAGCTTCGGGCCGAACCCGCGCTCGGGCTTCCAGGGAGGCATGATCCGGTCCGCGACCACCACGGCGATATCCGCGGCGCGCTTCCGGGCCTGCTCATACGTCTCCAGGGGAAAGGGTCCAACGTGGTCCCGGCGGTGGCAGTTCTGACACCTGGCCTGGAGGATCGCCGCCACGTCCTTGGTGAAGGTCGGCGGCTGCTTCTTCCGAGCCGGCTCCTGGCCGTGGCTCGCGGCCGCCAGCATCCCGGCGACCCCGGCGACCAGACCCAAGCGCAACAGCCCCGCCAGTCGCGAGGCTCCCCTGACGACTCCGAGTCTCATCGTACTGGATCCTCGGGGGCCCGAAGGTCGACCTCAGGCCGGTTGATTTCGATCGCGTCGATCTTCGCGCGCAGCCCCAACACTTTCAAGCATCTCCCGCGCCGCGGCCCAGGAATCCGGCTCAGGGGCCTGCCGCGAGGGTTGGCGGCACGGGCCGACGATCACGGCCTGCGGCGGTAGGTCGTGACGGTTCATCCCTGAGCCGGTATAATTCGGCAGCGAATCCTGGCTCTGGATCTGGAGGATGCCGTCATGTCCGAAGACCTGACTCGACAGCTCATGACCCTCCCGCTCCCCGAGCGGGTGGTCTTGGCCCAGGCCCTCTGGGAGAGCATCGACGACCAATTGCGCGCCGAGTCCTTGGACACAGTCGAGCCTGACGCCATCGCCACGGCTCTGAAGCGCGACGCCGACCTGGACTCCGGCCGTGTCGTGGGCCGTTCGCATGATCAGGTCATGGAAGCCGTTCGCCGGGCGTTGCAATGAGAGTGGTCTATCCATCCGGACGCCGAGGCCGAACTGCTCGAGGCAGCGTGGTTCTACGAGAAGCGTGTGAGTGGTCTCGGTGGCCGCTTTCTCCATGAATTTGACGCGGCGATCCAGACCATCCAAGCAGCCCCGGATCGGTGGCGTATCGTCGGTGGCGAGATCCGCCGCTACGTCATGCGCAAGTTTCCCTATGGGGTTTATTCTCGAGTGCAGGGCGACACCCTGCGCATCCTGGTCATTAAACACCACAAACGGCACCCCGACTACGGCAAGGATCGTCTGGGTTTGTAGCCGGGATCCCCCGTCTCGGGGCGATGGCCATCGCGGCCCACCCATGGCTGAGGTTCGTCTCTGGCTGTAACGAATTCGAGTCGAAGAATGCCGACTCAAGTGGGCTCAGCGCCCGGCCCGTCCGGTCCCCTGCTGGAGGCGGAGTAACCCATTGGGAGTGAGTGCCGGCCTGATCCAGACTTCGGACGTTCCCCAGGGCCAATCCACGTCGACGCGGTCGACGCCCCGGGCCCGGCCTAGCCCGAAGCGCACCCTCGGCTCGGACGCGGCGAGGTAGCTGCCGCCGCCGGTCAGGGCGCCGGCCTGGATCCGTCCACCAGCCGTGACGAGCACCCGGGCGCCGATGGCCGGGCGGCCGGCGCGGTCGAGGAGCTCCAGGTTCAGGTAATGGCCCCCCGCCGAGACATTGCGCAGCAGGGCGGCGGGGGCGTCGAGCGCGGCGGCCACCACGTCGGGACGCCCGTCGTCGTCCAGGTCGCCGACGGCCAGGCCGCGACCCAGGGCCGGCCGGCCGAACCAGGCGCCGGCTGAATTGGAGGCGTCGTGCAGCGGCAGGCCCGTGTTGCGGAGCAGCGTCGGACGCATCGCCAAGGGGACGCCGAGGCGGGCGCGGTCCAGGACATGGCCGTTGGTTTGCAGCAGGTCCAGCTGGCCGTCGCCGTCGAAGTCGACCAGCGCGACTCCGAAGCCGAGCACCCGCCGGGTGGCGGCCGTCAAGCCCAGCCAGCTCGAGCCATCGCGATAGACGCCCCGCGGACGCCCTTGCGCCCGGAATGCGATCGTGGAGCGGTCGTAGAAATTGGTGACCACCAGGTCGAGCAGGCCGTCGCCGTCCAGGTCGCCCAGCGCGACCCCCATGCCCGAGAGGACCTCGCCCCGGCCGTCGCGCGCCACCCCGGCCAGCTCGCCGATCTCGTCGAATTGCAGGTCGCCCCGGTTGGCGAAGAGCCAGCAGGGGGACGAGTCATTGGCGATGTAGAGATCGGGACGATGATCTCCCGTCAACTCGGCGACCAGCACGCCCAGGCCGCGCCCCTCCGGCAGGTCGATCCCGGCCGTGCGGGAGACCTCGGTGAACGTCCCGTCTCCGTTGTTGCGATAAAGCCGGTCGGGCTGGGCCGGCAGGTCCTCGGGTCCGCAGTAGTCGCGCCGGCCGTCGGGTGCGGCGCAGAAGGGGGCCGACTTGGGATGGAATTCCACGTAGGTGGCCACGTAGAGGTCAAGGTCGCCGTCGCCATCAAGGTCGGCAAACGCCGCCGAGGTGCTCCAGAGGTCCGAAAGCAGGCCGGCGCGCCGGGTGACATCCTCGAACCGGCCGCCGCCGCGGTTGCGATAGAGCCGCTGATCGCGCCAGCCGGTGACGAACAGGTCGGATCGGCCATCGCCGTCGTAATCGCCCACAGCCGCCCCCATTGCGTAGCTCGGCCCGGGCGCTCCCGCCCACCCGGTGATGTCCTCGAACCGCCGGCCTCCCTTGTTGCGATAGAGCCGGCACGGAGGGTCCGCTTTCTTCTCTCCTGGCGGATCATCAATCGGCCCGCCATTGCAGAGATAGATGTCGAGCCGGCCGTCGCCGTCGGCATCGAAGAGGGCCACGCCACCTCCCATGATCTCGGGGAGATCATGCTGGCCGCGCGCACCAGTCTCGAACCGGAAGGAGATCCCGGCCGGCTCCGCGACCTCGCGAAAGGCGATCGACCCCGCGGCGTGTGACTCCGGCGAGGGCTGGTCGTCCCCGAACGACGAGGGCTGCCGGATTCCCAGGGCGATCAGGGCAATTCCCACCCCGACGATCGTCAGCCCAATCGCTGGGGACTCGCTCCAGGCGTTCCGCATCCTGATCCATCCTCCTCCGATTCGAAGCGGCTCTGGGTTCAGAGAATGATTCTACCCAGGTTAAGATCCAGGGGTGGAAACGAATTCGCTGGAAACCTCCTCCGGAAAGGTCGATGCAGCCATGGTCAAGTCGCTGCCTCCGATCGACCCGCACCACCAACAGATCCAAGGCGTGCTGCGAGTCCTGGGTCCGGTCGTGCTGGGCCTGGGCATCATCGGCACCGCGGTCGGGTTGGTCAGCTTCTTTTCCGCGTTCGGGACGCAGGAGCTGCCGCGGTACTTCTGGGCCGCCATCGTGGGCCTTCCCCTGATCGGGATCGGGGCGGCCATGATCCAGCTCGGGTACTACGGTGCGGTCTTCCGGTACTTCTCCGGAGAGGTCACCCCCGTGGCGCGCGACACCTTCAACGCCATGGCCGAGGGAACGCAGTCCGGGATGGAAACCGTGGCCCAGGCCCTGGGCCGCGGATTCTCCTCGGGGATGGCCGGCAACATCCTGCCCGAGCCAGGGTGCATCTGCTGCCGGCGGTGCAGGTCTCTGAATCCCGCGCACGCCCGCTTCTGCAACCAGTGCGGGACCGAGCTGCAAGGGAGCACCTGCACGGCCTGCGGCGCGGCCATGGCCCCGGGCGCGCGGTTCTGCAACCATTGCGGCAAGCCGGTCGGTTGAACCGTCGCGTGGGGAACGGAATCGGCTCCCACATCAAAAACTCATTGGACTTCCCTGACGCGGTCGGTCACCATGGGCGGGATCGTGCCGGTTCGTCCCACCTGACTTCGGCTTTGCGGGAGGCTCGTCTCATGACCAGGCGGCTGGGGTGGCTGATCGTCGGCATGTCGACGGTCTTGACCTGGGGTGCGCTCGCGCCGTTGGCGCAAGAAGCATCGCGATACGCGGGTCAGACCGACAAGGGATTCCTCCTGCCCAACGGCTGGACCTTGCAGCCGGCCGGCGAGCAGATGCCGCTGGCCGACTTGCCGCTGAACCTCATCCCGATGGCCGACAACCGCCATGTGCTGGCCGCCACCAGCGGCTACAACGCCCATGAGCTGTCGCTCATCGACCTCCGGGAGAAGAAAGTGGTCGACCACCAGGCGGTCCGCCAGAGCTGGTTCGGCCTGGCCGTGACGCCCGAGGCCGACCGGATCTGGTGGTCGGGAGGCGGCGGGAACGTGCTGCACGAGTTCCGCCTGGCGGATGGCCATCTGACCCGCGCCGGTGCGGCCGAGCCCGCGAGGCAGCGCGGGAAGACCCAGGGACCGAACCACTTCCTCGGTGGTATCGCCCTGGATCGCCGGCGCCAGGTGCTCTATTCACTCGACGTGGACGCCGGGACGATCCGCGCACTCGAGCCGGCCACCTTGAAGGAACTGAAGGCCGCGCGGGCCGGGACGCGTCCGTACGACGTCGCGATCGCCCGCAAGGGCACCCAGCTCTTCATCTCCGACTGGGCCGGCCGCGCGGTCCGCGTGCTGGACCCGGGCGATCTCCGCACGGTGGCGCGGATCGCCGTCGGCGAGCATCCTAACCAGATCGCCGTCCATCCCCAGGACGACCGGATCTTCGTCGCCTGCGCGTCGAGTGACTGCGTCTCCGTCATCGACACCAGGCGCGGCATCGTCACCGAGACGATCCATACGGCCCTGTTCCCCAGGGCTCCCGAAGGAAGCACTCCCGACGCCCTGGCCCTTGCCCCCGACGGCCGGACGCTCTTCGTGGCCAATGCCGACAACAACTGCGTCGCGGTGATCGACGTCGCCACGCCCGGCCGCAGCCAGGTCAAGGGGTTCATCCCCACCGGCTGGTATCCCACCGCCGTCGCCGTCACGCCCGACGGCAAGACGCTGCTGGTCGGCGTCGGCAAGGGGAATCAGACCAGGGCCAACCCGACCGATGCGGCCAAGGCCAAGACCAAGACCGAATACGACCCCGTCGCCAAGCGGCGTGTCCTGCCATTCCCCTACATCGGCACGACGCTCTCCGGAGCGCTGTCGGTCGTGCCGATCCCTGACGATCGCACTTTGGCTCGATACACGGAGACGGTCTACAAGAACTGTCCCTATTCGGACAAGCTCTTGACCGATGCTCCTCACCCCGAGCAGACGGCGATCCCCACCAGGGTGGGCGAGCCGTCGCCGATCAAACATGTGCTGTACATCATCAAGGAGAACCGGACCTATGACCAGGTCTTCGGCGACTTGACCCGGGGCAACAGCGACCCGTCACTGGTGATGTTCGGCAGCGAGGTCACGCCCAACCACCACAAGCTGGCCGAGGAATTCGTGCTCCTGGACAACCTCTACTGCAACGGGCACGTCTCGGCCGACGGCCACCCGTGGTCCACGATGGCGTACAACACCGACTACATCGCCCGCAACTGGGCGTTGACGTATTCGAACCGGACCGGGATCCACGACGATGATGATGGAGACCTGTCGAATGCCCCCTCGGGCTATCTCTGGGATGCCTGCGCGCGGGCGGGCCTGAGCTATCGCAGCTACGGGGAGTACGGGCGTCGGGTCAGCCAGCCGGATGGGTCGCTCAAGGTGGAGGGAGCCGTGCCGGGCCTGGTGGGGCATATGTGCCCTGACTTCGGCGTGTCCAAGGTCCGGGGCGGCCGGGCCCGCGATCCCGATAATGCCGAGACCTTCATCCGCGAGTTCCGCGAGTTCGAGAAGAACGGCAACCTACCCCGGTTCCTGGTCATGAGCCTGGGCGAGGACCATACCACGGGCACGCGACCTGGCACCTTCACACCCCGCGCCTGCGTGGCCAGCAATGACCTGGCCCTGGGCCGGATCGTCGAGGCCGTCACGCACAGCAAGTCCTGGCCCGAGACCGCGATCTTCGTCATCGAGGACGACGCCCAGAACGGTCCCGACCACGTCGACGCCCACCGCACCGTCGGCCTGGTCATCAGCCCGTATACCAAGCGCAAGTATCTGGACAGCACCCAGTACAGCACGGTCAGCATGGTCCGCACGATCGAGCTGATCCTGGGACTGGCCCCGCTGTCCCAGTACGACGCGGCGGCCCGACCGATGTTCGCCTCGTTCACCGACAAGCCCAACCTGACGCCGTATGTCCACGAGCCGGCGCGGATCGACCTGAACGAGGTCAACGCGCCCACAGCCTACGGCGCCGAGCGGTCGCTGAAGATGGACTTCGACGAGTACGATCGCATCGACGACTTCGAGCTCAACGAGATCCTCTGGCGATCGATCAAGGGGAAGGACGCGCCGGTGCCGCCAGCCGTGCGGCGAGCGATCGCCTTCCGGCGGAACTGAACGATGCGCCGGCGCCCCGATTCGGGGTGGCGGATGACAAGCGCTGGGGGCGGCTCCGCGCAGTCCGTACCCTGCTCGGCCTTTCATCCCTCGCCCTGTTTCTGGGCCTTCTGATGAGCGGCCTTGGCCGATGAGCGTGCGATCGCGAGTCGACCGAGGTCAGCTTGCCCGTGCGCTGACAAGACCGCCGAGCCGGGGACCACCTCGCGCGCCCTGGCCGTCACCGTACGCACGCGGGAGCTCTACCGCCAGGTGGGGATGGCCGACGCGCTCCTCGAGGGAGGCGTCCAGGTCCCGGCGGCCAATTTCTGGGTCCAGGGCACCAAGGTCGCGCGGCTATCCCTGGAACGGATGGGCGAGGGGTTGACCCCATTCCCCTTCGCGTTAATCTTCCCGCAGGACACCCATGAACGAGTGCTGATCGAACGGCTGGAGACGTTGGGAGTGACGGTGGAACGCCGGACCGAGCTGGTCCGCTTCGATCAAGAGGGCGACGGCGTGCGCGCGACGCTCCGGCGCGCCGACGGCGCGGAGGAGACTTGCGCGGCGTCCTATCTGGCGGGCTGCGACGGTGCGCATTCGACCGTCCGGGAGGCGCTGGCGATCGGCTTCCCCGGTGGGACCTACGCCGACATCTTCTTCGTCGCCGACGTGGAAGGGTCCGGCCCGGCGACGAACGGGGAAATCCATGTCGATCTCGGCAGGTCCGACTTCCTGGCCGTCTTTCCCATGAAGGGTCCGGGCCGAGTCCGCCTCGTCGGAACCGTGCTCGAGCGGGCGGCTGACGAACATGGCCAGTTGACTTTCGACGACGTGCGCGATCGCGTGATCGGGCATCTGCGGTTCACGATCGACCGGGTGAACTGGTTCTCGACCTATCACGTGCACCACCGGGTGGCGGCGAAATTCCGGGAGCGGCGCGCGTTCCTCCTGGGAGACGCCGCGCACGTCCACAGCCCAGTCGGCAGCCAGGGGATGAACACCGGCATCGGCGACGCTGTGAACCTGGCGTGGAAGCTCGCCGCCGTACTGAACGGAGGCACCGCCGAGAGCCTGCTCGAGACCTACGAGCCAGAGCGCATCGACTTTGCGCGCCGACTGGTCGCCACGACGGACCGCGCCTTCACCGTGGTGACGGATCGTGGCCCGATCGCCTGGCGCGTCCGCACCGTGCTCGTTCTCCCGGTTGCACGCTTGCTGTTTCGACTGTCCGCGGTACGACGCTTCCTGTTCCGCACCGTCTCGCAGATCGGCGTCAACTATCGCGACAGCCCGCTGAGCGAGGGCGCGGCCGGCACCGTCCGGGGCGGAGATCGCCTACCCTGGGTGGAGACGGCGCCGCACGAAGATAATTTCGCCCCTCTGACTGGGCTGGAATGGCAGGTCCACGTTCACGGCGAATCGCGTCGCGACGTGGCCGCAGCCTGCGCCCAACTGGGGCTTTCACTTCACCGCTTCGCCTGGCAGCCGGCGATGCGCCGGGCCGGGCTCACGCCCGGAGCACTTTATCTCGTTCGGCCCGACGGTTACGTCGCACTGGTCGACTCCGATGGCGATCCCGAGCGATTGGGCCGCTATTTCCTAAATCGCGGCTTGACGGCCACTCTGCGACGCGACGCGGCAACGAGGGGCGACTCTCCGTCGGTCAGGGCCCGTTAAAGGGTCCTACCCTCTCGGCGGGCCCCACGCTCGCTGTTGCAGAAATGCTCTCTCAGCCCCTCCCAGCAGTCGATGGTCACGAAGTAATTCTGCGTCGCGGCGTAACGAGCCTGATCCTCTTGATTGAGCGGTTCGAAAACAGCCATGTAACCCGTCGGATTGTCCTCGGGCGTGTCCTTGAAAAACGAGGCGATGTAGCGCACTCGCTCACCGATGTGGAAATCGCGCCGTGGGCCGGGGATTGGCTGGTTGTCTGCACCCCGAGGCCGGGCGGAGAACTCCAGGATGCAAACCATCTCGCCACCCGGTTGGGTCTCGGTGATCGCGCTCATGAAATTAACTCGTGATCTAGAAGTTATCTGGTCCATGCTGGACTTCACCATCCGGTCCGATGTTGGTGTGTTTGCCGTCAGGATGCTGGACATCCCAGTGGAAATCATCGGGATCTGGGGTGATATGCGGCTTCCATTCATTGCCCGCCGCATCGAGATAGCCATCCTCGTCACCGCGCGGAGGTCTCCGCAGCCAGTCAGGCCGAGGTGGCACATCGGGATGCGGGCCGCCTCGCGGCAACTTGTCCCAAGGATGCTTGGTCGGCCAGGTGGGTTGCTCTCCTCCCGAATCCGGCCGTCGACGTGCCATCCCGGTGAGTTCCTTCGTCTCGGGTATCTCCTGATGAGCCCTCCATTTGGATAGAGCATTGCGGGGAATTGGTCAAGCGATCTGCTTCAAATCGTCCGATCGACGGCCTCGGCGATGCGGCGGCACTGCTCAACCAACTGCTTGAAGGCAGCCGGGGTGATCGTCTGGGCGCCGTCGCTGACGGCGTGCTCGGGGTCGTCGTGGACTTCGATCATCAGCGCATCGGCCCCGGCGGCGATGGCAGCCCGGGACATCGGCACGACCAGGCGGGCCTTGCCGGTGCCGTGCGAGGGGTCCACGACGACCGGCAGGTGGCTCTTCTCGTGCAGGTAGGGGACCGTCGCCAGGGGGAGTGTGAAGCGCGTGTGATCCTCGTAGGTGCGGATGCCGCGCTCACAGAGCATGACATCGGGATTGCCCCGGTCGAGGATGTACTCGGCGGCCAGGAGGAACTCGTCCAGGGTCGCGCTCATGCCGCGCTTGAGGCAGGCCGGCTTGCCCGAGTCGCCGACGGCCTGCAAGAGCTGGTAGTTCTGCATGTTGCGGGCACCGATCTGGAGGACGTCGGCGTATTCGGCGACCATCGGGACGTGCTCGGGCGCCATCACCTCGGTGACGATGGCCAGCCCGGTCTCAGCCCGCGCCGTGGCGAGCATCTTCAGCCCCAGTTCCTTGTGCCCCTGGAAGCTGTAGGGGCTGGTCCGCGGCTTGAACGCCCCGCCGCGCAGGCCCGTGGCGCCCAGCGCCTTGAGCCGCCGCGCCAGCGCGACGATCTGCTCCTCGCTCTCCACCGAGCAGGGACCGGCGATCACCGCGACCCGACGGCCGCCGACCTCCAGCCCCCGCGCCTTGACCACTGTGCGCTCGCGCTTCAGCTCGGACGAAGCGCGCTTGTACGGCGACATGATCGGCAGGACTTTTTCGACCCCTTCGCCGGGCTCGAGCACCTCGGTCAACCCGGGCCGCTCCTCACCGATGGCGGCGATGACCGTCTGATGCGTCCCGTGGATCACCTGGGGCTTCAACCCCAGCGCGGCGATGTGATCCGCCATGTGCTCGATCTGCGCCGCCGTCGCGTCCGCTTTCATCACCACGATCACGGTCGACCGCCCTCCATCAGCAAAGGTAGCAATCCCAACAAAAAAGCCCCGCGACCTTGCGACAGGTCCCGGGGCCGAACGTGTAAGCTTCAAATTGAGTCGGGAGTTAGGGCGATACTCCGGACGCGGCCCGGCGACCTGTTGGGGAGCTCTTAAACGTCCAAGCCCACCACCAGCCATCCGCGAAGAGCAGGCGGTAGCTACCCGCGTCGGTCCGCATCAACGAACCAAGCCTCCGGTGTTGTCTCTCAATCCTTGTTATGATGGAGAGAAAGCTGTGTGGCTGCCCTGCGGGCAACCCGTCGGCTGCCGTTTTTCAATCCTTGTTATGATGGATCGGCTGCACTGTCGCGATACTCAGTGAAGAGCAGGTCCGACCAGGCTCGAGACCGGGTAGGCTCGAGCCTGGCCGATCCCAACCGTAAGGTTATGGTACTGGCGGCTGCCCGTCTCAATCCGCGCCCGGACCAAGTCCGGGAGGATCTCGCAGCAGCCCGTCGGCTGCCGTTAGGCGAGCCGCCCCTGGTTATCACTACACACGCGATCACCTCCTTTCGTTCTAGCCTCCCCGGTCCCGCTGGAGACCAGCCTCGAGCAGGAGCGGGCTCTAGTCCGTCGCGCCACGGTCACGCGACACGAAAGTCGGTCGACACGTGTGTGTTGTCTCGACCGACAAAGCTAATGTATCCCCCCGCCACGCCCGGATCAACAGGGCAATTGGAAAAAACGCAGACTCCGCGGATCGGGTGATCCCGCCGGGTTCCGCTGGACCGACCACCTTCCGCGGCCCAGGGAGCACTTGGTTGGCGCCCGGCGGCGCCTCCGGGAGACGGGACCGAGGTGAATGATCCGAAGGAATGCGGCGATCCGGGAGTCGGAGCCATGTGGCGATCCGTGTCGATTCAGGCCGGGGTTCCCGTCGCGGTGGCATCGATGGTGTTGGCCGGTCTCCCAGAGGGTCAGGTCGAGAAGGCGGTCGCCGAAGGCCTGGGCCGCAAGTCGAGCGGGACGATTCGACGGGGCCGCCAACGCCGATCGAGGAGGCACGCGCCGCGATCGGATGCCCCTTCCCGAAAAACGGCGCGGCACTCCGTTGACAGCCATCATCTACTCCGGTAAATTTACCGCGGTAGACGACACTCCGGGTCGGGAGGCCATGGCGATGGGTGAGGCGCAACTGGGACGGATGCAGTTCCGGATCATGCAAGTGCTCTGGGATCGGGGTCGGGCGAATGCGCGCGAAATCACTCAGGCGCTCAACGAGACCGAGGCGGTCGCCCACAGCACGGTGCAGACGCTCTTGCGGCAACTGGAGGCCAAGGGGGCGGTCGGCCATGAGGCCGAGAACCGCACGTTCGTGTTCTTCCCCCGTTTGCGAGAAGACAAGGTCAAGCGGACGGCGGCCCGCGAGCTGCTGGAGCGCGTTTTCGGCGGCAATGTGGGTAGCCTGGTGGTCCACCTGCTCAAGAGCGAGCGGCTATCCCGGGCGGAGCTGGACGAACTCCACCGGCTGATCGACCAACAGCGGAACGATTGAGGGAGGCGCGGCGATGACAGGGCGATTCCTCGCGGCCGGGTCCGTGGCCGCGCTCGATTTGGTGGCGACCTGGCTGATTCAGTCCACCGTGCTCCTGGCCGCCGGCCTGCTCGCCGGCCGACTCCTGCGGCGACGGGGCCCGGCCATCCAGTCGGCGTGGTATCGTACGACGCTGGCGGCGGTCCTGTTCTGCCCGATCGCCTCGATGGCGATGGCTGCGATGGGGTTCAGCGGCCTGGTGCTCCACTGGCCCAGCACCATCGCCAGCGAGCCGGCCCGTGGCACGATCGCCGATCCAGACCGAGATCGGCTCCGGAGCATCGCCGAGCGCGACGTCAACCCGATAGAGATCGACCCGGCTCAGATGTCCCTCCCTCCGACGGTGGCCGAGGTCAGCCGGCTAGCGGATCAACCTGAGCCCGCGGCGGGGCCCTCGCCGCCAGCCGAATCCCCGAGCGTCACCACGACCGCGACGAGCCCCACCGTCGCGGACGATCCGCCAAGCCTGCTCGCAGTGATCGGTTGGGCGGGATCAATGCTCCTGGCGGCCTGGCTGCTGGGCGCGGCGGTGCTCAGCACGCGGTTGCTGATCGGCCATCGCCGCATGGTCGCGCTGCGGTCGGCGGCCCTCCCGGCCGAGCCCGATGCTGCGGCACTCTGTTCCGACCTCGCCCGACGGATGCGCGTGTCTGCTCCCACCGTGCTCCGGAGCCCGTTCCTCTCCAGTCCCTGCCTGGACGGACTCCGCCGCCCTGCGATCCTCTTGCCCGACGACGCCGCGGACAACCTGCGCGAGACCTTCGTCCACGAGCTGGCGCACCTGGCCCGCCACGACGGGTTGTGGAATCTCCTTCGCCAGGCGGCCACAGGCGCCATGTGGGTCCAGCCGCTGCTCTGGCTCCTCTCGCGGCGGATCGAGGAGACAGCCGAGGAAGTCTGCGATGATTTCGTCGTGGAATTCGGCGCGGACCGAGCCCGATATGCGGGCCACCTGCTCGATCTGGCCGAGCGGCGGCTGCCGCCCCTGGCGCCCTCGGGCGTGGGAATGATCTCACTGCGGTCGCTCCTGGCGCGGCGGATCGCGCGGATCCTCGACTCGACGCGATCGCTGTCGACCCGAGCGGGCCGTCGGGCCATCGCCGCCACGATGATCGCCGGCCTGGCCGGCACCCTGCTCACGGGATTGCTCGGCGTCGGCGGTGGAGATCACGAGGTCCTGGGCGATGAGCCGAAGGTCGAGAAGTCGGCCGTTGATCCGGATCCCACGGCAGCCGCGATCAAGACCCCTGCGGGCACGAAGCGCGTGACCGTGAACGGCCGTGTGGTCGACCCTGAGGGCCGCCCCATCGCCGGTGCCACCGTCGCCGCGTCGCGATATCGCCGCGGAGGGATCGGGTCTTTCAACCAGTTCTCGGAGCGGCAGGAGCTCGACCGTGCCCTCACGGAGCGCGATGGCCACTTCCGGTTGACGTTCGAGGACACCGATCCCAGCGGCTCCGAAGACCAGGAACTCTCTGGCCCCTGGGGCCGACCCGGAATTGTCGCCTGGGCGCCGGGCTTCGGCCCGGTGTGGCCCGAGACACTCGCCCGGGAGGTCACCGAAGACAAACCGTTGAGGCTCGTCCGCGATGACGTGCCGATCACGGGGCGGGTCGTCGACCTGGAAGGCCGGCCGGTCGCCGGGGCGACCATTCGCGTCCAGATGCTCGAGTGTCCCAAGGACACCGCGGCCGTCGACCGCTGGCTGGAGGCAGCGGCCAAGGATGCGACCGGAGGAACGCCGCCGCGAAAGAGCTATTTTCCGGCCGCCCAGCAACTACCTGGGTGCGAGCCAGCCGTGTCGACCCCAACGACGACCGATTCCGATGGCCGATTCCGATTGACCGGCCTGGGCCGCGACCGATTGGCCATCCTCGACATTCGCGGACCATCGATCACATTCCGGCGCGTCCAGGTGGTGACGCGACGCATGAAGCGGCTGGAGAACCCCGATGCCGAGGGGCCGACGCTGTTCGACCACGGCTACTACGGGGCCGACGGCACGATCGTGGTCGAGCCGGGGCAGCCCATCGAAGGCGTCGTCCGCGATCGCGATACCCAGGCGCCGATCCCGGGTGCCCTCGTCAGCGCGGCGAATCTCGCCGGTTCGATCTGGTTAATCGACGGCCTCGTCACGTCCCAGACCGATGCGCAGGGACGCTACCGGCTGATCGGCCTTCCCAAAGGGAATGGACACCAACTGAAAGTGTATCCACCGCTCGACCAGCCGTATTTCATCACCGGCGTGACGGCTCCGGGAGGGCCGGGCCTCGAACCGGTGCGGTTCGACATCTCGCTCAAGCGCGGCCTGTGGATCACGGGGCGCGTGACCGATCGCAAGACGGGTCAGCCCGTGCCGGCGGCCATCCATTATTACCCATTCCTCTCGAACACGCTGGCACAAGCCTACCCGAACTTCCAGCCCAATAGCCATTCGCTCCACTGGACCGGCAGCCACTACCGTACTGACGACGCGGGGCGATTCCGGGTTGTCGGTTTGCCGGGACGCGGGATTGTGGCCGCCAAGAGCTTCGACCGCTCCTACCGCCTCGGCATCGGGGCCGACACGATCCCCGAGCGACTGTCCCAGCAATCGATGCGTCGCGAGGCGTTGCCGACTTATAACCAGATTCATCCGCAAGACTTCAGTGCGCTGGCCGGAGTGAATCCGGCCGCCGACGTGCAGGAGTTCCATCAGGACCTGGTGCTCCAGCCCAGTCCGGCGGTGAGAGTCCATCTCCTGGACCCCGAAGGCAAGCCCCTGACGCATGCCATGACCTGGGGCCGGTTCCCGCACGAACGGGACTTCGGCGATAACAATCTCTACGATCAGAGCCAGACCCTGGTCTCCGGCCTCGACCCGAAGGAGTCGAGGACGGTCGTCTTCCTGCATCGCGTTCGCAAGCTCGGGGCGATCCTCGTCCTCAAAGCGGGTGAAGTGACGGATGACGCCGAGCGCACGGTGACACTCCGGCCTTGCGCGACCATCACCGGCCGGCTCGTGGACGCCGACGGCAAGCCGGTCACGGGCGGGATCGAGGTCCAACTGAGGAAAGAAGGCAGCCGGCAGAGGGCCAATTCTGAGCCCTCGGAACTCTCCCTCCCTGGGCAGGCCCTCGAGGCTGACGGCCGGTTCCGGATCGACAGCCTGGCCCCAGGCGGAAGTTACACGCTCCGTGCTCGGGACCGGCTGGTCTGGAGCATCAAGATGGAGCCGGAGACGTTCAAGGCGTTCGAGCTGGCCAGCAACCTGGAGGCTGAGCCGGGCCAGGTGATCGACCTGGGTACGTTCAACGCCGCAACCGGGCAGCGGATCAAAGGCCCCGAGAAACTGGCCGCCGTCTCGAACGATCAGGGCAAGACCCCCGCCCGCGACGTGCCGATCACCGGGCGGCTCGTCGACCTGGAAGGCCGGCCGGTCGCTGGGGCGATGGTGCAGGTCACGCAAGTCATCAAACCCAAGGGAAACGACCTGACCCCCTGGATCGAGGCGGCCAGGCGGGGCGAGCCGCCCTCGATCGCTTCCAATCATCTGAATTACGAGCCACCAATCACACCCGAAGAGAAGCGGCCCAGGGCCACGACCGATGCCCAGGGCCGGTTCCGCTTCGAGGGTCTCGGCGGCGAGAAAGTCGTCATCGTGGCGGTTCAGGGGCCGGCGATCGCCTTCGCGTCGCTGCACGTCATCACGCGCCGGACTGAGCCGATCCCTGCGAAGGGCTTCTGGTCGCCTTATGGCTCGGCGGCTCCGAGGGTCTATGGGGCTGATTTCACCTACACCGCCCTCCCCAGCCGCCCCATCGAAGGGATCATCCGCGACGCCCAGACCAACCAGCCGATGGTCGGCGTGACTGTGGAGAGCGAGCACTTCGCCGGGGCCAACATCTCGGGTTTCCACGACGTCAAGGCGACGACCGACGACCAGGGACACTTCCGGCTGGTCGGGCTGCCCAAAGGGCGCGGGAATCAAATCGTCGCGATCCCGAATGACGACCAGCCCTATTTCATGCAAGAGGTCTCGGTCCCGGACCCGCCGGGCATCGCGCCGGTCTCGGTCGAGATCGGGTTGCACCGCGGGATCTGGATCGAGGGCAAGGTTACGGAGAAGGAGACCGGCCAGCCGGTCCCGAAGGCCTGGCTGAGCTACATGCCCTTCATGGACAACACGTTTGCCCAGGCAACCCCGGAATTCGGCAAGAATCGCACCATGATGGCCGGGTTCGACGTCCAGGACCGCTACCAGACCAGGGCCGACGGGACTTACCGCCTGGTCGGCCTGCCGGGCCGGGCGATCGTCGGGGTGACCGCGCACAACAAGTCCTATCGCCAGGGCGCCGGCTCCGAGACGATCCAGGGTATGGACAACCATGGCCACTTCCCCACCTATTTCAACCCGGTTCCCCCGGGCAAGTACTGGCCCACCTCCATGAAGGAAATCAACCCGACCGAGGACACGAAGACCGTGCACCTGGACTTGCAGGTCGACTCCGGCGCAACGGTCCGTTTGCGGGTCGTCGATCCCCAGGGCAAGCCGGTCAGCGGTTTGAAGGCGGACGGGCGGGCGCAACGGGGCCGCCGCGAATGGGACGCCCAGCACGGGGCCGAGCTGAATGTCATCAACCTCGCTCCCGGCGAGGAGCGGAGGGTCCTGGTCCGGAACGAGGAGCGGAAGCTCGGCAAGGCCGTGCTGGTCCGTGCAGGGGATGACAAGAACGGGCCCGTGGTCGTCACCCTGGAACCGCTGGCGACGATCGTCGGGCGCGTGGCGGATGTGGACGGCAATCCGGTCCTCGCCGCGACGATCCGGACCGATCCCGTGCCGGGCGGCAGCTACAGCCTCAGCCTGGGCCATGTCTCTACCGGCACCGACGGCAAGTTTGTCGTCCCCGACGTCCCGGTGGGATGCAACTACGATCTCGTCGTCGAGAGCGGCCGCACGAGCAAACAGCGTCGAGTCGCCTTCCATCAGAACGCCGTGGTGCGTCCGGGCGAGACCACCGATGTCGGCGAGATCCGGTTCAAGGGAGATTGAGCCCATGAGCAAATCCCGTTGGTCTCCCTATCGTCCGAGTCCCGAGGCGCCCTGGAACCTGGCGCGGGCCTGGACGCTCGGCCGCCGGGCCGGCTTCGCCGCGACCTGGGCCGAACTGCGCCGCGACCTGGACGATGGCCACGACGCGGCGTTGAACCGGGTCCTCGAGGGCACCTGCCGCCTCGATGGCCGGATCGCCGACTTCGCGGCGACGGCCGATCTCCTCGGCGACGCGGCCGGCGGGACCGGCGATACCTCCTTCTCGGGGCCGGGCGTCGCCCACCGGCTCCAGGCCTGGTGGCTGTACCGGATGCTGTTCACCCCAGACCCGCTGACGGAGCGCCTCACGCTCCTCTGGCACAACCACTTCGCCACCAGCCAGCTCAAGGTCGAGGATGTGGCGGCGATGAAACGGCAGAACGACACGTTCCGCCGCCACGCGCGCGGGCCGTTCGGCGACCTCCTCCGCGCGATGCTGTCCGACCCGGCCTTGCTGGCCTGGCTCGACGCCTCATCGAATCGGAAAGGCAAGCCGAACGAGAACCTGGCGCGCGAGCTGATGGAGCTGTTCACCCTGGGGATCGGTCATTACACCGAGCGCGACGTCAAGGAGGCCGCCCGGGCGCTGACCGGGCGGACGGTCCAGCAGGGCCGATACACCTTCCGCCCCGACTGGCACGACGACGAGGCCAAGACGATCCTGGGCCGCACCGGACGCCTCGACGGGGACACGCTCGCGGACCGGCTGCTGGAACACCCCGCCACGGCGCACCGGCTGGCCTGGCGGCTCTGCCAGGCGTTCCTGGGCGAGAATGGGGCCGACGAGTCCGCGGTCGCCGAGCTGGCCGGGCAACTGCACAGCGACAGCCTGCACATCGGCCGGGGCGTCGAGACGATCCTCCGCTCGGAGCGGTTCTTCGCCGCGCGCAACCTGCACGCGCAGGTTTCGGAGCCGGCCCCGTTCGTCATCGGCACGGTGCGGAGCCTGGAACGCTTCAACCCGCCCCCCAGCACGCTCCTGCTCGCCGAGTGGACCGGCCGAATGGGCCAGGAACTGTTTTACCCGCCCAACGTCGGGGGTTGGCCCGGCGGCCGCAACTGGCTGGCGGGCCGTACCATCCTCGCCCGCGCCAACTTCGCCGCCGCTCTTGTCGAGGGCCGCCTGAATGCGGCATCCACCGCCAACGCGCCCGACCTCCTCGGCCTGGCCGCACGCCACGGTCGCGGAACGGACGCCGCCACCGCCCTGCGCTTCTCCGCCGAGCTGCTGCTGGGACGCCCGATCGATGCGGCCACTTGCCAGGCCATCCTCCGCAAGTCGGATTCGACCGCAGACTCGGAGCCCAACCGATTCAACCGGGCCGTCGCCCTCCTCCTCTCCCGACCGGAGGCGCAATTGAGCTGACAGCGGGCTAGAGACCACAGAAGAAGGTTCTCAACCACGGAAGCAGATTGTTTAACCACGAAATACACGAAATACACCAAATAAGAATAAGAATCGAGACGTCTCGGATTTCGGTCACGGAGTGGACGGCAGGAGTGGACGGCAAGGACTGAGACCGAGCCGGTACTCAGTCATTTTTTCCCCGTTGATTTTTATTTCGTGTATTTCGTGTATTTCGTGGTTAAATCTGATTCTGGGATTCCTCTTTCCTGATTGGAGCTTTGCCCATGCTCACGCGCCGCGGACTCTTGAAGCGTTCGGCCCTGCTCTCGCTGGCCCCGGTCGTACCGGGCTTCCTGGCGCGGACCGCGCGGGCGGCCCGGCCCGAGCGCGACGGCCGCATCCTGGTCGTGGTCCAGCTCGACGGCGGCAACGACGGGATCAACACGGTCGTCCCCTTCGGCGACGAGGAATACGCCCGGCACCGCAAGGAGCTGCGCTTGCCCGCCGATCGGCTCTGCAAGCTGACCCAGCACGTCGGACTCCACCCGGCGATGCGCCGCGCCGCCGAGATGGTCGACGACGGCCGGCTGGCGATCGTCCAGGGGGTCGGCTACCCCAATCCGGACCGGTCCCATTTTCGAAGTATGGCGATCTGGCAGACGGCGCACCTGGACGGACAGAAACCGGAAGTCCACGGCTGGCTGGGCCGGGCGCTGGACGGCGCCGGGATCGCGAACGGCCCCTCGGCCGTGTTCGTCGGCGAGCGCGACCTGCCGCGGGCGTTGCGCGGGCGGCGGACGGTGACCGCGTCGTTCGCCGACCCGGCCGACCTGGCGCTGGCGATCCCCGCGGCGGCCGTGGCGGCGCCCGGACAGACGGCCGGCGACGACCTGGCGTCATTCGTCAATCGCAGCGTGACGAGTGCCTATGCGACCGCCGAGGAGCTCTCGACCGCGGCCAGTCGGGGCCGTGACGCGACGGCCCGTTACCCGGCTTCCGAGCTGGGCAAGCACCTGGAGCTGGTCGCCCAGTCGATCAAGGCGGGGGCCGGGGCGCGGGTCTACTACGCGATCCAGTCCGGTTACGACACTCACGCGGTCCAGTTGCCGGCCCAGGCCCAGCTCCTCGGCGATTTCTCCCGGGCGATCCGCGCCTTCCTGGACGACCTGGCGGCCGCCAAGCTGGCCGACGGCGTGGTCCTGATGGCCTTCAGTGAGTTCGGCCGCCGTCCGACCGAGAATGGCTCGCTGGGGACCGATCACGGGACCGCCGGACCCGTCTTCCTCGCCGGGCCGAGGCTGAAAGCCGGGCTGATCGGCGAGACGCCCCGCCTGGGCGAGCTGGTCGACGGCGACCTGAAGTGGTCGATCGACTTCCGCCGCGTCTATGCCACGCTCCTGGACCAGTGGCTGGGCCTGCCCGCGGAGACGGTCCTCGGTCAACGATTCGAACCCCTGCCGATCCTGAAGGCCTGATGCGGCTCAGCCGCGCGATTCGATCCGGGTGAGGACCTCCCGGCACATGGTGGCCAGCGCGTGGACCCGGGGATCCTCGCCGTCGCAGGTCTCGATCGTGGCCTGGTAGTACCACAAGACCTGCGACCGATCGGCGTTGAACAGCGACCAGACAGGACGCCCTTCGTCCAGGTCGAGCTCGATGCTGATCAGGTTGTGCAGCTTATCGGCGAGGATCACTCCCCGGGCGGCGATCGACGCCTCGGCCAGGGCCGCCAGATGATCGCGCTTCCGGTCGATCCAGGGACGCTTTCGCCCCTGGGTATCGGTCTTGATTTCCGAGCACTGGCGCACCAGCTCGGCCACCCCGGGGCCGAACCGCTGGGTGATGTCCGCGCAGGTCGCCGCGGTGTCCTCAACGACGTCGTGCAACACCCCGGCGATCACCACATCCTCGTCGAACCCGGCTCGGTCCAGGATCATCGCCACGGCGGCGGCATGCAGGAAATACGGGATGTCGCCCCCCTTGCGTCTCTGCCCATCGTGCCAGCGGGCCGACCAGCGCAAGGCCAGCTCCAACCGTTGAGAGATTCCTTCACGTTGCATCGTCCCTCGAGCCGAACCGGGCTCGCTCATCCCCCCTCGCCGGTCGCGAGCGGTTGAACCTCTTGTGACAAACAGTCCGCGATCCCATACTACTGACCGCTGCGCAAAGAGGTTTAAGTCTCCTTGAGCTTCAACCCGGCCTGTGCAAAGAAGGAACGGACCAGATGAGGCTTCTGCCGCAGGCGCCCGACGGCCA
>JAJPJC010000272.1 GCA_021324445.1 Isosphaeraceae bacterium
CGTTGGTGGTTAAGTCTCTCGCCGTTGGTGGTTAAGTCTCTCGCCGTTGGTGGTTAAGTCTCTCGCCGTTGGTGGTTAAGTCTCTCGCCGTTGGTGGTTAAAGCATCCGTATTCGAAAAACGAAGCCGAACTGCTTCTCCGGCGGATGCCTGGGAGAAGCGGTTCGGCTGGTGTGTCTCTCTCAGTCCCGAATCCGTTTTTGTGGAGCGAGCGAACCACGCGATGGGAATCGAGGCGTCGGATACGATCCATCAACGCTCGCCGGCGGTGCGATCACTGATGCGGCCACCACGGCTGGAATTGACATAGGCCGCGGTGAGCATGCTCAACAGCGCCGCGCGACGGCCGGCGCGGGCCGATCGGACACCTCGACGCACTCGGGCGACGGCACCAGCCCATTCAAACCCATCATGCACAGGTGCGATCTTCTTGGTTTTCGAATCGTTCATCGAACAAGACCCTCTCGAGTAGAAACGCGACCCAAACAGCAGGTCTACGCTCCACATTCCCTTGAGCCGGCGGGGACCCGAATCCCCCCGGCGTCGGCCGTCCTGGCATCGGTGACCGGACGTCCCGACGGGTCGGCACCCGTCGCAAATCGTCGCGTGTCGCGCAGAGGTCGTCATTGTCCCTGCGCCACGAAGTTGCACCGTTGGCAAGCGATCGGGGTGATCGATCGCTCCGGCCTTCCGAGATCGCCAAAAACCCGGTCCCTATCTCATCGGACACCACTCCAGCAGAGGATTACTGGAACCCTTTTTTGGCGTTCGTCAGGCCCGTCGCTGGCAAGAGATAGCAGATTGGTTTGCGAAATATTTGGCCTCGGCCCCCCAGGGATTTTTCGCACGACACGAGAACTGTAACAGCCTGCGCGGGTTTCGTCTAGAAGAAAACGGGTCGTGATTCCCGTTTTCCTCAACCCGGCGACCGGCCGGTCCCCTGGGCTCATGGGTTTGGGACGCTCAACCGGTGCGCCGCGCTCAAGGGCCGGTGGTGGAATGGCTTTCTCCACCGCGCTCCGAGGGGCTCCCACCAGCATGATGATGAGACCAAGGACGCTGAATCCATTGAAAACTGCGTGCATGCAGACAGCGGCGATGAGGCTGCCGGTGCGATGGTAGACGGTGCCGATGGCCAGCGACAGGACAAACAGAGGGATGGGTGCCGGCCATTGGGGAATATGGACGGCGGCGAAGAAAAGCGAGGTGAGGACGATCGCGATCCCTGCGCCGGGGCCGGCTGAGGCCTCGATGTTCTTGGTTGGGGACTCCGGTTCGACCGCTGGCCCAGAGCCGAGCTGGGAGGGATCGACGGGTTCCGGCAGCGGGGAGACCCGGTAGTCCAGCTCATCCGGGGGAAGGACCGGGAGGACTCGGACCAGGTCCCGCGCCGGCCGGGGCTGGGTGGCCGCCCGCCATTTCGCACCGAGCTGGGACAACAGCTTGATCAGCCAGCGCTGGAAGATCCCGCGGAACAGCAGCTCTTCGAGCAGGGGCGCCACGATCACGGCCGCGAGGATGGCCAGGTCGGCCACGCCGCCGGAGGCTTGATCGCGGAGCATTGTTTCCACGGGATGCGACCGCGGCCGGACATGCAACAGGTTGACGATGACATGCTGGATCCCATAGACCACGGGTGCCGTGATCAGGACGGCCACCATGCCGGCGGCGGCTTGACGGTCCCAACCCTGGAAGCTCAGGCCGAAGTCGCGCAGCCGGGCCCCCGAGGCCGCCCGGACCAGCCACGGCACCAGGACGAGCAAGACCAGGCTGATGGCCGTCTGCACGGCCATGAGCTCGGTGAGGGAAAGTTTCTCAACGTCGGTCTCCGCGCCCGGCGAGTGCGCCGAAGCCGTGGGACCGGTGGCGGGCGTCTTCGATCCGGGGCGATCGCCCTCGCGCGGCCTAGCGGTTGCGCCCTGATCGGTCTTGCCCGATTCCGATTGCTGGGCTTCCGTCGCCGGAACCATCGTGATCCGGGCTGCCTGCTCGGTTGCAGCGACGCCGGTCGCCCGGGCATAACCCCAGAATGCCAGGACATTACCGAGGACATACGTCACAAAGACCAGCAGCACGGTCCCGCCGCCCCAGGGGGGCGGATTCCGTTCGACCAGCGGTCGCTCGGGCAGCAGCGGCTGCCGCGCCACCAGCCGCCGCAACGCCCAGATCCAGCTCAGCACCATCCCCGAGAAGAGGGCCAGCGCCAACCAGACGACGATGGCCAGCAGGAACTGCTCTGGTATGATCATCCCCATGGATGGCATCGATCTCCTCTTTCTCGGTCGTCGCGCGCCGTTCCCTCTTATCGTACATCGGGAGCGCTCCGTCGGCCACATCCCCGGATGGCGGGTGATGCGAGGCGACCGGTCCTTTGCTTCGCTGACCACGGACCACGGACCACGGACCACTCTCGCAAGGTGGACCCATGCTGGACGTCTCCCAACAGCTCCCGATCCTCAAACGCGGTGTCGAGCAGATCGTCCCGGAGCCCGAATTCCTCAAGAAGCTGGAGCGCGCCGTCCGCGAAAATCGCCCGCTCCGCGTCAAGTACGGCATCGACCCAACCGGGATCGACGTCCATCTCGGCCATACGGTCCCCTTACGAAAGTTACGTCAATTCCAGGATTTGGGTCACACCGCGATTATTATTATCGGCAATTACACCGCCCTGGTGGGGGATCCCTCGGGTCGGGACGAGACCCGGGCTAAACTGACCCCGCAACAGGTCCAGGCCAACGCGCGGGATTACCTCGCCCAGGTGGGACGGATCATCGACCTGGACCGCGCCGAGGTCCACCACAATGGGGATTGGTTCTCCCGCTGGTCGTTCCTCGACATCCTTGACCTGACGCGCCGGATGACCCTGGGCCAGATCACGGCCCGCGAAGACTTCGCCCAGCGCCTGGCCGCCGCCAAACCGGTTTATCTCCACGAGTGTCTCTATCCCTTGATGCAGGGATGGGATTCGGTGGAGATCCGGGCGGACGTGGAGCTGGGCGGGACCGAGCAGCTCTTCAGTCTCCTGGTGGCGCGGGACCTCCAGCAGGAGCAAGGGCAAGAGCCGCAGGTGGCCATGACGATGCCGATCCTGGTGGGCACCGATGGGGTGCGGCGGATGGGCAAGAGCCTGGGGAATTATATCGGGGTCGCCGAATCGGCGGAGAACCAGTTCGGCAAGATCATGAGCATCCCCGACGAGCCGATGCGGCTGTACTTCACTCTTCTGACCGAGCTTCCCCTGGACGAGGTGGCTCGACTGCTGGGCCCGGGGGTCAACCCCAGGGACGCCAAGGAGGTGCTGGGCAAGGCGATCGTGACGCAATACCACGGAGCCGACGCCGCCGAGCGTGTGGCGGCGGAATTCCGCCGCCGCGCCGCGGGGGAAGATCCGGAGGAGATCCCGGAAGTGGCCCTCGACGCCAGCAAGCTCGACGCCGCGGGTCGGATTCCGGCCTTCGTCCTGCTCCGGGAGCTCGGCCTGGAGTCGAGCGGAGCGAACGCCCGCCGCGTGATCGAGCAGGGGGGCCTGACCATCGGTCCCGACCGCCAAGCGATCACCGATCCCAGGACGATGATCGCGGTCTCGGACGGCTTGATCGTACGCGTCGGAAAGCGCAAGATCGTGCGGGTGAGGCTCGTGTAGATCAGCACGTCGGACATGGCCCCGACCCAGGCAGGCACAGCATGGCACAGCACGGATTCGGCATCATCGGTTGTGGAATGATCGCGGAGTTTCACACCCGGGCGATCAACGAGATCGACAACGCCCGGGTGGTCGCCGCCTGGAGCCGGCACCCGGCCAACGGCGAGAAGATTGCCCGGCTGGCCAAGGGAGGCTGTGCGATCTTCGAGGACCTGGACGCGATGCTGGCGCAGCCGGGTCTGGACGTGGTCTGCGTCTGCACGCCCAGCGGCGCGCACCAGGAGCCGGCCGTGCGCGCCGCCGCCGCGGGCAAGCACGTGGTCGTCGAGAAACCGCTGGAGATCACCCTGCCGCGCTGCGACGCGATCATCACCGCCTGCGATCAGGCCGGCGTGCGGCTCTGCACGATCTTTCCCTCCCGGTTCAGCGAGGCCAATCTCCGGCTGAAGCAGGCGATCGACGCCGGCCGCTTCGGCCGGCTGACCCTGGGCGATACGTATGTCAAGTGGTGGCGGACCCAGCAGTACTATGACTCGGGCGGCTGGCGCGGGACCTGGAACCTCGACGGCGGCGGGGCGTTGATGAACCAGGCGATCCACAACGTCGATCTGCTCTACTGGCTGATGGGAGACGTCGCCTCCCTCACGGCGATGACCGCCCTGCTGGCGCATGCTCGGATCGAGGTCGAGGACACGGCGGTTGCCGCCTTGCGCTTCAAGAGCGGTGCCCTCGGCGTGATCGAGGCCGCCACCAGCGCGTATCCCGGCCTGTTGAAGCGGACCGAGATCCACGGCGATCGCGGCTCGGCGCGGGTCGAGCAGGATGACATCACGCTCTGGGAGTTCCAGGAGAAGGTCCCCAGCGACAACGAGGTCTACGCGGCCATGGCCGCGCAGACCGGCTTCAAGGCCGGCGCCAGCGACCCCCGCGGCATCACCCACCTCGGACACCGCGATCAGCTCGTCGACTTCCTCCAGGCGATCGATGAAGGACGCGCCCCGCTGGTCGACGGCCGCGAGGGGCGCAAATCCGTCGAGATCATCCGGGCCATCTACCGCTCGGCCGAGACCGGGGCCCAGGTCATCTTGCCGCTGGACGAGTGACGCGCGGCCGCAGTTCCGCCCCGCGCCGCGGCCTGGTTGTCAACGGAGTGACTCGTCATGCCCCGCCACAAGGTGCGCCGCCCCTGGCTCGACTACCTGGTCTATCTGGGCATTCGCCTGGTGGTCGCGTTGGCGCAGATGCTCACCATCGAGCAATCGTATGGCCTGGCAAGGCTCGCGGCCTGGATCGCGTATCACCTCGACCGACGGCATCGCCAGGTCGGTCATGACAACCTGCGGATGGCCTTCGGCGATCGGCTGACCGAGCCCGAGCGCGACCGGATCGTCCGCGGGGTGTATCTCCACTTCGGCCGGATGATCATGGAGCTCTTGCACACCCCGCGCAAGCTGCACCTGACCAACTGGCGGGATCGGGTGGTCCTGGTCGGGTACGTGCCGGTCATGGACCAGCTCCTCACCGGCGGCCGTCCCCTGATCTTCCTCAGCGGCCATTACGGCAACTGGGAGCTGGCCGGTTACATCTTCGGCCTTTTCGGGTTCCCCACCGCCTCGGTCGCCCGGCGGCTGGACAATCCGTACCTCGATCGGTACATCCGCTGGTTCCGCAAGCGGACCGGCCAGACGCTGATCCCCAAGACGGGGGGCTTGGACCAGATGGTCGAGGTGCTCCGCGCCAACGGGGTCGTGTCGTTCCTGGCCGATCAGGATGCCGGCCCGCGCGGAGTCTACGTCGAGTTCTTCGGCCGGCACGCCTCGACTCACAAGGCCATTGCGCTTCTGGCCATCGAGCACCAGGCACCGGTCATCGTCGGCGTCGCGCGGCGGATCGGGCCCGGGTTCCGCTACGAGATCCGCTGCCAGGACATCATCGACCCCGCCGACCTGACCGGCACGGCCGACGACGTCCGCGTCCTGACCCAGCGCTTCACCTCGGCCCTCGAACGCCTCATCCGCCAGGACCCGACCCAGTACTTGTGGCTCCATCGGCGCTGGAAGAATCAGCCGAAAGTCGGGCCGGCCCTGCCGGCCGGGACCAGCTCCCAGGGCACGCGGCCCCGCTCCGCGGAGTCGGCCCCGCGTGGGGCCGGCCGGTAAAGCCGGCCCGACTTTGCGGATCGGCGTCATCCGAGGTAGTTCAGGAGCGTCTCACTCGCGACGGCGACGATCCAGCCCCAGCCCACGGCCCGGCCGAGGCGATCGATCCCGCTCGCTTCCGATCGCCAGGGGGGCAGACCGAGAACCGGCCAGAACAGGAGCAGGGCGCAGGCCAGGACGGCCCCCTGGACCTGGATCCCCGCGACCCATTCAAGATCGGCGAGGATGAGCGAGCCGACGATCACTCCCAGGCAGACCACGAAGCCGGATTGCCGAAACACCGCGCGCCAGGGCGGCCGAGGACGCCGCAGCCGCATCACGGGGTGCACCAGCGTCAGCCCCAGAAGCACCGCGCTCAGCAACTGGATGAAGACTTCATGGATGACCTCGGCAACGATCCGACGCGCTAACGGTCCCCAGGCCAGGAACGGCGGAGACATGCTCACCACGTTTGGGAGCATTTCCCGCCAGAAGCGGATGCGACCCGGGATGCGGGCAAACCAGTTCGGGACGAGCGTGCTCAGGGTGAGGGCCAGGGCCCCGATCAGGAGCAGGCCGTCTCCCAGATTGAACCGTCGCGGCCGATCCCCTGGGCTCGAATCCATCCCGACGCCCCCAAGACTACCGGCTGGCAAAGCGCCGCTTCGGCCCATCCTCGCCCATCTGCACGGTGAAGCTCGACCCGTCGGGATCCACGAAGACGCGAATGATCTGGCCGCCCGCCGGGTCCTTGTTGGCGATCAGCGCGGGCTCCGTGTTGTCCTCGGGACGCGTGGCCACGTTGCGGTGCAGTTGATAGGCCGCCTCGATCGTGGGAATCGACCGGAGCAGCTTGACCGTCGCCGCCGCGCCCCCTTTCCGCGGGCCGTTGTTCATGATCGAGACCGTGGGCGCGATCGTCCGCACCAGCGTCGGGTGATTGGAGATGTCCATCCCATGGTGAGTCACCTGGTACAGGTCGACCTTGCCGATCAGGTCCACGGGGCAGACCAGCTTCTTTTCGACGTTCCAGGTCAGGTCGCCCGCGTCGAAGAACTGGAACCGCCCCAGGGTGAACAGCAAGGCGAGGCTGCGTGCGTTATCGGAACGGTCCGGCGCCTGGTCCGGAGGAGCCTCGCCGCACAGGGGGTTCAGCGGCAGCTCGCCGCTGCGGCCGAACCGCTGGACCGGATCGATGACCATGCCCCCGGAGGCCAGGACCAGCGCCGTCAAACCTTTCAGCGGCAGGGTGTCACCGGCCTTGAGGGCCTTGCGCTTCCCCTGGCTGGCGGCGCGGTAGGCCTGTCCCAGGGGATCGCCGGGCTTGGGACCGTCGGGGAAATCCAGCCGGGGATCGCCATCCTCGGGGAGCCCCCGGTCCCAGAAGTGGTCGATCCGAATCCGGCGGGTCAGGCCCGCCACGCCGCCGAAGTGATCCGTGTGCCAGTGGGTCGTGACCAGGTGATCGAGGTGGTCGCAGCCCGCCAGGTCCTTCAAGGCGTGGACGATCCGCTGCGGATCGCGATCCTCCAAGCCCGGCCAGCCCGAGTCGATCAAGATCGACTCGCGATCGGGGGTCACGATCAACGTCGCCGCGCCCCCCATCACGTCGATGAAGTCGATCTCCAACGACCGCCCGGCCGCCCCCGGTTGGGCCCACGCCGCGGGGACCCAAGCGAGGAGGCTCACCAGAACCAGACACCACCCACGAATCTGTGAGACCATGGCTGTGAACCCTCAACGAAGCGAGACTCGATCGCAGGCTGCCGGCGGACCAGTCAACATGATCACATCGAGGGATCTTCCCATGTTGTGCCGGCTGCGGAACGGACTCGTCCCTGAAGGACGCATCCTCACCGATCTTGCCCAGTCGTGCAAGACCCAAGGTCACCCCTTCCGGGATTGACCCTCGCGGGTGTCCTTGTGGTTTTTTCGCGACATCGTCATCGATTTTTCTGATATTTCTTGTCTCATCTAAAACAATGACTCATAGAGATTTAGATCCTAAGGTCATGAAATCTGTCGCCCAGGGGGGCACATCTTTCGAAAACTTTCGTATAATCGATCTTGGGTACTGAGGCCCTACGGACCAGAGGCGAGGCAGGCCCGGGTCTTTCGCTGTCGACGGTCGTTTCCTGGGTTCCAATCGCAGCCGTCCAAGCATCGATCCGCGGCGATGGATCAAGCGCGAGTCCGCCCTTCGCAGGGCGACCATGTCAACGCCCCTGTAAGAATGCATGGATACGCACTCTTCCTGCACAGGGAGCAAACCAAGTATGGTCGATTCCACAATTCTGACGATCACGGGTGACGATCAGTTTCTCGGCCTCTTCCGGCGACAGATCCATGAGCAGAATGGGGCAGGAAGCCGGATGATTGTGGCGGGGACGATCGACGAGGCCTGCTCGTTGCTGTCGACGGCTCGACCGCGGCTGATTGTGGTCCATTGGAACCGCCATGGCGGCCGTTACGAGGAGTTGAATCGCCTCCTCTGGGTAACCACGGTTCTGGCGCGGCGTGTGCCCGTGCTGGTCATCGCGGACCGTTACCGCGTGGACCAGGCGACCACACTGTATCGCATGGGTGTGACGGATTACCTCAGCCGCACCCACCACCAGGACCAGTTCGGACGGATCCTTGGCACCTACCTCCGCTCCACGCCGGCCGCGCGGCCCAGCCCCGCGCCGCCCAGCGAGGAGCCCGTGCCGCCGATCAAGGTTTGGTCAGCGGCCAGCCGGAGGGTGGCTGCCCACGTGGTGTAAGCTTCGTGCGGTGATCATGGGAACCGGTCGCAGGCCCGCGTCGTCCGGCGCGGGCCTGCGATCTGGGCTGGGGATCGATCGGTCACGACGGGGGGCGCGTCGGAGCGCTGCGACTGGGGCCAAGGTTCGCCCCCGCTCAACGATGGCTGAGGGCGCGGCCGGCGCCGGGGTCAATCCCCAGCCGGGCCCGGCCGGCGCGGACCTCGTCCAGCCGGCGGCGATACTTGGCATAGAGCTGGGTGTGGCGGCTTTCGGGACGGATCGGCTCGCCGTCGATGAACAGCGCCAGCACCGTCGTGGTCGGCTGGAGGAGGTGGCCGGCGGTGACCACCAGGTTGGCGCGCTTGCCGGCTTCCAGCGAGCCCAACTGGCTGTCGAGTCCGAGGATCCGGGCCGGGGCCAGGGTGACGGCCTGGAGGGCGACGTCCTCGGGCAGGCCGAAGGCGACGGCGGTCGCGGCCTCGTAGGGGAGGTTGCGCGCGGCGGTCGCCGAGCCGCCTCCACTCCCCTGGGACCGGAGGGCGAACGGGACACCCGCGGCGTGGAGCTTCGCGGCGTTGGCGTAGGCTGCGTCGTAGGGATCGTGGTCCCGCCTGGGCAGGTGCAACGGACCGCCGAGCAGCACCGGGACCTTGGCCTGCTTGAGGGCCTCGGCCACCTTCCACGCCTCGGCGGCTCCGGAGATCACCGCCTGGAGCTTCAACCCCCGCGCCAGCTCGAGCGCGTCGAGGATCTCGACCGAGTTCTCGGCGTGGAGGATCACCGGCTTGGCGCCGCGGGCATAGGGGGCCAGGGCCTCGAGCCGGGGATCGGGCGCCGGCGGCGCCGCGCCGCGGCGGCGGGCTGCCTCCACCACGGCGTCGTAGGCGAGGGCCTTGCGGAAGAGCTCCTTGATCTGGTCGAGCCGCTCCTTCCGCCGCTCGTTCGGGTCAGGCGCCCCGCCGCCGCCCGGGCCGGGTCCGGGACCGGGTCCCGGCCGGCCCGGTCCGAACCGCCGCCCCTCGGGATTGCGGGGGATGTAGGCCGGGATCGTGACGTTCAAGGCCACGCGATCGGCGATGACCAGGTCGCGCGGCACCCAGCCGCGGAGGTCGATCACGCAGCCCTGGCCCGAGATCACGCCGCCCGAGGGCTGAACGAACGAGGTCAGGATGCCGTTGGCACGGGTCACCGGGATGTGCTCGCTGTCGGCCCGCAGCGCCGTGCTGCTGCGCAGCTCGGGCTGGAACTGGGCGGAATCGGCGTAGTCCTGGGTCTCGCTCAGGCTGCCAATCTCGAAGAGGCCCAGGGTGGACCCGCCATCGATCATGCCGGGCCAGACGTCCAGGCCGCTGAGCTCGATCGTCTGGGCCTCCGGAATGATCGGGGTCCCGGCCGGTCCGATCGCCACGATCTTGCCGTCGGCGATCACCAGGGTCCCTCCCCGGATCTCGGGCCCGCTGACCGGGTGGAGGTTCGCCCCGACGAGGGCGAAGATCCCCTTGGGCTGCGCGGTGATCTCGATCGTCCGGTTGCGGACCGATTCGGGCGGGGCGGGCATCGTGACGTGATTGCCGGGCCGGGCGGCCGGCTTGCCCCCCGGCTCGCGCCGCTGGAAGTACACCTCGCCGTCGATCAGCGCCAGCTCGCATCGCGAGAAGGCGTCGAAGGGGTGGGCGTTGAACAGCACGATATCAGCGTCCTTGTCCACCTCGATCGAGCCCAGCCGATCGGCCAGGCCCAGCTCGCGCGCCGGGTTGAGCGTGATCATCGCCAGGGCCTGCGCCTCGGAGACGTTCCCGTACTTGACCATCTTGGCCGCCTCGAGGTTGAGGTGGCGCATCAGCTCGGCATCGTCGCTCTTGATGCAGACGTTGGCGCCGGCCTCGGTGAGCAAGGCGGCATTGAACGGGATCGCGTCGTAGGCCTCGATCTTGTAGGCCCACCAATCGGAGAACGTGGAGGCACTCGCCCCGTGGGCGGCGATCTCGGCGGCGACCTTGTAGCCCTCCAGGACATGCTGGAGCGATTGCACGCGCACGCCATACCTCTGGGCCGTGCCGAGCAGCATCAGGATCTCATCGCCGCGGTAGCAGTGGCTATGAATCCGGATCGAGCCGTCGAGGACGCCGGCCAGCGCCTGGAGCCGCAGGTCGACCCGCGGCGGTGGGACGGGCCGATGCCCTGAGGTTCCCTGCTCGTTCTGGGACTTCCTGTACGCATCCCAGGTCGCGCGGTAGGCCCGGGCCTCGTCGAAGGCGCGCTCGATGACCGCCTCGACCCCCATCCGGGTATTGGGGAACCGCCGGGGGGAGCGGGTGACGTTCTCGCCCAGCGCAAACTTCACTCCCTGGGGCGCGTCCCGGATGATCAGGTCGCGGCCCGGTTTGCCGTAGCGGAGCTTGACCACCGCGTCCTGGCCGCCGATCGTGTTGGCCGATCCGTGCAGCAGCCGCGCCGTCGTCGTCCCGCCGGCCAGCGCCCGGTAGATCGCCACATCATCGCCAGTCACGACGTCCTTGACCCGGACCTCCGGCACCACCGAGAGACTCATCTCGTTGACGCCGCCCTGGATGGCGATGTGCGAGTGGGTATCGATGATCCCGGGCATCGCGACCAGGCCCGCCGCGTCGAGGACCGTCACGCCCTTGGGGGCCGTCACCTCCGTGCCGACCGCCTTGATCTTGCCGCGCTCGACCAGGATCGACCCCTTGGGGATCGTCCCCTTGGTGACGGTCAGGATGGTCGCATCCTTGATCAGCACGTTGCCGCCGGTCTGGATCGCCGGCTTACGGTCCTCGTCCAGCTCGGTGGCGACGTCGACGAAGCGGGGCATTGCCGGCTTGGAGGTCTCCGACTTGGGCGCGGCCGGCTTCGACTCCTGGGATTTCGAGGCGCCGGGCTTGGTGGACACCTCGGCTTTCTTGGCGGACTTCTTCTCCAGTTGTTCGAGGCGACGGCCCTGGTCGGCCAGCTTGGCGAGGCCCTCGTCGATCTTGGCGGCATTCTTCTCGATCGCGGCTCGATTCTTGGCGATTTCTTTGGCGGACGCGTCGGGTCGGTCGCGCGCCGGGCCGCGTTCCGAGGCCGGCCTGGACTTCTCGGCGACTTCACCCGTCTCGGAGGGAGCTTCCTCACCGCCCGCGCCGCGGGACTTGCCCCGGGCCCGTTCCCGATCCTCCGGCTTGACCTCGAACTTCAAGCCGTCGATCAGCACGTAGCGGACCCTGGCCCGCTCATCGGAGAACGGCCCCGTCATGGCGATGACGTGCCCGAGCTTGCCGGCCTCGAGCGTGCCGAGGCGCCGGCCGACGCCGGCGATGGTCGCCGCCTGCTGGGTCAGCGCGGCCAGGGCGTCATCGGCCTTGAGGCCGGCCTTGAGGACCTGGCGCAGGTTGGCCGGGACGGAGTCGAGCCGGTCGATGCCCTCGGTGGCGAAGGCAAAGGGAATCCCGGCCCTGGCCAGGACGGAGGCCGTCGCCAGGTGTTCCTGCCACCGCGCCTTGCGGTGGGCCAAAACGCGGAGGGGCTCATCGCGCACGGCGGCCGCTTTCTTGCGATACTCGGCCTCGGAGGGGACCCCGGGCTCCTCGGGTACGTTCAGCCGCAGGACGACGGGGACCTTGGCCGCCTTGAGGCGCTCGACCACCTTGGCCGCCTCGCGGCCGCCCACGATCACGGCCGAGGTGCCGAACTCCTCGGCCAGGTCGAGCGCACGGTGGATCTCGTCGCGGGAGTTCGCCTCCCACCAGACGGCCAGCTTCCGCTGGCGCGCGGCCTCCAGGGACTTGAGCGCTGGGTCGTAGGGTGGTTGCACGCCGCCATGGGCCTCGTAAAAGGCATTGAGCGTGTGGAGATGATCGGCGTCGAGCATCGCCTGGCGGAGGTGGGCGATGGCGCCCATGAGCGCGCGGGGATAGGGGTTCTCGACGGGTCCGGCCGGCTCGGCGCCGCGGCGGCGACCCTGACCAGGACCAGGCCCTGGTCCGGGCGTGGGCGGATTGGCGTCCGGTCGCCCCGCGGTGCCACCCGGCTCGAACGGCGGGGCGAGGTTCACATGCAGGGCGACGGGTGCCGCGAGGATGGCCTCGCGGCGCGGCAGGCCGCTGAGGCTGACCAGGGCGCTCTGGCCGGTGGCGATGGCACCGGCGGGGGCCGAGAGCAGGTCGGTGAACCCGAGTCGCCGCCGGGGCTCGGCCAGGGCTTCGGTCAGCTCGATCTGGCCGGCGACCTCGAACTCGGGCGTCAGGCCCCGGCGGTTGTCGGCCGGGGTCGAGGCCAGCGGCGCCTCGGCCAGGTCGACCGGCCGGCCCCGGCCGGTGGCCGACCGCTCGACTCCACTCCGCTGGCCCACCGTCGTGTACAGGTCGATGAACCCGGGATAGACCACCAGCCCCTTGCCTTCAATCGACTCGGCGTCGTAGGGGATCGCGATCTCCTTCGCCGGCCCGACCGCCTCGATCACGCCGCGGCGGACCACGATGGTTCCGGGGTCGAAGACCTTCCCGGGCGCGGCGATCACTTTGGCTCCCTGGATCGCATAGGCGGCCGGGTACACCCCGGAGCCCAGGCTCGACCGATCGTCGGCCGACACCGGCGACCAGGCCGCCGCCAGGCCGAGTGCCGTGATGCCCAGGAGTCCCACGCCCACGGCCAGACTACGCCAGCCCAGACCCGGCTGTTGCGAGCGTCCCATGATTGGTGTCCCCAGGTGCCAGGTATCCGTTGACCGAATCCGCCGCCGCTGGGAGGTCCGGCCCTCCCGTCGCTGGGCTGATTATAAAGGCGTTGTCCGGCGGATGCACGGCCCCAGGGGTGGAAGCGGCCGGGGATCGTGTTCAAGCAAGGGCTAGCTCATTCACCCCCCCTGACCCCCCTTCAACAAGGGAGGAAAGGGAATCGACAAGACACCCTCTTTTTCCACCTCCTTGCTCCGGGGGGCCAGGGGCAGTTCTGCGCGAGGGCCGTTGCCTGCGCCACCCAATCGTAAACCGCTGGAGCCTACGAGTTGTGCCGGATCATCAGAAGCCCGTGAAGCCACGGCGCTCCAGGTTGGTCTGGGGAATCTGGTACTTGGTGTTTTTCTTCTTCTTCTTGGGCTTGGCGTTGGGATCCGGCGGCGGGATGTGCGGGGGCCGGGCGCCGGTCTTCTTGTCGAAGATGTTGACCACGTCGCTGCCGACGGAGGTGCCCGTGCCCGTCTTGACGTTGTACTGCACCGCCTGGGCCGAGCTCCGCGAGGGCGGTTGACCCGGGCCGCTCTGCTGGATCAGGGCGACCTCGCGGTTCGCTTCGCCGTAGGCATAGAGCTGATCGGTGGCTGAGTCGTAGGTGGCGATGTCGCACTGGAGGCCCGACTCCTCGGCCTTGTTCACCGTGACATTATCCCACGCTTTGAGGAAGCTCCGCGCCGGGGTCGACGCCGGCGCCCCGGCCGGCGGCGGCTCCTGGATGACCCGCAAGATCTGGCTGGTCAAGAAGAAGCCGTCGGGGGGGAGCGGCTTGTCGGGATCGAGGACGGACTTCGATCCCTCGTCGGTGGGGACCTCCGCGCGAACCAGCTCGATGTCGCCGAAGAACTCCGACCACCGCGTCTGCTGGGTGTCATTCGCCTGGCCGGTCCCGAGTCGTCCCCTCATGCCGGTGGTGAACTCGATCTGGGTGAGGATCAACGGCGGGATCCGCCGGGTGACCGGGGGCGTGGCCGGCGCGGCTGTCGAGGGACGACCGCCGGCGGTCGCGGGGGGGGCGCCGGTCGACCGGACGTTGATCCGTCCCGAGGTGGGCGTGACGGTCCGGCCGGAGGAGCTGGCTCGGCCTCCCGACGGCCGGCTGCCGCCCCGCGTGGTCCCTCGGGGGGCCTGACCATTCCGGCCAGTCTCGGGGCCGGCGGTCTGGGAGGAGTTGTCGCTCCGGTCGTAGAGCCAGACTGTCCCGGCACAGGGCACGTAGAACTTGCCGGTGCGCCGGTCGTAAATCAACTGCTTCTCGGCGAGGATGATCTGCTTCTGAATCACGATGGGAAGATCGGGATCGACCTTGCGGCTGACTCCCAGCGACTTCCCATAGCAGTAGATCAGTGCCAGATCGGCCTGCGATTGGGCCTGGGAGGGGTCATCGGCATCCGCCTCGACGTCGGCGTTGGCCGGCCGGTTGGCACTGGGGCCGGCACCGGTCGCGTTCCGGGACAGGGAGCCGAGCTGAGTGAGTGGAACTTCCTTGTCGGTGAAGGCGATCATCTTCTCGCTCGCCTTGAGCTGGGCGTCTTCCATCTGGGCGTTGACCCGGCCAAAGAAGTCGGCCCGGCCGGCGGGGTGCCCAAGGGGGTCCTTGGTCCGGCCGGTGAATTCCATCCGCTGGGTCCAGGTGATCGTGAGCAGGTCCTTGTCGCCGACCGGCCGGCCGCCGCGGGTCCGGGGCCGGGGCGCGGGCGGGGGAGCGGTCGCGGCATCAGGGTTCGGGTTCGCCGGTGCATCGGAGTCGCTCGTCCGCACGAGCCGGCCATCGCGGCCCGGTAGCGGTGAGGCCCCGCCGTTGCGAGCGGCCGTGGAGTCGGAACCGGCCGGGGTGGTTGCCGAGCCCTGGGGATTAGCCGGCGTCGGCGATTTGTCGGTCAGCAGGGCCCGATCGGTCCACTTGGTGAGCACGCCGGGGCCGTCGCACCAGACCTTGTCGAGCTCCTGGTCCAGCCGGAGGACCAGGCCCCGGATGGTCATCTCGTCGGTGATCACCGTGGCCGGGGGGATCGGCCCGGGCCATCGCCTGGGGTCCTTCGGGTCGTGGGTGTACGCCCAGGCCAGGACCTTCCCCTCGCCCCGATTGATCAGGTGGACGGCCTCGCCGGTGATGTCCTCTCCCTTGGGCTTGGGAGCGGTTGCAGGCGCGGCCGGGTCGGGGGCCTTGTCCTGGTGCAAGGCCACATTGCCGTGGAGCCAGGCCTCGCGGATCTCGGCCTGGGAGCTGGATGACGAGCCCGAGGCCGTCTGGGCTGGTGCGGCCGGCTCGTCCGAATCCGAGGCGTCCGCCGCCGCCGTCGTGGTCGTGGGTGCCGCGGCCGCGCCGGTGGTCCCGGAAGCCGGCGCGCTGCGCCGGCGCGACCGGCTGTCCAGCCGCGTGCCGGGCTGGAGCGCGACCTGGGCCCAGACCCGATCGGCGATGCCGGTCATGGCCGGCTTGGCCTCCGGCTTGGGCGCGGAATCCTGGCTGGCAACCGGGGTTGCGGTCGAGCTCTGGCTCTGACCGGCCCCGGGCGCCCGCGCCGGCGCCGGCGCCGGCCCCGCAGCCGCGGCCGGAGTGGGAGCGGCCGGTGTCGGAGCGGTTCCCTCCGACGGTGCGGACGCCGGGGCGTTCGCCGGCGCGGCCGAGGCCAACACGGGTGCCGGCTCGGCCTGGATGAAGTCGGCATCGAGCGAGCTGCGCCCCGTGATCTTCCGGTTCGGCGCGGTCAGGTGCACGTCCCGCAGCGCGTGCAGCTTCTTGATTTGCAAGCCACTCCCGCTCAGGTTGCTGGGGGCAGGGGCCTGAGAACTCGCCGGTTGCGCCGTCGCGGTCGCGGCGGTGGCCGTCGCCTTGGGGGTCTCCGGCTCGAGCCAGACGATGAGCGTCTGGCCGGAGTCGAGCTTGGTCTGCTGCGCCGTGTCGATGAAGGTGGGCCGGCTCCCGGTCAGGACGATCTTCTTCTGCTGAAGCCGGTCGTCCGGCCCCACGAAGTTGGTGATCGTGATCTGCTCCTGCCAGATCGCGATCCGATCGGCCGGCTCCTTCAGGTCGGGCCGCGATTCCAGCCAGCCGGGGCCCCGTGCCACCACATCCGCCAGGTCCAGCCCGGTCCCGTTGTCGAAGATGGTCGCGTCGGCCGTCATGATGTGCGTGACCGAGCTGATCTTTCCCTTCCGCGGCCGATCCGGGGAGCCGCCACCGGCCGCTGGGGCCGTCGCGGCGTCGGGTTCGATCCGCTCCCGGTCGATCTTCTCGATGTAGACTCTCTGGGTCGCGTGGCCGCGGAAATACGTCTGGTCGGGCTTGTACGGCGCCCGGCGCTCGTGGATCAGCTCAACGCAACGGACCTTGGTCTCCTGCTCGCGGAGCTGGAGCCAGACCGCATGGCCGGTCGCGTGGGCCTTCTGAAGCGTCAGGTTGCCGAAGAAGCCCTTGCTCGCCCCGGTGGCATCCGCGCCGGAGTCGGGACCGGGCTGGGATGCGGATGCGGATGCGGATGCGGATGGGGACTCGGTCCCTTTGCCGTTGCGGCCGGCCTCGGACTGGGCCACCGTGGCCACGGGCGGCTTGGCGGGGGTTGTCCCCGAACCGGAGCCGGCCGGAGCTGACCCCGGACGGGGCGTCGACGCCGGAGCCTTCCGTGCCGAGGCGGTCCGTTCCGGCGGTGGCTTCTCTGCCGGAACCAGGGTCAGCCGCAGGGTGTCACAATTGAGCTGGTTCTGTTCCCGACTGGGCGGACCGTGGAGCGCGACGACGTCGCGATCGAACCGGACCTTGGTGGGTGCCGGCGGCTCCGGCGGCCCGACCTCGACGGGCGCTCGGTCCTTGGGCAGGTCGATCCGCATCGGGCCGGCGCACCGAATATCCAGCGGCGACGGCTGGTCCGCCGGCGGCTGGGCCGTCGCGGGCGACGAGCCGGCTCCCCCGGGCTTGACCGCCAGCTCGACCGGCTTGGCCGCCGCCTTGCGGGGCGACGAACCGGGCATCATTCCCGACTGGCCCACGTCCCGCATCACGACCCGGGGGTTGTCGTACAGGATCGCATATTCCGCCCCCAGGAAGCCCGACGCGGACCGCCCAGGCAGGTCGTTGGGATCGCTCGACCGCAGTTGGATCAGCATGCGGGTACCGGTCACCAGGAGCTCGGGGTCCCGGATGACGACATACGACTCGGTCGTGATCCGCTGGGTCGCCTCGTCGTACTCGACGTAGCTCATCGGACCCACGTTCAGATCGTCGGCCGGGTTCTTGGGCGTGCCGCGGTCGTCACGGATGCGGACGTTCACCTCGATCCGGGCATGCTTGACCTTCAGAGCATCGTTGCTCTGCTTGCTGCTCAGCCCCACCGCCTGGTTCATGTCCAGGATCGCTTCCTCGGCGGTGAGCATCTGGGTACTCTTGCCGTCGCTGGACTTCCAGATCATGGCGAAGGGCTTCATCCGCAGCCGCTTGCCCTCGTAGCGCACCCCGTTCTCTTCCTGGATCTCCTTGACGTCCAGCGTGTACATCCAGAAGCCGCGCTCGGCGTTGTAATAGGCGTAGGGCTGATCGCTCTTGACGCTCCAGTGGTCCGGGCCGAACCCCTCCTCGGCCAGCGCGATCGCCCGCGCCTTCGACTTCGAGGTGACCAGCGGGAATAAGATGGTGTCGTCCGGGCGCATCCGGCGCAAGCGCGCCACCAGGTGGTCGAAAGCGTGGACGTACGCGAAGTAGCCCCCGACCAGCAGGGAGAAGACGGTCGCGGCCTTGAGGAGCTGCTTGAGCATTCGTTCGTAGTCCTTGGTCCGTTGTCCGTTGCAGGAGCTCCCGCTCCGCTGCTCCTTCCGAGCCCTCTTCGAGTGCCTTGGGATCCCCGGGCCACGCGGGTCAGCCCGCGTCAGCGAACCACGGACCACGGACCACGGACCACGGACAAAGGACAAGTCAAATCAGACTGTCCCACGTGCCCTGGGACTTCAGGATGACCTCGACGACTTCGCGGACGGCGCCGCGGCCTCCGGGTGCCTGGGTGACGAGCTGGGCGGCGTCGCGGACTTCGGCCACGGCGTCGGCGGGGCAGGCGGCCAGTCCGACGGCGCGGAGGACCGGCAGGTCCGGCAGGTCATCGCCCACGTAGCAGACCTGCCGCGGCGCCAGGCCGAGCGCGCCGATCAAGGATCGGAACGGTTCGGCCTTCGCTTCGAGCCCCTGGAGCACGTGCGCGATCTTCAGCTCGGCGGCCCGGCGGTCGACGGCCGCCGCGCGGCGGCCGGAGAGGATGGCCGCCTGCTTGCCCGCCCGATGCCAGAGGGAATAGGCCAGCCCATCGCGCACGTGGAAATGCTTGGTTTCCATGCCGTGGTCGTCGACCGCGATGACGCCGTCGGTCAGGACGCCGTCGACATCCACGACCAGGAGCTCGATCGGCAGGCACCGCTCGGCCAGCTCGGCCCGGGCCGTCGCTGGGACACCCATGGCCGCTCACTCCTCGAAATCGGCGGGCACCAGCCCGATCAGGTCGGTCACGTCGATCAGGCCGGCCAGGCGGTTGTCGCGGTCGACCACCGGCAGCTCGCTGATCTTGTGTGCCTGCATCAGATCGACCGCTTCGGCCAGCGTGGCGCCGATCGTGATCCGCAACGGATCGGGCGTCATCACCGCGCCGATCGGGCCGTCCAGCTCGGCCTCGCGGCGCCGCTCGAACAAGCGGGCGAGGTCGCTGTCGGTGAAGATGCCCAGGAGTTCCGAGTCCTCGTCCACGATCAAGACCGCGCCCGATCGTCGCCGCGGACCGGCCAGCCGGACGAAGACCGAGCGCACCGTCTCATCGCGATGGGCCCGGCGGAGCTGCCGGTCGACCCGCATCACGTCCTCGACCCGCATCAGCTTGCGGCCCAGGCTGCCGGCCGGATGGAACAGGGCGAAGTCCTCGGCGGAGAAGTCGCGCAGCCGGCTGACCAGCAGCGCCAGGGCGTCGCCGACGGCCATGAGCACGGTCGTGCTGGCGGAGGGGGCCAGGCCCAGGGGGCAGGCTTCCTCGACGGGTCCGACCGCGATGCAGAGGTCGGCCGCGCGGCCCAGCGAGCTGCCGGCGCGCTCGGTGATGGCGACCAGGCAGGCCCCCAGCCGCCGCAAGGCCGGCACCAGGCGGAGCACTTCCTCGGTCTCACCGCTCTGACTCAGCGCGAGCACCACATCGTCGGCCCGGATCCGGCCCAGGTCGCCGTGCACGGCCTCGGCCGGGTGGAGGGGGAACGCCCGGGTGCCGGTCGAGGCCAGGGTCGCGGCCAGCTTCTGGGCCACCAGGCCCGCCTTCCCCATCCCCGTGACCAGGACGCTCCCCGAGCAGCGATAGAGCAGGTCGGCGGCCCGGGCGATCGCGGGTCCCAGCCGGTCCCGCACCCGCTCCAGGGCCTCGGCCTCGATCCGCAGCACTTCGCGCGCAAAGGCCAGCCCCTCGGCCTCGGTCGCGGTCACCGAGGCCAACGAGCACTCCGTGATCACCGCCATCGTGGGCCTCCCTGCCCCGCCGACATGCGACCGGGGAGAATCCGGCGCGTCAATTCGTGTCCTCAGCCCCGACCCCGAAGATATGCCGATCCGCGATGGCACCATATCCCATTCCCGCAGAATCGTCAACGCAGGCCACCTCAATTCGGGCAAGCGCGCACATATCGCCCGTATTCCTCATTTGGTATCGGCTGAACCAGTCCGGAAGTTTGGCGAATCGGGGAATCGTGTCGGGATCGGGTTCTCAATAATGGAGTCACCCGGGCCACTTGCATCGCCAAGCTGGCTCCTGGGACACTGATCCGCGTCGAGGTTGTCGGCAAACTCCGCCTCAGCCCATGCCGCGGAGCCGAAGATCGGGGATTTCCTGCCATGACTGAGCTTGACTTTTGCCATTTTACAGATGTCGTCGAGATGTCTTCGCGAATCGATTTCCGTAATCCCAATTAGCACAAGGATTTGCGAAATCCAGTGTTCTCGCGA
>JAJPJC010000513.1 GCA_021324445.1 Isosphaeraceae bacterium
GAAGCCCGAGACCAGCCGGTGGGTCGGCAGGATCAACAGACCCGGATCGCTCATGCCGACGAGCATCATCAGGCAGAAGTTCGACGGGTCGTCGGGACTGGAGGACTGGCCGGCGCTCGCTCGCTCGTCGCGATATTTCAACCCGGTCTCGTACCGGTGGTGGCCGTCGGCGATGAAAACCGGCTTGGGGGCCATGAGCCCCCGGACGGCGGTGTGCGCCTCGGGGTCGGTCATGACCCAGAGCCGGTTCTCGACCCCCAGGTGGTCGGTTGCCACCAGCGGGGTGCGGTCGCGCAGGCCGGCCTCGATCGCATGCAGGACCTCCCCACCGGGGTCGGGATACAGGCCGAAGACCGGGCTGAGATTGAACCCGGTCGCATGATAGAGGGCCAGCCGGTCGGCCTTGGGTCCGGAGAGGGTCTGCTCGTGGGGGTAGATCCGGCCCTGGCCGAAGGGCTCCAGCCGCACCCGGGCCAGGAACCCGCGGCGGGTGTGGACCGTCCCCTCGACCGGAAACGTCTGCTCGTAGACGTACAGGGCAGGGCGGTCCTCCTCACGGAGGATTCCCTGCCGCAGCCAATCCCGCAGGAACCGGGCGGCCCGAGCGTACCGGGCCTGGGGTTCCGCGTCGCCGGGCTCCGCCCGGTTCAGCTCCAGTCGGATGATGTTGTACGGACTGGCCTGGTAGAGCCGGTCCTGCAAGGCCGGGTCGATCACATCATAGGGCGGGGCGACCACGTCCGAGAGCGTGCCCACCCGGGCGACGTCGTAGCGGACCCCACGCAACGGACTCACGTCGGGCATGGTTCTTCCGTTCAGTCGATCGGAACATCTCGGCCGGATCGGTGATGGGTTGGAGTCCCACCTTCAAGCGGAATCCCCGCGCCCGGACCGGCTGAAGCCGGGACTCCAACCGGCCCGGGGAAGAGGAACAGGATACTGGAAGGCGGCCCACTTTTCGAGCCGCCTCCCGAGCCGCGCGCTTCAGTTTGCCGACCGACTCAGGTCCCCATCTCCCAGCTCGCCAGGTACTTGGTCTGCTCGGCGGTGAGGGTGTCGATCGCGATCCCCATGGTCTGGAGCTTGAGCGAGGCGACGAATTCGTCGACTTCCTTGGGGACCTGGTGCACCTTGTGCTCCAGCTTACCCTTGTTCTGGACCGACCACTCGGTGGCCAGCGCCTGGGCGGCGAAGCTCATGTCCATGACGCTGGCCGGGTGCCCATGCGCGGCGGCCAGGTTGATCAGCCGGCCCTCGCCGAGCACGTACAGCCGCCGGCCATCCTTGAGCACGTACTCGTCGACGAACTCGCGGACGCCTCGGTTGATGGTCGTCGCCAGCTTGGCCAGGTCGTCGAGGGCCAGCTCGACGTTGAAGTGCCCCGAGTTGCAGATCATGGCACCGTCCTTCATGGCGGCGAAGTGCTCGGCACGGATCACGTGGATGTCGCCGGTGACGGTGATGAACAGGTCGCCCAGCGGTGCCGCCTGGGCCATCGGCTTGACCTGGAAGCCGTCCATGGCGGCCTCCAGCGCGCGGATCGGGTTGATCTCGGTGACGATGACGTGCGCCCCCATGCCACGGGCCCGCAGCGCCACCCCCTTGCCGCACCAACCGTAGCCGCAGACCACGAGCTGACGGCCGGCCAGCAGCGCGTCGGTCGCCCGGATCACGCCGTCGATCGTGCTCTGCCCGGTGCCGTAGCGGTTGTCGAAGAAGTGCTTGGTCTGGGCGTCGTTGACCGCGATCACCGGCAGCTTGAGCACGCCGTCCTTCTCCATCGCCCGCAGCCGGATCACGCCCGTGGTCGTTTCCTCCATGCTGGCCACCACGTTGCCAACCAGCTCCTTGCGGTCCGAGGAGCTGAGCGTCGCGGCCCACTTGCGGACCTCGTTGTGCACGTCGTCGAGCCGATCCAGGGCGATGAAGATCATGGCGCTGACCAGGTCGGCACCGTCGTCCATCGTGACGTGGGGTCGATGCGCGAGCGCCGCGGCGATGTGCCGGTAATAACTGTGCTCGTCCTCGCCCTTGATGGCATACACGGCGATGCCGAACTCCTTCATCAGGCAGGCGGCCACGTCGTCCTGGGTCGACAGCGGGTTCGAGGCACACAGGACCAGCTCGGCCCCGCCCGCCTTGAGGGTCCGCGCCAGGTTGGCGGTCTCGGCCGTGATGTGCAGGCAGGCCGACATCCGCATGCCCGCCAGGGGTTTCTCCCGCTCAAAGCGCTGCCGGATGGCCCGCAGGACGGGCATGTCCCGCTCGGCCCATTCGACGCGCTTCCGGCCAGCAGCAGCGAGCGACAAATCCTTCACGTCCCCCCGCACAGGGGCAGCGGCCACGGTTGCCAAGTCAAATCCTCCTCATCAGGGTAGGTCAGGCTGTCCAGCCTGACGCGGAAGAGAGTCATCAGGGTAGGTCGGGGCTGTCCAGCCTGACTCTCTTCCGCGTCAGGCTGGACAGCCTGACCGACTACGGAAGAGTAGGACACGGAGGAGAGTCAGGCTGGAAGCCTGGCCTACGGCAGCGGCAGCAATCGCAACGTCTTGCGACGCTCCCAGTCCATCCAGTCCAGCGGTCCCGGCTCCGGCTGAGGCGCCAGGCTCGACAGCAGTTGCAGCGTCTTGCGACGCTCCCAGTCCATCCAATCCGAGGGCCGCGACTCGGGCTGGGCCGTCGCGGCCGTCCGTAACAGGTTCGAAAGCGCCAGCCCATGGGCACGGGCCTGCGTCGGCGCCTTGCCGACATAACGGGCGACCAGGGCCTCGAACCGGTCCCAGTCGCCCCGGGACATCGCCACGCGCAGCGACTTGCTGGCCCACTCCTCCGGCAAGGGAGGATGCAACGGTCGCAGCCCGCGCTCCTGCCCGGGACCGCGGCGACGGCCCAACCGATCGCGCCGCATGGATCGGCTCACCCCCCTCTTCTAATGTGCCAAGAACCCCCCTCGAGACATCCGACGATCGCAGGGTAACACACGCGCACGTGTGTGTCAACCTCGGTTTTTTTCCCCCGGTCAGCGCCCGACCTGGCGGTTGTGACGCCGGGGGAACGGAACCGGGGAGCTGTTCGAGACCCGATCAGGGATCGCTCCCCAGGCCCGCGAAGAGCGGTGCGAGCGACCGCGCGTAGGACCGCCAGCGCCCGACCGAGCTGGTATAGAGTGGTTGGCGGACCTGGGCCACGCTGGTGGTCCGCACCGGGCGCCGCGCCTTGTGGAACTCCAGGCAGGCCGGATCCCACTCCAGGTTGCACTAGGCCAGGAGCTCCCGCGAGACACGCTCTGGTTCGGAGACCATCGCCTCGTAGTCCACCTCGAGCACCGGCACGGGGAGCACCCGCCGCCAGTGGTCCATCACCCGCAGGTACTCGTGGATCCGGGACGTGATGTGTTCCATCGCGCAGGCCCAGCGGACCCGAGCGAAGTGGGTCATCCAGCAGGAGAGCGCCACGTCCCGCAAGTCGCGTCGGCAGTGGATCAGCTTGGCGCGCGGGAACATCACGGCGAGGAATCCCAGGTAGAGGGTATTCTCCGGCATCTTGTCCACGATCCTGTCCGCCGCGTCGTCCACGGCCTGGAGCGCATCGAGGTGGCGGCAAGCCAGGTGCAGGACCGCTTGCCGGTCGAGGTGCGGGATGCCGTCCAGGGGTGACCCGGTGGGGTTCGGGCCGGTCGCGGTGGGGATCGCCGCGAAGGTCTGCCGCACCAGTGGCAGCTCGCCGGCGGCGAAGACCGCGGGTGGCTGGCGAGGACCTGCTCGACCAGCGTGGTGCCCGAGCGGGGCATGCCGACGACGAAGACGGGCCGCTCCGTCTCCAGGCCGGCCCCGTGCAAGCGGGTGAAGAACTCGGGCGAGAAGGCGGCGAGCAGGCGGTCGACGAACCTGTGGTGAGCCTCGGGGTCGTAGTCGAGCCCGCGCTGCTGGAGCTGGGCCCGTTGCAGGGCGTTGGCCTGGCGGGTCAGCTCGGCGGCGCGGTCGAACTGGCCGCGGGCGTCGACCGCCTGCGCCAGGCCGAAGAGCAGCGGCCCGCGCTGCTCCGGGGGCAGCCCGGGGCCCGAAAGCAGGTCCTCGATTGCGGCCCGGTCGGCCTCGGGAAGCCGACCGCGCAGCCGGGTCGCCAACCGGGCCAGGGCGCCAGCGTGCCGCGGGTCATGCCGCAAGGCCGCGCGGAGCGAGGCCACGGCTTGCTCCAGGTCGCCGAGCTCCTCGAGGACGCCGCCGAGGTTGGCGTGGGCGGCGGCCAGGTTGGGTTGGAATCGGATGGCCGCGCGGAAGCAGTCCGCCGCCTCGTCGAGCCGGCCGAGCACGTACAGGATGTTGCCCAGCTTGACGCGGGCCATCGCGGAGTCGGGGCGGAGCCGCACGGCCTCCTGGCCGTGCTCCAGTGCCTCCTCCGGCTGGCCCAGTTCCAGCAGCAACGCCCCGAGATTGTTCCGGGCCTCCGCTGACGCGGGGTCCAGCCGCACGGCCGCGCGGAACTGGTCCAGCGCGGCCAGCGGCTCGCCCTTGAGCCGCAGCGCATTACCCAGGTTGTTGCGGGCCGCGGCGAAGGCGGGGTCGAGCCGGACCGCCTCCTGGAAGTGGCCCAGCGCGGCGTCGACCGCGCCGCGGGCCATCAGGGTCGACCCGAGGTTGCAGTGGACTCGGGGGCTCTTGGGCTCCAGCCGCAGCGCGGTCCGGCAGCAGGCGAGGACACGGTCGAAATCGCCGAGGGCCCAGTACGCCTCGGCGAGATTGGCGTGGTAGGTTGCCTCGGTGGGCCGGACGGCCACCGCCCGGCCGATCATCGCGGCCGCTCGACCCGGGTCGCCACGCTGGAGGGCCACCAGGCCCAGGAGGTGGAGGGCCTCCGGGTTGTCGGGATCCTCCGCCAGGGCCGCCGCGTAGCCTTGGGCGGCCCGATCGAGCCGGCCACGGCGGTGGTGTTCCAGGGCCTCGTTCAGGTCGACGGGCATGGTCTCCACTCGTTCACCAGGGAGCGTCCCGGCCAGGCCACGTTATCCTACACGCCGGCCAGCAGTCGCTGCCAGGACGCCCGGCCGAGGTTTTGACCGCCGGCCGTGGCCGCCGGTAAGATCGATGGGGTGGGTCGCCGGGGTTGGGTTGGCAACGCGCATCGAGACCAGGCCGAACGAGCCGAGAAGGGACGGACGTCGTGGTTCCCGCCAAGGACTTCAAGCGCCGGATGGTGGTCGAGATCGACGGCACGCCGCACATGATCGAGCAGATCCAGGTCCAGACGCCGTCGGCCCGTGGCGCGGCCACGCTGTACAAGATCAAGGCGCGCAACCTCAAGACCCAGGCCCGGGTCGAGAAGAGCTACCGGGGAACCGATGCGCTGAATGAGTCGAGCTTCGAGCGCCGGCCGATCCAGTACCTGTACCGCGACGCTGATGAGCTCCACTTCATGGACTCGGATAACTACAACCAGTTCGCGATCTCGGCCGAGGAGCTGCGCGACCAGGTGCTGTTCATGACCGAGAACATGGAGGGCGTCCAGGCGCTGGTCGTGGACGACGAGGTGATCGCCATCGAGCTGCCCGACACGGTCGAGCTGCCGATTGTCGAGACAACTCCGGGCGTGCGGGGCAACTCAGCGACCGGCCGGACCAAGCCCGCCACCCTCTCCACCGGATTCGTGGTCCAGGTCCCCGAGCACCTCGACCAGGGGACGGTCATCCGGGTCGACACCCGCACCGGCGAGTACCTCGGCCGGGCGGGATGAGGCCGAACGTGGGTCGGGCCTTCCAGCCTGAGAAGATCACGGCTGCCGCTTCTCGCGCTCACCGCCGATGAGGACAGGGCCGACCCGGCCGTCGGCGAACTGGACGAACAGGGGTAGGCCGCCCCGGGGGTCGAGCTTGCGGACTGCGCCCTCGAACTGGACCACGGTTCCGACCGGCTCGCGGCCGACTGCCACGATCCGCATCCCGGGGCGCAGGCCGGCCTGGAAGGCGGGGCTGCCGGGGATGACCCGGTCGACCTCGATGGTCGCGCCGCTGTTGTCGGGGGGGGTGGGGCCGGGGCGGACGCTGAATCCCAGCGCGGTCAGGACTTCCGGCGCTGGGGGGAGTTCCTCGATCGTCACGTTCACCGTCTGAGGCTTCCCTTCGCGGTAGAACGTCACGGGGACCTGCGCGCCGACGTCCAGACCCGCGGTGACGTTCCGCAGGTCAGCCCGGTCCACCACCTCGTGCTTGGCCACGTTCACGATCACGTCGCCGGGCTTGATTCCCGCGCGCTGCGCCGGACCGCCCGGTTGGACATCGACCACCAGGGCGCCGCGGTTGTTCGGCAGGCCGAGATTGCGCGCCAGCGCCGCGTTCAGCTCCTGGGGCAGGAGCCGGACCCCCAGGTAGCCGCGCACGACCTTACCTTCCTTGATCAGGCTGTCGACCACCCGGCGCGCCAGTGCCGCGGGAATTGCCAGGCCGATCCCCTCGTACCACCCGGTCTTGCTGATGATCGCCGTGTTGATGCCGACCACCTTGCCCGAGAGGTCGATCAAGGGGCCACCTGAGTTCCCCGGATTGATCGCGGCGTCGGTCTGGATGTACGACTCATACTCGGTAAGCTGCACGTCGTTCCGCTCGGTGGCCGAGACGATGCCGGCGGTGACGGAATGGTCGAAGCCGAGCGGGCTGCCGATGGCCAGCACCCAGTCACCGTTGTCCAGCTTGCTGGAGTCCCCCCACTCGGCCTGAACCTTCAATTCCGCCTTGACCTGGAGGACGGCCAGGTCGGTCTTGGGGTCGGCGCCGAGCAACCGGGCCGGGACCTCGTCACCGGGCCCCAGCCGGACCATGATCCGCTCCGCATCCTTGACGACATGGTTGTTCGTGACGATGTATCCCTTGGTTTTGTCGATGATCAGACCCGAGCCCAGCTCGGTGGGGCGGAGCCCGGGCGCCATCCGGTTGCCGCCCAGCGGCATCCCTTGGAACCCCTCGCCGCCGTGCAGCACTTTGTAGGACTGCACGTTGACGACCGCGGGCGAGACGGCGGTGGTGGCAAGGCGGAACAGCGCGGAGGCGCGACCGACGATCCCCGCCTCGTCCAGCTTGGCGAGGGCTTCCGACGCGGCCTGGGCGCGCCCGGCCTCATAGGCGTAGCCGGCCCGCTTGGCGACATAAGGGATGCCGTAGACCAGCAGTGCGGCCACACACAGGACGAAGAGAACCAGCAGGAAGCCCCGCCGCACCGGCGGGGTCGTCGGGCGGGGTGGGGGCTCCTCGAAGCCGAAATCCTGGGGGTTGAACGAGGCCATCGGTCTCCAGACTCCTGCGTGCCACGCCTGCCGGCAAGATCAAGAACGCCACGCCCCTCCTCGGCGAAGAATCCGGTCAATCCGTGTGTGCAGGATCATTGTCGGAAGTCGCGGAGGCGAAATCAATCGGTCGCGGTGGTCCGTGGTCGGGACGCCCGCTGCGCGGGCTCAGTGGTCCGTAGTCAGTGGTCAGTGGATTGAGGAAAACGGGGAAGTCTCCCCTGGGGCTTTTCGGGGTTGTTCAGTAAAACTGAAGGATTGACCATTCGCCTGGAATTCCCGTGCCAGTCTCGTTCTGACCACTGACCACTCACCACTGACTACTGAAAAAATGTGCGGCATCGCCGGATTCGTGAACCGACTGGGCCACGGGGCCGACCGCGGGATCGTGGAGCGGATGACGGCCACGCTGAGCCATCGCGGGCCCGACGGCGTCGGTTATCACTGCGACGGGCCGGTCGCGCTGGGGCATCGCCGGCTCTCGATCATCGACGTCGACGGCGGCGCCCAGCCGATGACCAACGAGGACGGCTCGATCTGGGTCAGCTACAACGGCGAGCTCTACAACGAGTTCGAGTTGAGGCGCGAGCTGGAGGCCAAGGGGCATCGCTACCGCACGGTCTCGGACACCGAGAGCCTGGTCCATCTCTACGAGGAAGAGGGGATCGATTTCGTCCGCCGGCTCAACGGCATGTTCGCACTGGCGCTATGGGACCGGAACCGGAACCGGCTGGTCCTGGCCCGGGACCGCATGGGCCAGAAGCCGCTGTTCTACGGCAGGCTGCCCGGCGGCGGCCTGGCCTTCGGATCGGAGCCCAAGGCCGTGCTGAGCCACCCGGAGATCGGCCGGGCGCTGGACCTTGGCGGGCTGGCCCGCTACCTCTTTTATGAATATGTGCCGGCTCCCCACTCGATCTGGCAGTCGTTGCGCAAGCTGCCCCGCGCGCATGTCCTGGCGTGGGAGTCGGGCACGATCCAGGTGCGGCGGTACTGGGAGTCGCCGCGTCCCGGGACCGCGGCGCTGGACTTCGACGCCACGGCCGAGGTCTTCTGGGATGGGCTGAGGGCCGCGGTGGCGCGCCATCGCCGCTCGGACGTGCCCCTGGGGGTGTTTCTCTCGGGCGGGGTCGATTCGTCGAGCGTCGCCGCCGCGCTGTGCGAGGTCGAGCCGGCGCGGAATGTCCGCACGTTCTCGATCGGCTTCGAGGACCCGAGCTTCGACGAGAGCCGGCACGCGCGCGCGGTGGCCCAGCACCTGGGTACCGACCACCACGAGCGGACGTTCTCGATCGCGACGGCCTACGAACTCTTGCCCGAGGTCGCGGCCTGGCTCGACGAGCCGTTCGGCGACGCCTCGATCCTGCCCACCCACCTCCTGAGCCGCTTCGCGCGCACCGAGGTCAAGGTGGTGCTCGGTGGTGACGGCGCCGACGAGCTGCTGGCCGGCTATCCGACGTTCGCGGCCGAGCGGGCGGCCGGGATCTTCCGCCGGCTGCCGCGGCCGGCCCGGGCGCTGGCCGGCGCCGCGGTCGGCCGGCTCCCGGTGGATCACCGCAATTTCAGCTTCGATTTCAAGCTGAAGCAGTTCCTCCGGGGCGCGGCCGAGCCGCTTCCGCTGGCCCACCAGCGCTGGCTGGGCTCCTTCGCCGGCGACGAAGTCGCACGGCTCCTGGTCGACGGCGACCCGATCGGCGTCGAGGCCGAGCACCTCCACCGCGCCGCGGCCCTCGAGGGCGGCACTGACGCGCTGTCGCGCTCGCTGGCGTTATATCAGGAGACCTATCTGCCCGAGGACATCCTGACCAAGGTCGACCGGGCCAGCATGGCGTGCAGCCTGGAGGTCCGGGCCCCCTTCCTGGACACCGAGCTGGTCGACCTCATGCAGGCCCTTCCGCCGTCCTTCAAGTACGGGCGCCACCAGACCAAGCGGCTGCTCAAGCGGGCGGCGGCCGGCCGGCTGCCGGCCGCGATCCTCTCCCGTCCCAAGAAGGGCTTCGGCATCCCGGTGGCCCGCTGGCTGCGCGGACCCCTTGTCCCCTTGGTGAAGGAACTGCTGGGCCGCGACCGCCTGGAGCGCCAGGGGCTCTTCCACCCGGAGGAGGTCGCCCGCCGCATCGACGAACACCAGGCCGGCGTCCGCGACCACCGCAAACCCCTCTGGACGCTCCTGATGTTTCAGCTCTGGTACGACCAATGGCTCGGGACCCATCCGCGTTGAGACGGGGGTTCGGGGTGAGTCTGGTTTCCTCGGGGGAGTGCCCATGCGAACGATGCGATTCCGCGTACGCTCGCTGATGGCGGCCATGGGCGTCGTGGCGTTGCTCATCTGGGGCGCGATGATGGGGTTGCGGTCGTACGTCTATTACCGGCGCGCCAGCACATACAGCTTAGAAGAGCGCGTCTGGAGAGAGAGCACCGCCAGAGGTGACTGGCCGCGAGAAGTCGGTTCCGAGCGCGCCGACTACTTCGCCCAGTTGGCCGAGAAGTATCGCCGAGCGATGTGGCGCCCCTGGATGCCCGTCGCTCCCGATCCTCACGCACCAGGGTACGATCAGTGGATCGAACAGGAGCGTCGGGCGAAAGGGGTCGCCGCCGATCCTCCCCCACCCGGGCTTCCTCCGCCCCAAAGTCAGTGACCGCGGTCGCGGCTCAAGTCCGTGCCGATTGGTGGACAAAATTTCCCCCCAATGAGGACATTACACGGGTCTGCTCCGTTGCCTCAAGGGGCACTTGAAGGGCTTACCGTACGTTTCTGTTCCATTGATTGTGGGACCCCGGCTGGCGTCACACGAGCGTTCTGAGGACGAGGCGCGAATCGATGTACTAAGTAACTAATGACCAGTGACCAAAGAACCAAGTACGAAACGGGGTTGCGTTCCGCTTCCGCTTGAGGGAAACTATCGACCGCTTTCAAAGTCCGGCAGGCGACAGGCTCCCATGCGGATCCTGATCGTCTCTGACATCCATGCGAACTGGGCGGCCCTTGAGGCGATCCAGCAGCCGTTCGACGTCTGCCTCTGCCTGGGGGACCTGGTGGATTACGGCCCCGACCCGGCTCCCTGCGTCCGCTGGGCGATGGCCCATGCCACGCACGCGATCCGGGGCAACCATGACCACGGGGTCGCGCAGGGAATCCCCGTCAGCGGCGAGACCGGCTTCAAGTACCTGACGGGGGTCACGCGACCCTCGATGTGGCAGGCGCTGGGACCCGAGGAGCGGCGCTACCTCTTACAGTTGCCGGTAACCCGGCGATGCACCCTGGCCGGCAGGCGCTTCTTGCTGGTCCACGCCACGCCGCGCGACCCGCTGGACGAGTATCTGCTGAAGGATCCGAGCACCTGGGCCAAGCGCCTCCAGAACGTCGACGCCGACGTCGTGTGCGTCGGGCACACGCACATCCAGTTCCGGCTGGAAATCAGTGGCGTGACGGTGTTGAACCCGGGGAGCGTCGGACTGCCCCGCGACGGTGATCCCCGGGCCGGCTATGCCATCATCGAGGACAACAAAATCGAGCTGAGGCGCGTGGCGTATCCCGTGGAGCGGACCATCGCCCAGGTCGAGGCGATGCCGTGGCCGCGCCGGGCCAAGGACATGACCGCCTACGTCCTCCGCCTCGGCAAGCTCCCCGTCGAGATCGGCCCGGAAGGCACGGAAACGGCTTTCTTCGACGAGCCGGATCCGGATGACGGCGAGATCACATGATCCCACGCGCAGCCGCGCGACACCACGCCAGGTCTCTCTTCCCCGCTCGGAAGGTTTAATCTAAAGATAACGGTTGCGCCGATAACCGGGATTGGGAAAGCCGAGCCGGGAAAGCCCAAGACGGACGAGGCGGGCAGGGAGGTTCATGCGGCATGCGCGGCATGAGGTCGCGGGGAGTGGCCGGGCTGTTGGGGATTGGCGGTGCGGTGGCGCGGAGGGTCGCCGGCTCCGACCCGCAGGCCGCCCTGTCGCGCGTGGTGGCGGGATTTCTGATCCTCGGGATCGTGCTGCGCCTGGTGCGCTACCTGCAGAACTACCCGATGTGGTGCGACGAGACCATGCTGGCGGCGAACCTGCTGGATCGCCGCTGGGTGGACCTGGCGCAGCCTTTGGCCTACCGCCAGGTGTGCCCGCTGGGTTTCCTGGCGGTGGAGTGGGTCGCGGTGCAGCTCTGGGGATTCTCGGAGCTGACCCTGCGCCTGTTCCCGATCGCATGCGCGCTGGCCAGTGTGCCTCTGTTCTTTCTCCTGGTGCGGCGGTTCCTCGGGGAAAGTCCTGGCGGTCTCTTGCTGGCGATGGCCTTGTTCGCGGTCGCCGAGCCGCCGATTCGGTACGCAGCGGAGGTCAAGCCGTACGCGACGGACCTGTTCGTCAGCCTGGTGCTGCTGAACCTGGCGGTGTGGTGGCGCCGGGCCCCCGAACAGGGAAGCTGGCTCTGGGTCCTGGCGGCGGTGGCGCCGCTGGCCGTGGCGCTGTCGCTTCCCTCGGTGTTCCTGCTCGGGGCGATTGCCGTGGTGGGCCTGTGGGAGGTCCTGGCGCGTCGAAAGACCGCCCTGGCGTTCGCTTATGGGGGATTCCTGGCGGCGACCGGCTTGGCCGTCGCGGTGATGGCCGGGCTGGGCCAGTACCAGACCCCGCCTGAGAACCGCGCCTATTTCCTGACTTTCTGGGCGGAGGCGTTTCCGCCGTCGTGGCGCGACCCGGCGGCGCTGGGCCGATGGTTGGTGCGGACCCACACCGGTCCGATGTTCGCCTACGTCCCGGGGATCCGTGACGCCTGGGTGACGGCTCTAGTCTTCGGTTGCTTCGTCATCGGCATCCTGTCCCGGATCCGGCGGGACCCGGGCCCGGTCCTGGTGCTGGTACTCCCCTTCCTGCTCACGTTCCTGGCCGCCGTCCTGCGGCGTTATCCCTACGGGTTGAGCGTGCGCGCGTTCCAGTTCCTGGCGCCGGCGACCCTGGTGCTGGCCGCCGCCGGGCTGGCCTGGCTGTGCGCGCGGTCGCGGCGACCCGCCCTGATCCCATGGGTCATCCCGGCCCTGGCGGCGGGCCTGGTCGGTCTGGGACTCTGGCGCGCCGGCCAGGACCTCGGGCACCCGTATCGCACGCCCTGGGATCGAACCGGCCGCGAGTTCGCCCGCTGGTTCTGGACCGAGTTCGCCGCCGACGCCGAGCTGGTGTGTGTGCGGACCGACCTGGGCATCCCCTTCCGGCCCGGTGAATGGGCCTACGACGCGGTCGACCAGTACCTCTGCCTGCAACGGATCTACTCCGCGCGGCACCGGCAGGCCCGGCCGCCGCGCTGGGAAGCGATTTCCCCGAGTCACCCGCTGCGCTGCGTGCTGCTGAACCGGATGCCCAGCGAGGTCCCGGCCTTCCTCCAATGGATCGCAGCGCACCGCGACCGCTATCGGCTTCGAGAGGTCCGGACCTACCCGGCCACCCGGTCCGACCACCTCGAGCCGGCCCAGACCTACGTCGTCTGCGAGTTCGTCCCCACGACGCCGGCTGTCGGGACGACCCCTCACCCTTCAGCCGCAAGGCGATGACCGAAGCGTGGGTCGGCCGTCGCTTCCCTGCCCGGCGCATCGGGGAGCCGGAGACCACCTCAGAGTCCCCCGTCGAGCAGGTGACGGATCGTGGGCAGATACTTCTCGGCCGCGGCCGTGTTGACCAGGACGACGCGGTCGCCGTTGCGGATCATTCCCCGGTCGGCCAGCTCGGGCAGCGCCGCGATCGTCGCGGCCCCTTCGGGCGACCAGGCGAAGCGGCGCTGTCGCCATTCGTCGCGGATCGCGGTGGCGATGGCGTCCTCGCTGACGGCCAGGGCGCAGCCGCCGGTGTCGCGGATGATCCGCAGGACGTTGACGTGCCCGGGGTTCTGCGCCACGTTCAGACCCGTGGCGATCGTCTGGCCCGGGGGCAAGGGCTCGATATCAGCCGCCTGCGACTCGAAGGCGCGGACGATCGGCGTGCTGGCGGTGCTCTGGACGCAGACCATCCTCGGCCGGTCGGGTCCCACCAGGCCCAGGGCCTCCAGCTCGTCGAACGCCTTGGCCATGCCGACGACCCCGGTCCCGCCCCCCGTGGGATAGACGATCACGTCGGGGAGCTGCCAGCGGCGATCGGCCCGGCGCTCGCCGGCTGGCTCGGCCATCTCCAGGCCGAGCGTCTTCTTCCCCTCGGTGCGCCACCCTGGTTCCTGGAACGTGGCGACGTTGAAATAGCCCCGGGGGACGTATTCCTCTTTGACCCGCCGGCCGCAGTCGATGATCGTGCCGGCAACCAGGTCCAGCTTGACTCGCTCCGGGTAGAGCCGGGCGTAAGCGGCCACCCGGCCCAGGACCGCCAGGTCCGTCTCCGGCGACATGACGATCGCGGCCTCAAGCCCCGCCGCGACGGCATACTCGGCCAGCGAATCGCCGGCATTCCCCTGGGTCGGGACTGCCAGCCGAGTCAAGCCGAACGCACGCGCCATCGAGACCGTCAGGGCCATGCCTCGATCTTTGAACGACAGGGTGGGATTGGCTCCGAAGCCCGCGTACGGCTTCCCCTCGTCCTTGACTTCCAGGCGGCAGCCGAGGCGGTCGGCCAGGGGATGCGGATAGGACCGGGACGGTGTACACCCCTCGCCCAGACTGGTCACGTAACGGCGATCCTCGGTGTCGTTGACATCCAGCGGCAGCAAGCCGCCAAACCGCCAGAGGTCCGGCCGTTCGGGCGTCCACCCGCCATCCCGGCCCCGCTCCGCCTGGAGCCGCTCCAGGTCCAGGACCATCTGGACCGGTCGACCATCGTGTGGGCATAGGTTCATCGCCCGGCTCGCCGGATACTCCGCCCCGCAGACGCTGCACGCGAGATGAGAGACGTAACCCACTTCGCCACCTCTCCTTTCCTTCACTGCACGGGGATGGGCCGCGGTGCCGCGAACAACCTCATTCTTGTAAATTCTCGTCCCGGCGTCGAATAAAAACCCCCGGGCGCGCGTCTCTCTCAGCGGAGGCGGTGGTTCCTCGAATCTCGAGGCGATGCGAAGCTCGGTCCTCCTCTCCCATCCTCAGGATCGGCCGTGGCGTCTCGGGCGGTTCCGGAAATGGGACCATCCGAAGGGAGTTGCGAGGTTTGAGACACCCGTCCGGAGCAGCAGTGGTCCGTTCGTGATCCATTCGATCCGAAACCCGCTAGCGGTTTCGCCACCTTCTTGAACTGACTCGGAAAGGCCAAGTCTATGAACCCCTGGACTCGCGTGTTCGCCGCTTTGCTTGCGGGTAGCCTCGTGATGGCGCTGTCGCCCTCGCAGGCGTTGGCCCAGGCACCCAAGGATCAACCTGCCCCAACAACCGACCAAGATGTTTCGACACTTGACCTCTTGGATGCGGTGCAAAAGGGGTTCGTGGCCGTCAAGGCCGAAGGCACCGGCGACGGCCGGATGACGCTGTCCGTGACCAACCGCACGAAACGAGCCCTGCGCGTGGTGCTGCCCCCGGGAATCGTCGCTCAGAGCGCGACCGGCCAGTTCGGTGGCATGGGCGGCATGGGTGGTGGCATGGGCGGCATGGGCGGCATGGGTGGTACCATGGGCGGCATGGGTGGCATGGGTGGTGGCATGGGCGGCATGGGCGGCATGGGTGGCATGGGTGGTGGCATGGGCGGCATGGGCGGCATGGGGATGATGGCTGCCACGATGCCCCCGATGATGGGCATGATGATGCTCTCGCGTATGATCATGTACTTCTGCGGAGATCCTGATAGCTGGGACATGCGCAGCTTGATGATGGGCATGGGCGGCATGGGGATGGGCGGTATGGGGATGGGCGGCATGGGCGGCGGCATGGGGATGGGCGGCATGATGGGCGGCGGCATGCGTTCGGTGCCGGCGACCGGCTTGCCCTTCGCCGAGTTGAAGTCGAAGCAGACGCGGCACTTGCCAACCCGGTTAGTTAGCCTCTCGCCGCCGGATCCCGAGGCGGGCGTGAGCTTGCCGGAGAAGGGAGAGCCGCTCCAGATCGTCGGCGACGTGGGGCGGGTCAATCACGATCCCCGGGTCCAGAAGGCGCTGAAGCGGCTGGCCGCCGCCAAGGCTCCGACCACGGTCTCGCAACTGGTGATGTGGCGCCTGGCGGGGGGGTTGAGTTGGGACGACATCGCCCGGCTCTCGGAACGGTGGGCCAACCCGTTCGAATTGACCCTGGCCCGGGACTTCTGCGAGCAACTCGACGGCCTGCAACCGGGCGAGGCGGAGACCGGCTCCCTGCGGTTCCAGATCAGCGGGACCGACGCGGCCGGGGAGTCGAAGGCGGCCGAGCTGGTCAAGACCGTCCAGGGCAAGACGGTGCTCGGACTGCGGGCGGAACTGGGAATCCCGGCCCGGCCCGATGGTCCGGCCCTGGCCTGTCGGGTGCGGTTCAGCGGTGGCGACGCCCTGGTCCAGGTCCTCAGCAGCGACGGTGCCGCGCGGAGCTGGCTCTCCTTCGCCAAGTTCACGCTGCCCGCGACGAACCAGGCCGGGGAGTTTGAGCCAGCGCGGTTCGCCGATGCCCTGGCCGAGGGAGTCCTCAACCGCGTGGTTCGTGCGCAGTTGATCAAGGGACCCCGGGATAAGAGCAAGCCGACCTACCAGCTCCGGATCGAGAACTTCTCCCCGATGCTCCTTAACGGCCTGGCTCTACAGGGTCCGGCGAGCAAGCCTGCCGATGCGCCCAAGGTTCTCTCGGGTATTAGCATCTCGCCGCGCAAGGCCATGACGGTGCCGGCCAGTGAGGAGGCGGTCAAGCTGCTGGGCTTGAAGCAGGGCGTTCGGGTGCTGGCCCTGGATCTCAGCGGACTGTGAGTTCACCTGGTGGGTGGGGCTGAGCGAAGCTGAGCTCCACCCACTCTTCACCGCCTTTCTCCACATCCCGAGGTTTCTACGGCGTCGATTTCAAACGGCTGCGCGCCTGGCGATAGGCCTCGAAATTCGCGTCGGCGTACCGGCGGTAATCGAAGTCGATTTCGGAGACCACCGCCTGGATGGTCGCCCAGAGGGCCTCGCGCAGCAGCGATGCGGTCTTGAAGATGGTCATCTCGGCGAGCTCCCGCGGGACGACCTCTGCCGGATGGCGATAGGCCGCCAGGAAGGCACGGTCCTGGTCCTCGTCCAGGGCGGCGTTGGCCGAGGCATTGGCCAGGTCGAAAAGGGGATGACCCACTCCGGCGTACTCCCAGTCAACCAGCCAGAGCCGCTGGCCGTCGTCGATCAGGTTGGCCGGCATCAGGTCGTTGTGGCACAGCACCGGGCGGAACGGCTCGATCCGCCGCGACAGGCGGCGCACGTCCTCGAGCATCACCGGGAGGTCCGCCGGTCGCTCGGCGGCCAGCGCCGCCACGGAATGCGCATAGGTCCGAATGGTTTGAAACGGGCAGAAATACAGGACCTCCCCGACCAGGGTGTCCCAGGCCCCATGGAGGTGCCGGAGCAGTCCTGCCAGGCGCTCGAGCTGCTGCGGCGCGCGGACGTCGGCCGGCTCCAGCGCCCGCCCGTCGACAAACCGGATGATCAGCAACCCGTCCTCGTGGTGGACGACCTCGGGCGCCAGTCCCCAGACGCCGGCTGCCTGGTGGCAAACGACCTCGTTGCGGCGGTCGATCCCCAGGAGCGGCCGCGCCGGGCCGATCCGGGCGACGTAGGCATCACTTCCGGTTCGAACCACGAAATTGTGGTTGGTGATCCCGCTGGTGATCGGTTCGACGGCCGTCGCCTCTCGGCAGAAGTCCAGCCGGCGCAGCCGTCGGAGCAACGGCTCGTCGGATCGTCTCATCAACGTGTCTCCTCGACTCACGACGCGGACGGCGGAGCCGGTGCCACCCCGGGGGGCCGGCTCGCCATCAGTCGTTGCCCCGAGCGGATCAGCCAGCGCACCAGCAGTAATCCCAGCACGATCAAGGGAAGCCAGGGAACCAGCGCGACCAGGACCAGGAGGAGCGCCTTTCCCACCGCGACCAGAGACTCGAGGGACCCGAAGAAGGTGTGGCCGATCTGGGTCCGGAGCGTCGTCGGGACGGGGGCCGTGTAGTTCTTCCACTCGATGGCCTCGATGGTCACAGTGCTCAGCGCGGCCCGATTGGACAGGAATTGGAGCCGGCCCTGCATCTGCTCGACCTCGCTGCGAACCCGGCTCAGCTCGCGCTCGACGTTGAGGATGTCCTCCAGCTTGCCGGTCGAGTCGGCGAGGTGCTTGAGCAGGCGCTTCTCTTCCTCCTGCTTGTTGCGGAGCCGCGCCCCGAGGTCGACATACTCCTCGGTGACATCCTGGGATCCGACGTGGCTTTGACGCACTTCGCCCAGGCGGCTGACCGCGCCCACGAACGCATCGAAGTGGTCGACCGGGACGCGGACGCGCCATGTCCCTCGACGCTGCTCGTGGATCTGACCTGACTGGCCCGATTCGGCCAGGAATCCCTCGTGGTCCTTGACCAGCTTGAGGATCGCCTGCTCGGTGGAGTTCACGCTCTCGACGAGCAGGTCGATGCGCGCGTCGTAGATGATCTTCCGCGGTCGTGCAGGGGGGCGTTCCCGCTCGGAAGCTTGAGCGGCCTCGGCGGGAGCGTTTGCCGCCGGGCTCGTCGACCGTGACGAATCCGAAGGTGTGAGAAACGCCTGTCCCTCCCCGGCCGAAGGGGCTGGGCCTGCGGTTGTGGTCGGAGCAGACTGATCGTTGATGAATGAGACGCTGCCGTCAACCAGCCCGATTTGCTTGAGATTCTTCGCCACGCCCTCGGGGGCGTCAGGTGTTGTGCGAGACACCTCAAAATTGCGCGCGGTCACTCTGACGTGGTCAGAAGGAAACCCACATCCAGCGACGAACCCGGCCCCGAGCGCGGCCAGGCCAAGTATGAACGCAGATCGGACCGATGGTCCCGGAATTCGATGGACGGAAGGAGGACGAGGTTTCATGGGAGAGCTCCTTTGCCGCTCGTGCGCGGCGGGCCCGATTGAGATGACGATGATGAATTCGGACAGAGGGGCCGGCCCGGCCGTGTCCGCTTCGGTCCCAATGGGCATTATCGCTGTCCGGTGTTCCGGTTTCCAAGCGGGGTGAGGCGGCCCGCTCACGGGAGGCTCGGGACGGCGGGCTCCTCGCGGCGGGACGAGGGAGCAGGGGGCGGGGTGTCGGACTCGGTCGTGCCCGGCTCGGCCGCGGTGTAGCCGCCGAGGCTCCAGACCAGCTCGCAATTGTGCTGGACATCCAGCATGGTCAGGCTCTGGACGGCGCGGAGGACCAGGATCTGGTCGCTCCAGAGGTCGGTGCGCAAGAGGACGTCGCGCATCCGGGCCTGGACCGTCGCCCAGGGGTCGGCCCCTCCCTGGCCGAGTACCACCTTGATCCAGCCCCGGATGGCGCGGCGATGCCGGCGCAGGTAGCGGAGTATCCGCCGCTGCTGGGCCGGGTCGTAGGCCGGAAAGCACGGCAGCTCGAAGAGCTGCGCCGGCGGGCGGCGGCAATCGTGCACGGGGTGCCAGAGCGTCTTCAGGGCCAGGACCGGCTCGGGGAGGCTGGCGGGGAGCTGCTTCGGGTCCTTCGAGCGATCGGCGGCATGGGCCAGGATGCGCTCGAGCCCCTCAATCGACAGCGCCAGGGTGGCGATGTCGTCGTGATCGAGGATGCAGGCGGTCACCAGCGCGCGCAGCGCCTCACCCCCGCGATTGGCCAGGTAGGGGATTTCCCGTGCCAGGTATTGCGGCAGCTCGTCGAAGGTCCAGCCGAACCGGTGCAGCCACTGCGCGATCCAGTCCAGGCGCTGCTGATGCTGGCGGCGGACCTGCTCGGCGATGATCCGGTCCTGCCGCGTGGCGCCGATATAGTCCAGGTCGGCCTCCATCAGCGACTCGGAGGCAATCCCCGCAGGAGCTGACGGCAGCGCCAGGCCGAGGTACTCGACGTCGAACCGGGCGCGCAGCCAGAGCGAGCCCATGAACACCGGCTTGCGCATGCGGTGGATCTTCCGCAGGGCCGCCCAGTAGGTATCCGGCGGCACGGTGTCGTCCTGGTCGACTCGGGGATGGAGGATCTCCTCCACGACCCGGTAGACGCCCCGCACGGCGACCCAGGCGCCGCGCGCCAGGGCACCGACCAGGTAGAACGGCACGAGGATGATCCGGCCCCCCGAGAGGTAGGTCTCGTACAGGGTCAACGGGTTGAGCGTGCGGGATGACAGGGGCAGCTCGTGGAGGGGGAAGCTCCGGAAGGCGCGACGGACGTTCTGCTGGCGATCGCGCCGCACCAGCTCGGCGACCTGCGGCCCGAACCGGGCGCGGAGCTCGGCATCACGCTCCTCGTCGTCAGCGAGGAAGTCGACGGCGGTGAACTCGACCGTCTCCAGGAACGCCTCGGCCTCCTTGCGCCGTGACCGGAGCCGCGCCGGGCCGATGACCCGCGCGGGGCGTGGCTCACCGGCCATCCTCAGGACGGCCGCCCGGGGCTGGGCCGCAGCTCCGGACGATCGCGCGACGTCCCGGGCCGGATCGGTCGCGGGCGGGACAGCCGTCGCCGGTTCGGGCGGCCCATCGCCGCAGACGGGGTTCGGCAGCCAGATCTCGGCCGGGTCGACCTTCAGCCGCCCGGCCAGCCAGGTCCGGAACTGCTCCCGGACCGATTCGGGCGAGCAGGCCAGCCGGTCCAGCGGGATGGCATGGCGGTTGTAGTCCAGGATCAACAGCGCCGTCTCCTGGACGAGCATCCGGGTGATGTAGTTGAACCAGAGGTAGGGACCGCCGAAGAGGCTGCCGGCACGGCTCAGGTCGAGCCGGTCGAGCATCCGGCTCTCCCGCAGCAGGTGGCGGAGGTGGCTGCGCCTCAGGTTGCTCAGGGCCAGGTTCCCCAGGAGCTGAACTGACGCTTTGGTGTCGCTGCGGTGCAGGGGCGAGCCATCGAGGTAGTCCTGGTAGAGCAGGCGGACATTCCGCAGAAAGGCCATCTCGCGGTTCTCGAACAGGTACCAACCCGGGCGCCCCGGCTCTTCGTCCTTGTCCAGGCTGCGCGGCACGGTGATCCGGTCATCCGAGGCGCGCAACAGCAGCTCAGGGTCGATGACCCGCTCGGCCAGGAACAGGGCGTCCTGGTCCCGGCGCCGGGATTTCAAGTTCTTGGTGTGGGCGGCGAACTGGGCCTCGACCACACGCTCGCAGAAGTCGGCCGACTGGTTGGCGATCTTGCGGAACCACGCTCCCAGCGACCAGAAGGCCAGGCAGATCACCCCGAGGATGATCACCGGCCAGCCCAGCAAGGTCTGGACCTTGTCGACCACGGCGCGGAACGGTTGCAGGAACGACACGGCATTGACGACCAAGAACAGGATGAAGAAGACCGAACCCAGCCAGAGCAGCCGTTTGGCCGGGACGCGCGTGGCATTGACGATGGTGGCGCCCAGGCGGTCGAGGAAGACCGGCGGCGAGAGCGTCCCCTGCAAGTCGGCCAGGAAGTAGGCGACGTCGAGCCCGCGCTGGATGAGATGCCCCAGGTAGTTGGCGGCCAGCGCCACCGCCTCGGCCGGGCTCTTCTCGCGGTAGACCACCAGGCTGCGGACGACCGGCAGCCGGCGGATCAGGGGGACGTTTAGCAGGCGGAGATATCGGTCCACCGAGGCGACGAACGCCGGCCCCATCCGGTCGATGAGCTGCTCGGGGGTCATCTGGATCAGCCGCTCGACCACCGCCTCGACCGGGATCTCGCGCTCCTCGTCGGCGTCCAGGCTGGTCCCTTCGACGGCCGGCGCGGGGAGGCGGGCGATCTGGCAGTCGAAATCGGCGAGGATGCGCAGCGCCAGCCAGCGGCGCTGATCGCCGTCAAGTTGATTCGCGACGGCCGTCCGGGCGTGGTCCAGCTCGGACCGGAGCGTGATCAGGCGATGGTGGTCGCGCGACTCGGGCTTCTGGGCACTCGACGGCTCGAACAGGACGATGTTGCGGTTGAGCAGCCCGGCCAGGCGGCGGACGATCCGGTCGCTCAGCCGCAGCAGGATCAGCCCCACCCGCGCCAGCCGGGCGATCGGCAATGCCAACCGGACGAACCGCAGCACCTGGGCCATTCGGCCGTACTCGGCCAGGACCTCCAGTGCACCCGAGTCGTCGGCGGCGGCCGCGGACCGCGTCAGCTCGATCAGGGCGATCTGGTTGCCGACGAACCCGAACGGGAGCGAAGCCACCAGGTCGATCAGCCAGTGGCGGCGGAAGTAGCTCATCCGGTCCGGCGCCAGGGCCAGCTTGAGGCCGAACTCCAGGAGGAAGACCGAGCAGACCGCCAGGTCGGCCCAGGCGAAGAACCGGTGCTGGGCGATCGACAGGGGACCGGCCCGTTCGAACAGGGCCTGGGCGACAATCAGCCCGATGAGCAGCGGGATCAAGGCCAGCACGGCATTATCCAGGATCGCGACCGGCCGCCGGCCCAGGAGGGCGGTCAGCCGCAGGTTGAGCAGCTTCTCCTGCCACTCGGAGCTCACCCGTCGGCTCAGGCGCTCGACCCGCTTCCCCTGGCGTTGCAAGAGCGCGACGGCATCGCGGTCCTCGTCCCGATCGCGGTCGTCTGGCGCAACCGCGGGCGCGGCTGCCGGCGCTTCGTCGCCGTTTCCTCCGGGTTCGAAGGAGGGCGCGGCCCCCGGCACGCTGTGGCTCTCTCCTTGGGGCGTGGGAGCGCGGGCCCAAAGCCGGCACGACTCGGCGAGCCGCTTGAGGTCGTCGCGCGCCCGCTCGAGGCGGCGGACGGCCCGGCGGGGCGGCATCTGCTCGAGGAAAGCGATCATCTCGCCGATCTCGTCGAACGCGCCCCGGACGACCGCCATGCCGGCCGCGCGGCGGTCGCGCACCGGCAGGGCGGTCATGCGGTCGTCGGCCGCGTCGGCCAGCTCGGCGCGACGGCGCTCCAGGTCGTCCAGCCAGGCCTGGGGGTCGTCGGGCTGCCCTGGCTGGGGATGGGGGGATCCCGCGCGGGGGTCCAGCTCCAGCGCCGCCACCTGGGCCTGGAGCCGGGACAGGAGGAACCGCTGCACCCACGCCTGTTCCGGGCTGTCGACGCGCCGGACCCGGGCCAGCTCCCGCCGCACCCGCCGCTGGAGCAAGACCGCCTTCATCTGCTCGCAACGAGCCAGGACCGGCTCGGAGCGCGGGTGGGGATGCCGGCCGGCCGCCGCGCCCAGCGCGCCGCGGAGGTGCTCGAGCTCGACGTCGAGCCACGCCGTCGGCGGCGGGGGCACCTCGCCGTCGAGCCGAGCCACGACGACTCCCCACCATTCCAGGTCGGACCGCAGCCCCTCGATCGCCATGGCCTGGTGCAAGGGCTCGAACTGGAGCACGGTCAAGACGTTCTGGGCCGCGACCCGCGCCTCGGCCAGCCCGTCCCGGACCCGCGCCGCAACCTCGCGGTGCTGGGCCGTCCCGGGCTTCAGCCCGGCCAGCTCCTCGCCCGCCCGCCGTTGCAGGTCGACGAGCCGGCAGACGACCTCATGGCGGATCGCTTCAGTGGCCTCGTCGGGGACCAGCCCGTCAAGCCGGCGACGCACCCGCAGGCCCTCGGCGATGGCATCGAGCCGGGCCATCAGGGTCTCCGACTCGCCAGCCCTCCCCGGTTCGCCCACCGCCGCCTCAGAATGCCCGCGTGCCTCCGCGCACCAGGCCGCCGCTCTCGCCTTGACGTCGTCCAACGTGTTATTTCCTGCCGGCCGCCGCGGCCCGCTTGATTCGTCTCACTTGATCGACCGGACATGGAACCAACGCACCGTTCTGCTTGACGACCACCAACCCATCGCTTTCCCCGGCTGCCGCGGTGACCTTCGACTCCTTCCTCGTCTTGGGATCGGTCCAGACCAGCCGGTCGCCTTTGCGGATCAGGAAGAGCGAGTCGAATTCGTCGTTGTCATCCTCGATGACGCCATCGCCCACGAGCGTCTTGCGAATGCTCAGCATGTCGATCGGCCGGACCAATTGGTCATCGGCCAGCTTCCTGAGAATTATCATCAAATGGCGCCTGGGGTTGCGGAAAATGACGGCGCCGTTCTCGACGTCCTCGGGAGTATAGCCCAGAGACGCCAGCACGTCTCGGAGTTTCCCGTAGGCAACCTGTTTAACCATGGTCATCCACCTTTCGCCATTGAGCCCAGAACGCAGCTTTCCTCGCCCTCATGTATTCGACAGTGTGCTCGGTGAATTCGTTCGCCAGAGGGATATGGACAGTCAGTGTTCTGGCTCCCCGTTTCGGCCTCCGTGAGGGATTCGCCGCGAAATAGGCCTGGACGTGGAGCCAGTAGGCCCTTCTCGCCTGGCCATCGTACAGAACGAGGAAGACCGGCTCGTACTCATTGATCCACAATTCATAATGTTTAATGTCTAATCTGAGCGAGATGATATCGCCGTGCTTCATCTCCTGGAGCCGGTCGCTGGCCTTGAGTTGGACTCGGATCTCGCCATTCTCTGGAGATCCCTCTGCGTCATAAGTATTGATGATCAGGTCGTAACCGTAATCGTGGCTCTGGCGCTCGGCTGTGTGGCCCTGATCGATGATGAATTTCTCGAGGTAGTTGAAGCTTTGGGAGGCGATAACGTGCTCCCTGGTCCGCCTGGGTTTGGGAGCCTTCGCCACATCCACCTCCGCGATCCGATTGCCGTCCACCTCGACAGAATTCTACCACCCCGGGCGGCTGGCTTCCAGGATCAGCGCGGCAGGTGTTCGCGGAAGAACCGCAGCCAGTTGCCGTGGAAGATGGCGTCGATCGCCTCGGGGGGATAGCCGCGGCCGGAGAGGATGGTGTCGAGCTTCTGCAATTCGGAGATGCGGTCGAGCCCGATGGGGACCTGCTCGGTACCGTAGCCGCCGTCGAGGTCGCTGCCGATGGCGGCGCACCGGGCGTTGCCGGCGAGCTGGCAGATGTGGTCGATGTGGTCGGCCACCGCGTCAAGCGCGACGACCTCGCGCGTCGTCTGGCCCTTGACCCAGCCGGGTGCGAGCATCCAGGCGTCCAGGGCCGCGCCGATGACCGCGCCGCGCTCGATCAGCCGCCGGATCTGCTCGTCACTGAACTGGCGGCCGTCGGGGACCAAGGTACGGCAGTTGTTGTGGCTGGCCAGCACCGGCCCGTCGAAGGCGTCCAGCGCCTGGAAGAAGCTGGTATCGGAGAGGTGGGTCGCGTCCAGGATCATGCCGAGCCGCTCGAACTCCTTCAGGAGGCTGAGGCCGTCCGCGGTGAGCGGGCCGTCGCCGCCGGTGCCGACGGCGTACCGGCTCCTGCCATAGTGGGCCAGGTTCACCGAGCGCAGGCCGAGCTCCCACCAGGCGCCGGCGTGGTCGACGTCGACGATCGGATCGGCGCCTTCCATGGCCAGGATATAGCCGATCGGGGTTGCCGCCGGGTCGTCGCACCAGCTTCGCCAGTGGGTATCGAGCTCGCTCGCGGTGCGGATCCTCTTCAGCCACCCGCGGCGTTCGAGCAGCTCGTAATAGGCGAGCTGTCCCCGCGCCGTCGCCGCGGCGATCTCCTGGTTCATGTAGTCGAGATTCAGGCGGCTGGGTCCGTCGTGCGGCCGTCCTTCGGGCCGGGCCCGGGCGAGCACCGTCGCCTGACAGATCGCGATCGATCCCCGGCGCATCTCCGGCAGCGTGGTCGTCGCCCGGCCCCGCGCCGGATGGTCGGTCATCGCTTGTTCGCCGGCGTTGAGCGCATCCAGATCGAGCGTGATGTCCCGGCCCCAAGAAAGGGCGTTCCACGATAAGTCCAGATGCCCGTCAAAGAGGATTCGCATGATGTCGGGAGGATCAGGGTCAGCAGCCCGTCTTGTCCCTACTGCCCCAGCAGTTCCAGGGTCCGCTTGACGAAGGTTGAGCAGGTCTCGACGGCCTCGGCGGGGGCGAGCTTGAGCCGTTGCGCCAGCTCGAATTTGCGCAGCAGCTCGGCGTCGAGCTGACCGGTGCGGACATACAGACCCTCGCAGGCCAGCAGCAGGCAGCGCAGGCCGAACTCGCGATAGCCCTTGGCGTAGACCAGCGCGCGGAGGCAGCAGAACATGGCCTCGTAGCTGAGGAAGACGATGTCGGCGGGATCGCCCTGGCCGGTCGTGTGCAGATTCACCGCGGCCTCGAGCCGATCCCCAGCCTTGGCGAGCAGCTCGACGATTCGCGCCGGCGCCTCTTTGTCCTCGAAGAGGTAGGGGCTCTCCAGGCACTTCTGAAACGTATTGATGATGGCCATGGCGGTGGTCCTCATCTCCAGCCGTAGGTCAGGTTTTAGCCTGACATTCCGATTCTGTCAGGCTAAAGCCTGACCTGCGTGTTCTGTCAGGCTAGAGCCTGACCTGCGTGTTCTGTCAGGCTAAAGCCTGACCTACGTGTTCTGTCAGGCTAAAGCCGGACCTACGATCGTGCCGGCGCAATATTCCTCACCCCGTTCTGCTCCCTCACGGGGTCGCGGCCTTGGACTTGCCCGGGGCGGGCGGGCCGCTCGGGGCCGGCGCGCGCTTGGCCTGGCCAGCCGGCGGTCCGCCGCGGCCGCCTGCCTTCTTGGGAGTCGGCATCGTGCCCCGGGATCCGCTCATCGAGCTCTGCACGGCCCGGAGTTGCTCCGCGGTGTACTGGATGCTCGGCGCGGGAGCGGGCTTGCTCACCGCGCTGGGCCCGGCCGGTGCCTGGGTATGCGCCACCTCGACCGGGGTGGTCAGCATCGGCACGGCGGCGGCCTGCATCGTGCCCATCAGCCAATCGGGCGCGATCCCGAAGACGACGATGATGAACGTCCCCACCCAGATCGGCGCGGCGATGGGCCCGCTGGCGGAGGCCAGCCGCCGCGTCCCGGGCGGTTGAAAGAACATTGCTTTGAGCACGCGTACATAATAAAATGCGGAGACCACCGAGTTGAACAGCCCCAGCGCCACCAGCCAGAGGAGCGTGACCGGCTGGTCCGCGTTCCGCTGGTCGAGCGCCTCCATGAAAACGTAGAGCTTGGCGAAGAACCCCGCCAGGGGCGGGATGCCGATCAGCGAGAGCATCAGGATGAGGATGCAGGTGGCCAGGACCGGCTCCTGGTATCCCAGGCCGTTGAGGTCGTCGATGTCGTCGGTCTTCTTGTCGCGGACCAGCCAGGCCGCCACGGCGAAGGCCCCCACGTTGGCGAACGCATAGACGACCAGGTAATACAACACGGCGCCGGCGGCACGGGGCCCGCGGGTCGAGACGCTGGCCGCCGCCACGCCGACCAGGATGTAGCCGGCGTGGGCGATCGAGGAATAGGCCAGCATCCGCTTGAGGTTCCGCTGCGCCAGGGCGGCGAAGTTGCCGTAGGTCATCGTCACGGCCGAGATGATCGCGATGACGCCGATCCACCCGGGTCCGAGAACGCTCGTCCCGGAGTTCGACCAGGGGGCCAGCGCATGGAGAAACACCTTCATCAGCGCTACGAAGCTGGCCAGTTTCGAGCCGGTCGCGATCCACGCCGTCACCGGTGCCGGCGCCCCTTCATAGGCATCGGGCGCCCACTGATGGAACGGGACCGCCGCGATCTTGAACCCGAACCCGACCATCATCAGCAGGACGGCCGTCGCGCCGGCCACGTTGCCGGAGAGCCCTTGACTCCCCGTGGGCAGCAGCAGCTTGCGGATCGCCTCGAGCTGGGTCGTCCCGGTCAGCCCATAGAGCAGGCTCAGCCCGAACAGGAACAGCGCCGAGGAAACCGAGCCGTAGACGAAATACTTCAGGCCCCCTTCCGCCGATCGCCGCCGGTTCTTCTCCAGGGCCGTGCTCAGGTACAGGCAGATCGTCATGGTCTCCAGGGTCAAGAACAACGTGACCAGCTCCTCGGCGGCGGTCAGGAGCATCATGCCCACCGTGGCCCAGAACATCAGGGCGAGGTACTCGCCCCACTCCGAGGTGAAGTCCCAGGCCATCGAGAGGTAAAGGACCAGGCCCAGCAAGAGAACATAGAGAATATTGAAGGAGCCCGTCTGAATATCGCCCGCGATGGTTCCGAAGAAGAGCGTCGGATCGGATTCGAAGAAATACGCGATCGTATCCCGAGCGAACCAGGACTCCATCGTCTCGGAACCCGAGCGGACGCTCAGCGGCACGAGCCAGACGACCAGGGCGGTCACCAGCGCCAGCAAGACCCCCACCAGCGCCAGACCGCCGACCGTCCGCCGCCGTGCGGCGGCGCTGAGCCGGTGGGCCAAGCCCAGGTCCACCAGCAGCACCAAGAAACCCCAGACCGTCAGGACGATCTCGGGGCCCAGGAAGAAGACGTCAAGGGAGTTCAGTGGCATCGCTGCGTTCGGCGTCATCGGGGCATCCTCTTTCGTGTGGCGCGTCGCGGGCTGCTACCCGGCCATGCTGTCGTAGCGATCGACGTCGGCGGCGTGCCAGCGGCGATAGCAGAGCAGGATCAAGCCGATGCCGACGGCGACCTCGGCCGCGGCGACCGTCAGGACGAAGATGGCCAGGATGACCCCGCTCATCGGACCGGATTCCGGCCGTTCGGGTCCATACCGCCAGAAGGCGACGAGATTGATATTGGCCGCATTGAGCATGATCTCGATCGCCATCAGCACGGCGATGGCGTTGCGCCTCAGGAGCACGCCGGCCAGCCCAATCGCGAACGCCGCGGCGGCGAAGTACAGGAACCACGTCAAGGGGATGTCATTGCCCATGGATCTTGTCTCGTGTCAGACGCGTACCTGATCGAGTCAACCGCAAGGAGATCGGACCGACCTACCGAGCCACGGGTGCGGCCGTCGCGCCGGCATCGACCGGCCGGCCGGCCCCGTCGTCAGCCGGGGCCAGCCCGACCGGCTCGCGCAGCGCCCCGTCCCGAGCCCGAGGGACCGCCGGTTCTTCTTCCTCGCGGTGGGCCAGCGCGATGGCGCCGACCAGGGCCACGGTCAGGAGCAGACCCGCCACCTCGAACGCGATCACATACCGGGTCATCAGCTCATCGCCAGCGACCTTCCCCATGCTGTTGACGGCCTGGGCTCGCGGCGACGGCGGCTGGTTCGGGGCGGTCGCGATCATCGGCCGCGTATCGGTCTCGCTCCAGGCGCGCTGGCCGCCCAGACCTGTCTGATACGCGATCCCATAAGCCAGTACGACAAAGACGCCCAGCCCCGCCACCAGGCCCGGGAGCTGCCACGCCGACGGCGCGAACGTCGGATCATCGCCCTGAATGTTCCGCGTCAGCATGATGCCGAACATCAGGAGGATCGCGACGGCCCCGATGTACACCAACACTTGCAGGGCCGCCAGGAACTCCGCCTCCAGGAGCACGAACTGGCAGGCGATCGTGAAGAAGAACGCCACCAGGAACAGCCCGGCGTGCACCAGGTTCCGGGCCAGGACCGTCCCCAGCGCCGCCGCCAGCCCCAGGGCCGCAATCACCACGAAGAGGATCTGGATCGCGCTCACTTGTTTTGTCCTTTGTCCGTTGTCCGTGGTCCGTTGTTCGCTGTCGCGGATCGACCGGCCGAGACCCGGGAACTCGGGCACTCGAGGCCGGCTCCGGTGTCGCCACGGTCTCATCGAATGAGTGTGCGCATCCCCAGCCCGGGCCGGAGCCGGCCGACCGACGGCCATTCCGTCCCCAGCGGGGCGCGGGCGGTCGTGTGGCGGTTCACGATCACGATGACCGCGGCCGCCCCGATCACGAGGAGGCCGGTGGCCAGCGAGCCCCAGAACCAATGCCAGAAGGTCAAGTATCCCGGCCGGATCACCATCTCGTACCAGATCCCGGCAATGAACACGTTGACGATCGCCAGCGGCACCAGGTACTTCCAGGCGAAGTTCATCAGCCGGTCGACCCGCATCCGGGGCAGGGTGGCCCGGATCCAGAACATCAGGAAGATGAAGAACAAGACCTTGCCCAGGAAGACGGCCAGCAGGATGGCGTCGACCACCACGTAGGAGAAGACCGAGTCGCCCACCAGGTTGGTCGGGAACGACACGAACGGCACCAGGGTACCGCCTCCCAGGAACAGGACCGTCCCCAGGCAACTGATAGCGAAGACGCTGAGATACTCAGCCAGGAAGAACAGGCCGAACCGCATGCTGGAATACTCCGTGTGATAGCCGGCGATGATCTCTGACTCGGCCTCGGGGAGATCGAACGGCGTGCGGTTGACCTCGGCGATGCTGGCGATCAACAGGATGAGGAAGGCCAGCAAGCCCGGCGGCGACATGATGAACCAGCCCCATTCGAGCTGCTGCTGGAAGACCGTGACCAGGCTCAGGCTCCCGGCCCACAGGACGATCGGCACCAGGGAGAGGACCTGCGGGACCTCGTAGGAGACGAGCTGCGCCACGGCGCGCATCGAGCCCAGCAGCGAATACTTGTTGCGGCTGGACCAGCCGGCCAGGAAGATCCCCAGCGGGCTGATGCTCGAGACGGCCACCAGGTAGACCACCCCCGAGGGGAGGTTCACCGGCGCCATGTTGATGGCGAACGGGATGACCGCCATGACCAGGAAGGCCGAGGTGATCACCAGCACCGGGGCGGCCAGGTGGACCACCCGGTCGGCCGTCCGCGGCACAAGGTCTTCCTTGGTGACGAGCTTGATGGCGTCGGCAATCGGCTGGAGCAGTCCCAGCGGGCCGACCCGGTTGGGCCCGATCCGGTCCTGGAACCGTGCGGCCACCTTCCGCTCCAGCCAGACCATGTACGCCACGATCCCCGGGAAGATCAGGAAGAAGCCGACCACCAGCCAGAGGGCCCAGCGATACCAGGTCCACGGCTCCAGCTCCACGAGCGACTGCTGGGCCCAGATCGGCGATCCCCACCAGTTCATTGTCATACTCCCCGCTCTCCCTCTCCACCCGGTCGGCAACCCCAATGTGACCCGAGTCGAGTCTCGAACCCATCACACCCAGCGCAAGACCCCCTTGGCCCAGGCGTAGACCAATCCGGCCAGGAGGATCAGCAGGAAGATCACCATCTCGACCAGCGCGAAGCTCCCCAGACCGGCGTAGCTGACCGCCCAGGGGAACAGGAACACGGTCTCGATGTCGAAGACCACGAACATCAGGGCATAGATGTAATACTGGATGCGGAAGCGCACCCAGGTCTCGCCGTAGGTCCGCACGCCGCACTCGTAGACGTCCCCCTTGGCCAGCGACCGCTTGCGCGGCGCGACGAGCCGCACCACGATCAGCGGGAACACCGCGAAGAAGACGGCCACCAGCAGCAAGAGCCCGATGAAGACGTAATTATAAATAACCATTTCGTCGGACCATCGGTTGAGGGTCGGTTCGTGCCGGTCAGGGTGCCGGGCCGGCGATCGCGGCCACAGTAGCCCCGGGGTCAGTCTGGGCGATCGGTTCCACCTGGGTCTGGCTGTCGACGGCGACCTCGGTGATCTCCCCATCATCGCGCCGAAGCAGCAGCGTATCCTGCTGGCAGTACGCGGCTTTGCCGCCCATCTCGATGCCGCCGACCGGCCGCCGGCCTTCGTGCACGACGACACCCTCGACCTGGGTCCGCCATCGGCGATGGCCGACCCGGACAGTCTGGGTGATGCGCAGGCGAGTCCCCGGCGGATACTTCGGCTTGGCAGGAGGAGGGATCATTCTGGGAGCGTCACCACGAGGAAGCACCGCACGCGATCGCCGGCCGGAGCGAACCGAGTGCGGACCCGGTCGTTCTCATTCACCATCGGCGCTCGGTTTTCCGTTCAGAGCGACCATCTTAGAGCGGTCCGAGGGCCAGGGCAAGCCCCTACCCGGATCCTGGAGGCCCGGAAAGTGGACCGTAGGGCCGGCTGTGCCGGCCGGACACCTTGGGGGATTCGGACCGCAGAGCGTGTTCACCGGCTTCCCAGTGCATCCCGGCCGGCACAGCCGGCCCTACTGTCCCTTTTGCGGCGACTGATTTAGAATCAGGTGGCTTGCGTCTTTGATGGGCAATGGAAGCGTTTCTCCACTCGCTCGGGTGGCGGAGTGAGAATGATGTCAACGCGGCGTGCTCCTCATCCTTCGACCCTCTGCGCGCGCGGGCCCGAGCCGGCCGTCTCGACCAGCCGGCCGCTGGTCCCGCCGCTGGAGCTGAGCGTCGTCTACTGTCCGGCCGACCTCGATCACGTCGACGCCTTGTCGGACGGGCTGGCGCCCGGTTTCATCTACGCGCGCGACGGTCATCCCAACGCGGCCCAGCTCGCCGAGAAGATGGCCCGGCTCGAAGGCGGAGAGGCGGCCCTGGTCTGCGCCTCGGGCATGGGCGCGATCGCCGCGGCCTTCCTCTCCTTGCTCAGCCAGGGTGACCAGGCCCTGATCTCGGCGGGAGTCTACGGCCGGACGATGGCGCTGGCGAGCCGGCAATTGCCCCGATGGGGGATCGGCCACATCGTCTTCGACCCCGCCGATCCGGCGGCCGCGCGATCCCTCCTGACCCCGAACACCCGCCTGATCTACGTCGAGACGCTCTCCAACCCGTTGCTCCGGGTCGCGGACCTCGATGCGCTGGGGACCCTCGCCCAGGAAGCCGGCATCCCCTTGATCGTCGACAACACGTTTGCCCCGGTGATCTGCCGGCCGCTGGAACACGGCGCCAGCCTCGTCGTGCATTCGGTGACCAAGATGATCGGCGGCCATAGCGACCTGACGCTCGGCGTGCTCGTCGGTGCCCGCCGTCACGTCGAGGAGGCCCGGACCGTCGCCTCGACGCTGGGCCAGACCGGCAACCCGTTCGAGAGCTGGATGGCCCTGCGGGGCCTGGCCACCCTGAACCTGCGGATGAGCCGCGCCTCGGCCACGGCGCTGGAGCTGGCCCGCCGGTTGGCGACGCACACGGCAGTTGCGCGGGTGTCCTATCCCCTGCTGCCATCACACCCGGATTTCGCCCGCGCGGCGCGTCTGCTCGCCGGTGGAGGCGGCTCGATCGTGACGATCGACCTGACGACCCGCGCCCGGGCCGAGGCGTTCATCAGGGGCCTCGCGTCGATCCCGTTCGCCCCCAGCCTGGGTGATGTGCAGACCACACTCAGCCATCCGGCCACGACCAGCCACCGCGGGCAGGACGACGGTCTCCTGGCCCGCCAGGGGCTCACCGCCGGCACGGTCCGGATCTCCGTGGGTCTGGAGGACCCAGACGACCTGTGGCGCGAATTCCAGGCGGCACTCGATGCCCTCGAACGCGAATCCGAGCCGCCGGCTCATCGACGCCGCCGTGACGAGCCGGCCTCGACGCTCGGCACCAGCTCGTGAATCCGCCCGTCGAACGCCAGGATGGTGAGCTCGCCGTGCGGGTCTTCGCCGAAGGACGCGATATTGAGCTTGGGGTTCCGCGACAGGTCGATCAGCTCGCCGCTGGCCAGCACTTTCCCGTTCTCTGAGCGCAGGCCCCAGATCCGCCCGGTCTCGAAGTCGCCGTAGATGTACACGCCGACCAGCTCGGGGATCTTCTTGCCGCGGTAGACGTAGCCCCCGGTGATGCTCAGGCCGTGGTCGTGCCGGCCGCGAATCGGCCCGTGGGGGTATTCCACAATCGGCGGACGGATCGGTGCCGCCCGGTCGGCGCGCTGGCGGCGCTGGGGCTGGAACGCGTGAAAGCCCTCGCGGATGCTCCAGCCGTAATTGCCTCCGTTCTCGATCCGGTGAACCATCTCCCAGAGGTTCTGCCCCACGTCGCCGGCCCACAGCTCGCCGGTCTGACGATCGAAGCTGAATTTCCAGACGTTCCGCAACCCGATCGCGTACACCTCGGGCGCCCAGTGGCTGTAGCGGCGGTCGCGCATCCTGGGGTTATCCTTGGGAATGCCGTAGGGCCGGCCCCGCACGGGGTGATCGACGTCGATCCGCAGGATCGACCCGAAGAAGTCGCCCGGCTTCTGTCCGGTGGAGAGCGGGTCGTCGGCCGCGCCGCTGTCGCCGAGGGTGATGTAGAGGAACCCGTCGGGGCCGAACAGGATGCAGCCCCCGTTGTGGTTCCCGTACGGGTCGGGCGGCCCGAGCCAGACGCGCTCCTCGCTCTTGGGGTCGGCCTTCAGCGGGTCATCCTTCGACACCTTGAATCGCGAGAC
>JAJPJC010000323.1 GCA_021324445.1 Isosphaeraceae bacterium
CTCTCCCCTTGGGAGAGCCCCGCGGGGGCGAGAGTCACCCCTGTCGCCCCCGCGGGGCTCCTGGGAAGAGAGGGGGGGCTCGGCGCTCCGCGGTCGACCAGGGGCTGACGCCCCTGGCTCTTGACCGCCGCCCCTCCGGGGCTTTCGGAGCAGACTCTCACTCGTTTCCCTCGCTGGATGAACAAGCTGTTCGGCCCAGCATCCTCGAATTCGATGAGGCAGTACGCATTTCGGGCGGAGTCGCCGACAACGAGATCGCGGGTGAAATCGCCAAAGAGAGGATACTCGAACGCGATCCGATCGTAGTCATCGAAGTCTGGGGCGTAGGACGCCACGAACGCCGACAGTTGTCGGCGCTGCTGGAAGAACGGCAGGATCTGCCGCTTCTCATCCAGGATCGGGTGCTGAGCGAGCCACTGGCGGAGCTCGCCCACTTCCTTGCGGCAGCGGGTGGGGTCGAAACGGTGGGACTCGAACGCTTTCAGCCGTGATCGCCCCATCTCAACCGACCACCATCGAGGCGTTCTTCACGAACTCGGGTCGACCCCGTGGGAAGCCAACGATTTCTTGGTTGATCGAGGTTTGAAGTCACGGTCGAGCAGCTCCTGACGGACGAAATCCAGCACTTCCGGCTTCCCACTGGGGGTAGGGCGTACGAAGGCGCGCAGGCTGGGGCCGAGCTTGAGCATGGAGGTGACCCCGGGCGATCGGTTTCGAGTTGCCTGAGCCGGAACGCGCCCCTGGAAGGCCAATCCGACTCCGGGAGATTGACCAGGGGAGCGATCGCTGCCTCCAGCGCTTCCCGCTCTGCGGTGGTGAGCTTGGATTCTGCGAGCAATGCCCGGTCCTTGACCAGATAGTGGTCGGTTTCCAGGTCGCCTCCCACAGCAGTCATCGGCCTCAGGACCGCCCACTCATGAGTGGGGCTGGCAACGATCGGAGGGGACGCCGCGATCGTTTCCCGGCGGCTCGGTCCCAGTTCCGGGAATTCTCGCAGTCCGTGGGAGAGCCGGCAAGCCGCGCCGGGAGTGAGTCTCAGCGGCCGAGCGGCCGGCGGGGGATGGTCCACCAGACCGCGTCGAAGGCCGCGCGGGCCTCATCGTCGAAGGTCAGCTCGGGAGCAGCCAGCGTGGCGTCGAGCTGGTCGGGGCGGCTGGCGCCGACGATCGCCGCGGTGATCCCCGGCTGCTGCAAGACCCAGGCGACACTGGCCGTGGCCAGGTCCCAGCCGCGGCGCCGGCAGAACTCCTTCAAGGTCGCGACCGCCTCGAACTGGGCGGCATGCCAGTATCGCTCGCGGTACAGCTCCCCCGAGGCGCCCAGGGTGAAGCGGGTGCCGGCTGTCGGCGGTGCCTGCGGGGAATGCTTGCCGGTCAACAAGCCCCCGGCCAGCGGGTTGTACGCGATCACCCCGATCCCCTCGGCGCGGCAGAGCGGCAACAGCTCGGGCTCGATCTCGCGGTACAGGACGTTGTACCGCGGCTGGACGCAGTCATACCGCGCCCAGCCGGCTCGCTCGCTGATCCCCAGCGCCCGCGCGAGCTGCCAGGCCGGGTAGTTCGAGCAGCCGGCGTACCGGACCTTGCCCGCGCGGACCAGGTCGTCGAAGGCGCGCAGGCTCTCGTCGATCGGGGTCTCCGGATCGGGCGCATGCGCCTGGTACAGGTCGATGTGATCGGTCCGCAGCCGGCGCAGGCTCGCCTCGCAGGCGGCGAGGATGTGCCGGCGCGACAGGCCCTGATCGTTGACGCCCGGACCCACTTTCATCCGGCACTTGGTCGCCAGCACCAGCGCCTCGCGACGCCCCGGCGCGGTGGACAACCATCGGCCGATGACCTCCTCGGTCCGCCCGGCCGTGGCCGGGTCGGGCGGGATCGGATAAACGTCCGCCGTGTCGAAGAACGTCACGCCCCGCTCGGCCGCGACGTCCATGATCCGGAACGACGTCGCTTCGTCGCACTGGCCGGCAAACGTCATGGTTCCCAGGCAGATTTCCGACACCTTCAGGCCCGTCCGGCCCATCCGCCGCTGCTGCATGATCTCCTCCGAGTCACTCCGGCCGCGCTTGGCCGGATCCCGAGAAATCCCCATGGAGCGTAATCACTCGGACGACGGCCGGCTACCACTCCGCCATCGTGAGTTGCATTTCTGCTGCATCGGTGCCGCGTCCGCGCCCGTGGGCTCGAGCCGTCGACCATCTCGGAACCAGGATTCTCTTGAAGGCAGGCCAATTCACGGGACCACCGTTGCACCACGCCGGAGTTCCTGCCCTGAGTTTGAGATTGTGGCGCCCCTCCACCCGACCCCGCGCCGCGAAGTCGCGGTCCTTGGGCCCAAAGCTCGACCGCCTCGAATCCCGCGAACTCCTCAGCACGACCCCGATGGTGGCCCAGCCGATGTTCGAGCTGGGCCCCCTGGTCGCGGATTCCAGTCCCCCCTCCGGGGCTTACACGCCCGCACAGATCCAGCAAGCGTATCGCTTCCACACGATCGCCTTCAATGGTGTCACCGGGAATGGCTCCGGCGAGACGATCGCCATCGGCGATGCGTAAGCAGCGACCCTCAGGGCGTGCTGCCGGCGAGGCAGCAGGTGAACTTCTCCAGCCCGGCGGCGATCCAGGCCAACATGGTCTACATCGTCTCCTTCTCCACGGACGGCGGCTATTTCGGCATCAGCACCCGCTTCTTCACCAGCGCCGAGTTCAGCAACGGGCCGCTCACCGCGCTGGCCAACGGCGCCTCGGGCGGCGACGGGGTCTCCCAGTCCGCGGGTGACTTCCCCAACGTGAGCGGCTCGGGGATGAACTCCTGGGTGGATGTCGCCTTCTCCCCAACGTCGAGCACGAATGCCCGGGTGGGCTCTTCCGAGACGTCACCAGGCGGTGCCGGCGGCATCGCGCCGACCCGGACGACCGGGCGCTCCCGCTTCGGCCTCGTTCCCCCATCGGCGGCCGCGCCGACGGGGCCGGCGAGCTTCCTCGCCGGATCGCGGGGCACCCCGACTGCCGCCGGCGGGGGCCTGACCACCTTCCTGGGTTCAGGGGCTCCCCGCCGCACGGTGCCCCAGGGCGCCCCGCTCGGATCGTCGCGCCTCCTGGGGTTCTTGTCCTGGGGCTCGGGCGGAGCCTGAGCGGTTGGCGGACAGGGAGGCCGGGTTTCTCAGCTCCGAGGAAAGTCCTGCACGCTCGGGCACCGAGAGACTCACCGCGGAGACCGCAGAGACCGCAGAGAGAAACCGAGAGGAATCCTGAGACATCGCGGTGATCCCCACCGTGACCCCGTTCGTCAGAACGGGGTTCGGACGGGGCCGGCGGCCCTCCAACCGCCCGCGTCCGTGCGATCCGCGGGTGGGATCGGGCTGACGCCCGAGGTGGGAGGACGGTCGTCCCGTCCCAACCACGCACTCCCGTGCGGTGGTCACCACCGCGATCCCGCCTCGCGGTGGGGATCGGCGCGAACTCTCGGAATCCTCTGTCTTTTTCTCTGCGCTCTCTGCGCTCTCTGCGGTGAAAGACTTCCCGATCGATCGGACAGGACTTCCCTGACGAGCTCTGGCCGGTGGAGCCCCCAGCCGACGATGTGCCTGGCTTTCCCAGGACGTTCTCTGGGCGTTGCGCCCTGGCGAGCGCGTCTTCTCCGGATCGCAGGCCCGGGATCTCGGCCGTTCGGTAGATCGCGATGGTCGTATCCTCGGTGAAGCAAACCGGGTCCAGGCCGTCGAGAGCTCGGAAGAAGCCGGCGGGTCCCCAGGGGCCTTGCTGGAGCGAGGCCGAGACGGCCAGGTACGGAGTCTCGGGCGCGAGCTGCCGGGGTAGGCGCGCGGTGGCGCCGGGCGTCGCCCGCACGGCGTAACAGCGGCCGGCGACCCCATAACGAGCCGGCTCGGTGTCGCCGAAGTAGAACAGCGTCAGGTTGCGGAACTCGGGGCGCCGCCGCTGCAAGCCTGCCAGCAGCTTGAGTCCCTGTCCCCAATCGAGGTTGGAGTCGGAGAGGATGCGCCGGCCGCCGATCGGCCCGCCCGCCAGGACGTTGAAGTACGATAGCTCATAAGGATGGATCGAGGCGACCGCGATCGCCTGGGCGGCGAGGCCGCCCCAGGCCAGGCGGCGCGCCCAGCGCTTCCCCTCCGCCAGCCCGGAGATCCAGACGATCGCCATCGGGGCGATCGGCAGCAGATAGCGCAGGCCGAAATTGCGCGTCGAGGCGACCGAGGCCAGGGTTACGAAGGCGGCCGCTGCCGCCGGGAGTACCCAGGCGCGCCCCGCCGAAGGGATGCCCCCGGCGACCGCCGCACGGGCGGCCAGAACCAGCCAGAACGTCAACGGGACCTTGACGGCCAGCGCCACCAGGTAGTAGTAGCTCCAGCCCGTCTCACGCAGCTCGCCGAAGAGGTAGCTCGGCGCGCCCGAGCGCTGCAAGATGGTCTGCCGGAGGAAACCGACCCAGTCCTGGGGAAACGGCGCCTCGATCAGGCTCCGCAGCCATCGCTGCACAGCCGGGCCGAATTTCCCATCGAACGTGGGATGAGCCCCCGTCTGCTGGCTGATCGGCAGCAGCGCGCCGCCCGTGATCGCCACATTGGCGAGGGCCATGACCGCCAGGAAGCCGGTCATCCCCAGGGCGACCGTCGCGACGATGCGATCGGGCCGGCGATCGCCGGCGGCCCAACGGCTCAGGCACCAGAGCAGCCCGAAGATCGGCAGGACCACCACGGCCGTGAACTTGCACGAGAAGGCCAGCCCGCCCAGGATCGCGCTGGCAAGGAACGCGCGGCGGTCGCCGGTGCGAAGGAACGACCAGAAGCACAGCCCCATGCCGGTCATGGACGCGACGATGGGCAGCTCCATCGTGATCAAGCATCCGTGGGCCAGCAGGTTGGGGCTCAGGGCGAACCACCAGGCGGCCAGGACCATCGCGCGCGGACCGTACAACCGGCGGCTCCAGGCGGCAGTCAGGGCCAACGCGGCCAGCCAGACCCATAAGGCGGACAGCCGCGCGATCGGCAAGAGGGCGGCCTCATGGCTGGCCGGGTCATCGATCCAGGCGCCGTATCCCAGCCGGTCGAGGACCCAGAGCATGGGAACTTGCTGGAGTTTCCAGAAGGTCAGCGGCGAGCCGGCGCGGGTGATCCGCTCCTGCTCGCCGGTGCGCCACCACCGCGCGGCGACCTCGAGGTACATGACCTCGTCATAAGTCGCCGAGCTGCGTCCCAGCGAATCGACCATCAGGCCCAGCCCGGTCGCCGCGCCGAGCAGCAGCGCGACGATCGGCCCGACGCGATGTCGGGCTGCATGCCGTTCCTTCGGTTGGGGATCCGTCCACATCCCAGGCGCGCTCCTGCTAGGTAGACCGAACGACCTTTCCCCCTTCGCGTTGACTCCGCCTCAAGTCGTGAACCAGCCGGGCGATCGTCAGCGCGTCGCGGATCGTCGGTGCCAGGGATTGATCGCCGCGGACCAGCCGGTGGAACTGGTCGTTGAGCACGTCGCCGACGGTGGGCTCCAGGGGCAGCCGCTCATCCTTGATCCCGGAGGCGCTGGACCACTGGATGCGCTCGGGCATTTCCAGGCAGGCCGCTCCGCGCTCGGCGAAGACCTGGAAACCCGGAGCCGGCAGGAAGCGACTGGCTTCCCCCCAGCAGGCCCGTTGATAGCGTCCGAAGGAGATGTGCGCGGTGGCTCCCCGAGCGAAGGTGGCCACGAAGCTCTCGAAGTCCGAGTCCTCGTCGGAGCCGCCCTCGGCGGGAATCACCCGGCACCGAAAGCCTTGGACCGACTCGGGCAGCGCCTGGAAGACGAAGCCGCACCAGTCCAGCAGGTAGCTCCCCGGGTCGATCAGCAACGGGGCTGGAGTCATCTGGGTGGTCGGGCCGGGGACCGCGTAGCGGTCGAAGCCGTAGAGCCGCGAATGGCCGACCACCAGCCGCGGCGGACCCATTTCCGTCGCCAGCAACTCCTTCAGCCGCAGGGTCGCCGGGTAGCAGCGCCGGGCAAACTCCGGCATGAAGACGATGCCGCTGCCTTCCACCAGCTTGACGAGGGTCTCCAGCTCGGCCAGGTCGTCTGCCAGGGGCAGGGCACAATAAACGGGCTTGCCGACCCCGCAAGCCAGCACCAGGGGATGCAGGCCAAACCACTGGCGCGACAGGAGATAAATCACGTCGACGTCAGGCCGTTCCACCAGGGCCGAGAGCCCCTCGCAGGCCGCACAGCCCAGTTGAGCCGCCTCCATCTCGGCCCGCCGATAGACCTGATCGTAGACCGCCGTCACCCGGAACCGATCCTCCATGCGGGCCAACGACGGCTTGTGCCGGGTCTCCCACAGCCGGCCTAACCCGATCACACCGACCCGGAGCCGAACGTGCCTCGACCCACCCAAGCGCGCCTCCTCGCGATCCGCACTCCGCGCTCCCTCGTCGTGCCTTCGAACCGCACCTCAAGAAGGTTAACAGCTTGCCCCCAATCGGGCTACACAAAAAAACGCGGTGCCCTCGCCGGGTTCCCTCGCTATCATGGCGCCCGTCGCCCAGCGGACATCCCCAGCGAGGACTCCCGAATGCGTGCAGTGCTTCAGCGTGTCACCCGCTCATCCGTGGAGGTTGACGGGGCCTGTGTGGGCCGGATTGATCACGGCTGGCTGGTTCTGCTCGGCGTGGAGCGGGGTGACACCGACGCGGACGCGGCCTGGATGGCTGAGAAAGTGCTCAACCTCCGAGCCTTCGAAGACGACCAGGGGAAGATGAACCGGAGTATCCAGGACGTCCGGGGCAGTCTGTTGGTGGTCAGCCAGTTCACCCTCCTGGGAGACTGCCGGGCCGGGCGCCGGCCCAGCTTCACCGCGGCGGCCGCACCCGCCGAGGCCGAGCGGCTCTACCTGCACTTCGCCGAGCTGTTGGCCCAGTCGGGCCTGAACGTCGCCACGGGGGTCTTCCGCGCCAAGATGAAGGTCGAGCTGGTCAATGACGGACCGGTTACGTTCCTCCTGAACAGTCGTAAGGACGTCGATTACGCCGGCAAGAAAGCAGGTCAGGCTGTCCCGCCTGACAGCTTGGGAACGTCAGGCGGGACAGCCTGACCTACGTGAGTTTCTTCCGTGCCAGGGTAATCAAGGGAATCCCGTGGGGCAGCCGCGCTCGGCTGCCTCAGGCGAGCCGAGGGCGGCTGGCCCATCGACTTCAATTTCCATCCGGGGGCCTCGCGGAGACTCGTTCGCGGTAGGGCTGCTTCGTCTGGTAGAGTGCCAGCCGGGACCGATACTCGTTTTGCTGCCGTTCGTCGCTCAGGAGCGCGATGGCCCTGGCCTGCCAGGCGACGGCCGCGTCGAAGTCACCGGCCTCGGCGGCGGCGGCGGCGAGGGTATCCAGGTATTCCGGCTTCTGCCACTCCGTCAGCGCGCAGGCGCGGGTCGCGGATTCCACCGCCGTCTTGCCGTCGCGGTAGGTCGGCTCGGGACAGGTCGCCAGGATCATCGCCAGGTTGTTGTACGCCTCGTCATCCTCGGGATCGGACTGTAGCGCCGCCCTGAAATGAGCGGTCGCCTCGGCAAACTTCCCCTGGCGGGAGCAGATGATGCCCAGGTTGTTGTGCGATCCGGCGTAGCCGGGACTGATCCGCAGCGCCTCGGCGTAATGGTCCGCCGCCTCCGCGAGCTTCCCCTGGCGGGAGCGGACCACTCCCAGGTTGTTGTGCGCTTCCGTACTGCGGGCGGCCCCGTGGTTCAGGGCATGGGTCCAGAGGATTTCCGAGGTGCGCCAGATCCCGCATTGGTCCCGCGCCAAGAGGACCAAGCCCAGCACCGCCCCCAGGCTGACCGTGGCCAGGCCGATGGCCCCAGGCCGCGCCCGCGAGAGTGGCGGCCAGAGCCGGCTGAAACCGGCTGCCGCCACCATCACCCCGCCCAGCATCGCCATGTAGCTGTACCGATCCGCGGCGATCTGGTTGCTGACTCGGATGAGGCCCAGGTTGGGCGCCAGGATCACCAGGTAACTCAGCCAGGCGGCCAGCAGCCCCGGCCGGCGCCGACGCAGGAGCCACAAACCGACACTCATCGCCACGGTCCCCAGGATGCTGCCGAGGAACGGCTGCGCGAGCCAATCGACTTGCTGGGGAGCCGGGTAGAGCGCCGTGATGTCAAGCGGCAGCACCGTCTTGACGATGTACAACCAGATCCCATAGCACGCCTGGGCGATCCGCGCGGACGTGCCATACCGCTCGAGGGGGACCATGGCGCGAACATGCGTCCTGGCCGCGATGGCCAGGCCCATGAAGACCAGGCTCAGGAGCAGAAACGGGACCTTCTCCCACCAGACCCGCCGCACCGCCGGCCCGAACCAGCGCCCCGGGCCGCCCCCCAGGCGGCGGAGGGGGTAGACATCCAGGATCAGCAGCACCACCGGCAGGGTCACTGCCACCGCCTTGGACAGCAGCGCCGCCGCGAACAGGACCCCCGAGCCCACCAGCCAACCCCACTGCGGGGCGGAGCCCCTCCCGGCGGCGCGGAGATAAGCCAGGACCGCCAGCATCGAGAACAGCGCGCAGGGCAAATACGGCTGGCACGAGGCCCAGGCCACCGCCTCGACGCGCAGCGGATGCACCGCATACAGGGCCGTCGCCAGCCCCGCGCCGAGGGCATAGGCCCACGGGCTCGCGGGGCCGGAATCCGTCGAGCACCGCGCCAGCACGGCCACGGTCAAGACATACAGGACGACCGCATTGGCGGCGTGCCAGAGCAGGCTGACCAGGTGGTAGCCGCGCGGATCCAGCCCCCAGATGACATATTCGGCCTCGAGGATCAACCAGGCCAGGGGCTGGTAGACCCCCAGCCAGAACGTCCTCCACGCCCAGCGCACCTGGGCAAGTCCCAAGCCACGGTAATGGGGATTGCTGAGGAAATTATGCTCGTCGTCGAGATCGACGAACCCATTCTCCAGGACCGGGAGGAAGGCGGCGCTGACGACCAGGGCCAGCGGGATCGCGACCAGCCAGGTGCGCCCCTCCCAGCCCGGCACCGCCGGCCAACTCCGCCCGGCATCTCGACTGGCCACCGCGGCGCAGGCCGCTGGCCGCGACCCCCTTCGCCTCGCCTTCCTCATTCGCTTTCCAATCGCACCAGCCGCGCCCGGCTGAGACCCGACCCCACGGTGCGCCCGCCCTGGCTGCGCCGGGAACGATCCAGTCGCTTTGCACCCGCGCAGAGCCGACAACGGACACCGGACACCCTCATTAGACTGCCCACCCCATCCGGATTCAAGGAACTCGCGCTTCAGGCGGTGCCGCTCCGGGCGGTCGCGGACCGGCTCGGCCAGCTCCAGCCCGATCGACCACCCGACACCTCAGACCACCCAGGGGGCAGAGCACTCTTGAATGCAACCAAGCATCGTACTATAATGTCAGGCCGAGGACGCGTCCGAGTCGAGGAGCGTCGCGAGGGAGGTTGATACCGGCCGGGGCAGCGTGCAGGGAGCGTGCCGGGATGCTGCTCGCCCGGAGAAGCGCACCTAATGCAGGCATGTAAACCAGGCTGCGACGCTCCGGGGTCGAATCACGTAAGCCGACTTGGACCAAGGATTTGCGGATTCCGATACGAACATTCGTTGTGCGAAGCCTTGTTGACAGGGATCACCGCACCGAAAGGCCTGGCGCCGAGGGGCCGGAAGGATCCCGGCTGGACGAGGCTGGGGCCCGCGCCACGGCGCGGGTTTCCGGGTTCGTCGCGGTGGCTGCCCCAGGGGTCGCCGGGCATGGTGAGAAAAAGCATCATGGGGAGCGGGAACCGGGCGTCGGCTACCGACAGGGACTGGAGCGGTGTGATAACCTCTACCGGACAGTTTTTCCTCGTGCAGTTGACTCCTCGCCGTTGCTGCAGCGCCTGGGGCATACCACATCTCGTGCCGTGCAGGTTCGGCTGGGGAGGCCGCCGGAGCGGGTCGTGGCCCGATTCGACGGGCCAACGGGCCGGAATTCTGAAGTTGGAGGGAGCCGTCCTCGCTCGATGACGGCTACCGCATCGCGTACCGCCGGATCGAAGGAGCAGCCATGAAGTCAGATCGTGGTCGGCAGGGGGGTGCGGCTTCCGCTGGGCGGGGCCGGGAGCGGGGTCAGGAGATGAGGAAGCGCCGGCAGCGCCGGCCCGGGGTGGAGGGGCTGGAATCGCGCCGCTTGCTGACGACCATCAAGGATGGTTTCCTGCTCTCGAATACCTCGCCGGCCGGAATCACGGCCGGACCGAATGACACCGTCTGGTTCACCTCGCAGACCAACCCCGGCCAGGTCGGGATGATCAACGCCACCACCGGCACCATGTTGAGCCCGATGATTTCCGTCGGGATCAATCCCGCGGGCATCATCTCCGTACCGGGTGGCAACATCTGGTTCGCCGAAGGGGGCTTCCCCCCGGGCTCGTCGACCAGCAACACCGCCGCGATCGGGGAGATCAATCCGAATGCTCCCACCAGCAGCTACCAGCATTTCCTCACGCCGACCAAGAATTCCATCCCCACGGGGATTGTCTACGATCCGAACGATGGCGAGGTCTTCTTCACGGAGAATGCGGGCCAGAGCATCGGGATGTTCAACCCCGCCACGATCACCTCGTCCTCGAACATCACCGAGTTTGCCCTCCCGAGCAACCTCTTCGGTTCCACCCCCGAGCCCAATGGGATCACCTACGATCCCATCGACCACGACATCTGGTTCACAACGTCGGCAAGCAACCAGATCGGGATGTTCGACCCATCGACCCAGTCTTTCCATGCGTACACCCTCCCGAACGCCGGCTCCCAACCGGGTGCCGCGGCCATCACGGTCGACTCGAACGGGAATCTCTGGTTCGCCGAGCCGAATACCACCCAGATCGGGATGTTCAACACCAGCAGCCTCGGCTTCGGGGGACCCTACTCCTTACCGGCTAGCTGGTCGGGGAGCACCATCAATGGCATCACGGCCGGGCCGGACGGCAACATCTGGATCACCGCGGGAAACAGCAACATCGGTTGGTTCAGCCCCGGCACTGCTCAGAGTCTCCCGCAGAGTCTCTCGTCGCTCCCGACGCCGAACTCGGCGGCGGATCCCTTCGGGATCACGACCGGGCCGGATGGCAACATCTGGTTTGCGGAATATAGCGGAAACAATGGGAATGGGGCGATCGGCGTCGCCACTCCGGACGTCCATCTCGTGGTGAGCACCCCGTCCGGCGTCACGACCACGAGCCAATTCCCCCTGACCGCTACGGTCGTGTATAACGACAACGGCGCCGTCGATACGGGCTTCGACGGCACCGTGACCGTCTCCTTGGGGAACAACCCGGGCGGCAGTACTCTGGGTGGAAACACCACGTCGATCCCGGTCGTGAACGGCGCGGCGACCATCAACCTCGCGCTGAACCACAGCGGCAACGGTTATACGCTGCAAGCCTCCGGTCAGTATGGACTGCCCGAATTGAGCACCGCGCTCAGTTTGTCCCCCGTCTCGACGAACCCGTTCAACGTCA
>JAJPJC010000252.1 GCA_021324445.1 Isosphaeraceae bacterium
GCCGCCGCCGCGGCGCCACATCGAGATCGATCAACTCAGGAGACATCGGCAGCCTTCCGGAGATCGGGAGCGGAAATCATCGCAGCTAAAGAGGTTATAATGATACTCCCAACATGTTTTGGAGGGGGTAGTTACTTGCACCGCTCCCATTTCTCGTCGATCTTGACGTCTTGGTCGTTGATCTTGAGGGTGCCGACGTGGAGCCAGGTGTTCCCGTCGACCTTCCAGGTGAAGTCAAAGGTCTTGCCCACGAGTGACGCCTGGCCCTCGCCGTGGACGTACTCAATGCTCTCGGTATATTTCTCCTTGTCGGCCGTGTACTTGCCGCCCGCCGCGGCCAGGACCCGGCCGTCCTTGACGACCGTCCAGACGAACCGGCCGCCGGTGACGTACTTGATCATCTCCGTGCCCTCGGGCGGCTTCTGGTAGTCCTGCGCATCACCGTTCTTCGATTCGACCAGCTTCCAGGCGCCTTCGACGGGGCTGGGCTTGTCGCCCCGCGGCGGGTCGGCCTGCGAGCGGACGTCGCGGGCCGGAAGAACGATCAGGGCCAAGGCGGTCAAGGCGGCCAGGCTGAATCCGGCCATTCGGAAAGTTCGCGTCATGGCGGAGGCTCCGCAAAAGGAGGGGGACGGCGTTCCCACGACCATCGCCGTTGTACAACGGTGAGCTGGCTTGAGCAAGGCGCCGCCCGTGCGACCTCGCAATCGTCCCCGACGGCCACGGAGCAATTGCGGAGGCGGTAGTCCTTCCCTGGCCCGGGGCCGGAAGCGGCCCTTGGACCTTGGCACCTTGGCAAACCGGGCAATCGCGGCGGTTGGGGTCCCGGGGCACTCGCTGGTCCCGGGGCACTCGCTGGTATCCAAAGAATTGGAATTGAGTCTTGAACGCACCGACGCCGGTCGATAGGCTCACAAGAGGCGCCGCCAGAATGGGCGTGAAACGATGACCGGAGGCCGGGAGTCCGCGGGGCCGCCGGTCGAGCCGTCGATGGGCCGCTGGATCCGATCCTTGGCGAGTGGACAACGGCGATGAACGCGTGGAAGAACCTGTCCCGGACGCTGGGGATCCTGGTCATTGCCGTGCTGATCAACGCGGCCGTGATCGGCATGGTTCTCGTGAAGCTGCCGCCCACGATCGGAAACGGTCCGGCGACCAGACCGAAGAGCCCACCGGCCTCCAGGCCCAAGGGGGCCGTGGGCGAGGGAACGGGGAAGCTCGTGCGCGAGGGCGCGAGGACGCCCCGGCGCGAGAAGGCCCGGCCGCCGCGGAAACCCCGTGGCGAGCCGGGCCGTGAAGCCCTGGCGAAGGAGCGGGTGAGCCCGGACCGCGACCAGACCGATGGCCGGCGGCTGGCTGGGGCCCTGACGGAAGAGGGTGAGTCGGTCGCGGCTCCATCGAGAACCGACCAGAAGCCGGAGCGCAGCCCGGCGGCAGCCCCGACCGAATCGCGGTCCCGCGATCGGCGGGCCGAGGCGCGGGTGGAGTACCACGCGCGCAAGGCCCAGGCCGCCGACAACACGGACGCGCAGCAGCGCCTGGCGCTGTGGTGCGACAGCCATGGCTTGTGGGACGAGGCCAAACCTCACTGGGAGGCCGTCGTCCGACTCAACCCCGGCCACCAGGTAGCCCGGCGTCGGCTCGGGTATCGACTGCGCGCGGGCCAATGGATCGCCGACGCCGCGCTGGCCGAGGCGGCCACTCAGCAGCAGGCGGAGGACTTTTGGGGGAAAGAGCTGGCAGCCGACCACAAGCGGATCGACACGAAGCGATCGAATGCCACTCGTAGCCAGGCCGAGGCGGTCGCCCGGGTCGAGGCGGTGCGGGATCCGCGGGCGGTCCCCGCGCTCTGGCGTGTCTTCGCCGGACACCACAGCCACCACGGGCTCGTCGTCGCGGTCCTCTCCCGGATCGAGTCGCCGCAATCCTCCCGGATGCTGGCCGCCCTGGCCGTCTATAGCCTGGACGCGAAGGCGCGGGCCGCCGCGACTCGGGCGCTCGCCGGGCGGAATCCCGCCGAGTTCCGCGAAAAGCTGGTCGGGCTGATGAACGCGCCGCTCCGTTCGCAGGTGCGCGAGGTCCCGGATCCCACGGGTCGTCCCATGCGGGTCCTCTTCATCGAGGACGAAACGGCCAACTACCAGTTCCTCTATCCGGCCCCGGCCACGCCCGCTGCGTTCTGCGGCGTGGGCACCGGATACTTGCCGGGGATCTCCACTCCCGCGATGGCCCGGCAGTTCAACCAGCAGCAGGCCCAGATCGCCAAGGCCCTGTCCGACCAGCAGGTTGAGTCGGACCTGGCGGCGGTCGCAACCCTCAACCAACAGATCAACGAACTGAACGGGCGGGTGGCGCAGGTGTTGAACAGCACCTGCGGCGCGCACTTCGGCCCGGATCCGGAATCCTGGCGGCGATGGCTGGCAGAGACCCAGGGCACGACCTACCAGCCGCCCGGCTCCCGCGCCAAGCCGACGCTGGCCCAGGTCGTCGCGCCCCTGTTCAGCCCCAACTTCCTGCCGGTTCCCGCCGCGACCTGACGGTGAGGAGACCTGACGCCCGGTCCGGGCGTCGTCGCAAGTCAACGCGGAACAGCCGGACTGCCGGCGCTGGCAAGCGGCCCCCGCGACTCGGGCGTGCTCGGCTGGGGAACCACGCGGAACAGCGCGTAGGACCGGTCCCATCGGGTGCTCGGCCCGCGCGCCAGAACCTCGACAGGGCCGAGCTTGCCGAGCGCCGGCAGGTCGCGATCGCGGCCGATCACGTAATGCGCGGGGCGGGATCGGGAGTCCGGTGAGGTGCCCTCCACCCCCCCTGGCCCCCCCTTATCAAGGGGGGGAAACTCGTGCGCGAGGTCTTCAGCGTGGAAGTGCCAGGACGCCGGCCGCTTCAGGTAGAAGAGGCGGACGGCCAGGTCGTGGGGGAACGCGCCGAAGGGACTCACGTACGGGTTGCGGTCCCAGTCGTCGTAGAGCAACGCGAGCGTCGCGGCGGGCGGGACCTGCCGGCCGGCCGATTCGTAGAAGGCCCATTCGACACCGCGGCGGTCGAGCCGCGGACCCAGGAGCCAGAAGCCGAGTCCGTAGGCCAATCCCAGCCCGGCAAATCCGCCCAGCGCCCAGCGCCGCAGGCGATCGGGCGTCGCGCCGCGGCGGCGGAGCCGGCCCCCCAACCGCGCCAGGCCCAGCGCGGCCCAGATCGACCACGGCACCTGGGCGGAGATGCCGTAGTGGGCGTTCTTGACGGTCGCCAGGGCCAGCAAGGCCAGGGGCGCCGCCGACCACGCCCAGAGCAGGCGATCGCCGGCGACCACCTGAAGATTTTGGATTTGGGATTGCCGATTTTGGATTGAGGGACCTTGACTCCAAATTCCCAATTCCCAATTCCAAAACCCCGACACGGCCCGGCGCAGCGAGCGCCCGGCCCCGATGAGGGCCAGGGGCGTCCAGGGCATCGCCTGGATCAGCAGGCCCGGCAGGTACTCCCACCACGGCTCGCCGGCAAACGCGCCCGGGTGCGCGGCCAGGCGGTCGGTCACGTGCATCGTCCACAACGTCACGGCGCCGAAGCCGTGCCGCGCCACCATCGCCAGCGGCCAGGTCAACACCAGCGCCGCCGCCAGGATCCACCCCGCAGGGAATCTCAGCCGGCGCATCGCCGTCCAGTCGCGCCGCCACAGCACCGTCGCGACGACAACCGCCAGGATCAACACCGCGCCAAACCCGATCCCCTTCACCAATGCCGTGGCACCCAGCAGGACGAAGAATGCCCAGCGTGCGCGGTGCCACCGCGCCGGCGAGCCGCCGGGATCGATCGCCTCCTCGCCCCGCATCCGATCGAAGGCGACGATGGCCCAGGTGATCAGGCAGGCCAGCAGCATGTCGGCCTCGGCCAATCGGCCGCGGAACACCGTCCAGGCGGTCGTCGCCTGGACGGCGCCGGCGAGCAGCCCGATGCCGGGCCCGTAATGCCGCGCGGCCGCCACCGCGACGCCCAGCACCATCGCCGTCGCGGCCAGCACCGAGGGGAGTCGCGCCACCACCTCATCGACGCCGCCGGCACAACGGCCCAGCGCGGCGGTCAGCCACCAGGGCAGGGGGGGCTTCTCCAGCCAGGGCCGGCCGCCGATCGTCGGATACCACCAGGTGCCCGTCTCGAGCATCTCCCGCGCCCCCTGCGCCACGAACGCCTCGTGGTAGCTCAGGCGGCCCGAGCTGCCCAAACCCGGCAGAAACACCAGAGCCGATAAGCCCAACAGGCACGCCAGCCGCATCATCCCCAGCCGCGCACCCGACATGGCGACGGATCCTCCGTGATCCGAGAAACCCTTCCGCGACGACGCCAGGCGCGGCGAAGTGCCAGGCCGACCCCGGTGGCCAGGAAGGATCCGATCCTTGTTGGTTGGTTGATGGCCACGCCCCCGGTGAGAAACTCGGCGACCTCGGCTCGCTCGCCGGCCGCGGATCATGCGGGAATCGACGACCAGTGTCAAGGGAGCCGCGCGCCGCCGCAACGCGGCGTGATCCGACCGTCACGATCGCTCCGACCCGACCCGCGAGCGATCAACGGCCCCCGGGGGAAAACCCGTTGATAACCGGTCGATCGGCGGTGCGGGACGGGGGCGTCATCGACCGCGCCGTGGGCCGTCCCTTCGCCTTCAGGCACACCGATGCCGGCCCCGTCGGCGCCGGTAACGGGGTTGTCCACAAGTTTTCCTTCGGCGTCCAAAGGACATTGTGCCCGGCTAAGCGCTTTGGTATCATTGTGTTGTTCGAGCGCCGTCCCCGGCTGTCCACGGCGGCGTGCCCACTCTACGACTGAGGCTGCGGTCTCTTGCTTCCGGTCACCTGATCGGGAGTCTCCGGAAAACAACCTTGAGACCAGCGGATTGATCCAATCCAATCCGGATTCGCGGCCGGGCTCCAGGCAACGGGGATCGACTGGCCGGACAGCCCTTCCGGTCTTTCGCCGGGAGCGCAGGAAAACCTTGAGGATGAGAATGGAATGAGGGCCTTGTGCAACCGTGAGGGCTTGCTCACGGCATTCGGGATGGTCAGTGGCGTGGTCCCGGCCCGGAGCCCCAAGCCAATCTTGCAAAACGTCAAGCTGATCGCCGATGGGGACGACGGCTCAGTGCTGATGGGGACGGACCTCGAGGTCGGGATTCGCCACCGGGTGCTGGGCGTGAAGGTCGAACAGCCCGGCGCGGTGATCCTGCCGACGGCGCAGGTCGGTTCGATCCTGCGCACCAGCAGCGATCCGGAACTCGCCATCGAGGCCGAGGACGACCGGCTGGTGGTGCGGGGCCTGCATTCGGAGTTCACCCTGCCGGTGGAGGACGCGAACCTCTTCCCCGAGGTGCCCGACTTCGCGGCCACGAGCTATCATGTGGTGGCGGCGGCCGACCTCAAGAAGCTGATCCGCCGGACGATCTTCGCCACCGACGTCGAGACCACCCGCTATGCGCTGGGGGGTGTCCTGGTGGAGCTGACCGGCGAGTCGATCGCCATGGTGGGCACCGACGGCCGGCGGCTGGCGCGGATGTCGGCCGCGGCCGACAGCGAGAACAACCCGGCGCCGCCGGGCGGCTCCCCGGTCATCCCGGTCAAGGCGCTGAAGCTCATCGAACGCCACCTCGCCGACGATGATCCACCCGTGCACCTGACCATCCAGTCGGGGGCCGCGGTGCTGATGCGGACCGAAACGGCCGTGATCTACAGTCGCCTGGTCGAGGGCCGGTTCCCCCGCTATCAGGACGTCTTCCCAACCAGCGTCGAGGTCAAGATCCCTCTGGAGGCCGGATCGCTCCGGCTGGCTGTCGAGCAGGCCTCCATCGTCACCAGCGAGGAGAGCCGGGGCGTGGACTTCCGATTCGGCTCCGGCTTGCTGCGGCTCACCAGCCAGTCCGCCGATATCGGCAGCTCGCACGTCGAGCTGCCGATCGCCTACGACGGCAAGGCCGTCGAGATTACCTTCGATCCGCGCTACCTCATCGATGCGCTCAAGACCCTGGATGACGCCACCGCCATCACCGCCGAATTGATTGATGCCAAGAATGCCGCCGTCTTCAAGACCGATGACCACTACACCTACGTGGTCATGCCGTTGACTCGCGAACGCGGCTGACCCGGCGGAGCACGGCGGCTTTTTCCAAGGCCGTGCTCCGCAATTCTGCTCTCTGAAATGACTTCCGAAATCGATCCTCGGGGCGTCGCGCGCTCCTGTCCGCCCTGGACAAGCGCCGTACAATAAGGGGAAGGGCAGTAGGGCCTGCCGACAAATCCCCATCCGCAGACGAAATTGGGGCGTTGGGGTAGCTGATGCAGACATGGCATCACGGGCGCGCGACCCCGCGGGAACCGAATCATCGATTCGAATCGAATCGAAATCAGTCTGAATCCGTGGCTCGATGGGAGTTCCTGGTCTCTTTAGACTTTGAGGGAGCATGTCGATCCCGAATCGTCGCGGTCCGCTGGCGCTGTCGGAGATCCTGGGCGAACTGTTCACTGTGCGCGGTTACGGTCGGTTCCGGGCTCGCGTGGAGCTGGAGCAGGCCTGGGCGGCCGCGTTGGGCGAACCGTTGTGCCGCCAGACGGAACTGGGCGAGGTGCGGCGTGGGGTGTTGAACGTGACGGTGTCCCATCCGGCCCTGCTGGAGGAGCTGGCGGCGTTCTCCAAGCCGCGGCTCCTGGCGGCGTTGCGCTCGGACGCCCCGGGGACGACGATCCACGACATCCGGTTCCGGGTCGGTGCGGTGGGATCCGCCGCCGAGGGTCCAGTGCCGCCGGGGGGCGCGGTTCCCGATCGGTCGGAACCGGCTGAGCCGGCCGTCACCCGGCCGCGGCGCGCCTGGGGGCGCGGCCGTCCCAAGACCGGCCGCGGTCCCGAGCAGCCATGATCCGGATCCGGACCGGATCGGCGGGCGGTCCGCCCGGAGGGGATTGTCCCGGTCGGGGCCGGCTGGGCGCGAGGCGAGTCCGCTGGCTGGCACCGGCCCATTCTGGCCGCACTCCTGGCCGCGCCGCTGCGCTGCGGTGCGGGTCCGGCGCCTGGGCCGACCCAATCGAGCCGATCTCGTCCGAGGCGATCCGATCTGATCCAATCCGCGGGACGAGCCGAATTGATCTGAGGTAAATCGATGGTGGAACCGAGCAAGACTGAGGACAGCATCGTTGCGACGAGCGGACTTCTGGATCGCGAACTCGACGGGCGCGCGCCGACGGGCAATGGCCGCGAGGCGCATCCCGAGCTGGTCGCGGGGGCGTACACCGGGGCGAGTATCCGGGTCCTGGAGGGGATCGAGGCCGTCCGGATGCGCCCGGGGATGTATATCGGCGACACGGCGGCGCGCGGGCTGCATCACCTGGTCTACGAGATCGTGGACAACTCGATTGACGAGGCGATGGCCGGCTACTGCCGCCACATCGCGGTGACCCTCCATACCGACGGCTCGGTCTCGGTCGCCGACGACGGCCGGGGGATCCCGGTCGACATCCACGCCGACAGCGGCGTCAGCGCGCTGGAGGTGGTCTTGACCAAGGTCCACGCCGGGGGCAAGTTCGACCACGAGAGCTACAAGGTCTCCGGCGGGCTGCACGGCGTGGGCTTGACGGTGGTCAACGCGCTGTCGGAGTGGCTCGAGGCCGAAGTGCATCGCGACGGACAGGTCTGGCGGCAGGGGTACGAGAAAGGGGAGCCCCAGGGTCCAGTCACCGCCGAGGGTCCGGCCCCGACGACCGGTACGATCATCCGCTTCCTCCCCGATGCCGAGATCTTCCCCAGGACCGAGTTCGACTTCGACGTGCTGGAGAAGCGACTCCGCGAGCTGGCGTTCCTCAACAAGGGGGTGCGGATCCGCCTGAGTGACGAGCGGACCGACGAGCGCCGGGACGTCGCGTTCTTTTCGGCGGAGGGCCTGAGCGAATTTGTTGCGTATTTGAATCGTGCCCAGACTGTTTTGCACCCGCCGGTGGTTTTCTCGGGGCGCGACGAGGAGCGCGCCGTTGAAGTTGAAGTCGCTTTGCAGTACAACGATTCGATTAGTGAGATGGTGGTCTCCTATTGCAACAACATCCACACGATCGAGGGGGGCACGCATCTCACCGGGTTCCGCACGGCCTTGACGCGCACGCTGAACCAGTACGCCAAGACGGCGGCCCCGGCCAAGGCCAAGGACCTGACGATCACCGGCGAGGACTTCAAGGAGGGGCTCACGGCGATCATCAGCGTCCGGGTGCCCGACCCGCAGTTCGAGGGCCAGACCAAGACGAAGCTGGGCAACAGCGAGGTCGAGGGGATCGTCGCCCGGGTCGTCAACGAGCGGCTGGGCGAGTTTCTCGAGACCAACCCGGCGGTCGCCAAGAAGATCGTCGTCAAGGCCCAACTGGCCGCCGAGGCTCGCGAGGCGGCGCGCAAGGCGCGCGAGCTGGTGCGCAACCGCAAGGGGGTGCTCTCCGGTGGCGGGCTCCCCGGCAAGCTGATGGACTGCTCCACCCACGACCAGGACTCCAGCGAGTTGTTCCTGGTCGAGGGGGACTCGGCCGGCGGGACGGCCGAAGGGGGCCGGGACCGGATCTACCAGGCGATCCTCCCCCTGCGGGGCAAGATCCTCAACGTGGAGCGCGCCCGGCTGGACCGCGTCTTGAGTAACGAAGAGATCCGCAACATCATCACGGCCGTCGGCAACGGCATCGGCGAGGAGGAAGACCCATCCCGGCGGCGGTATGGCAAGATCGTCATGATGAGCGATGCCGACGTCGACGGCTCCCACATCCGGACCCTGCTGATGACCTTCTTCTACCGCCAGATGCCCAGGCTGGTCGCCGAGGGACACCTCTACGTGGCGCAGCCGCCGCTCTACATGATCCAGAGCGGCAAGAAGGAGCGGCGGTACGTCCATGCCGAGGACCAGATGCAGGCGATCTTGATCGAGACCGGGTTGGCCGGTGCCTCGTTGCGGGTCGCCGAGGGTGCCGCCGGTGCCGCCGAGATTGCCGGCGAGCGGCTCAAGGTCCTCCTCGACCTGGTCGCCGGCATCGAGCAGGGGCTGCGGGCCTTCGGCCGCCGCAACCGCTCGCTCCGCGGCTTCCTGCAGATGGCCCGAGACGACGGTCTGCTGCCACTCTACCTGGAAGTCGAGCCCTCCGGCACGGAAGTCCCCCTTTACAGCGAAAAAGAGCGGCAAGACTACATCGCGGCGCACCACTTGCGAGCAGAAGCCGAGCTGGAGCCCGGCTCGGCGCCGGGCCCCGCGATCGCCCCGGCGGCCCACGACCGTGCCGCCGATGGCCGGCCGGTGCGCGAGATCGAGCTCCATGAGGTCAAGGTCCTGAACAAGCACCTGGCGCGGCTGCGCGATGAGTTCGACTTGCGGGCGGAGGTCCTGCTCCCCCGCGAGGTGACCGGCGACGAGCCCCCGCCTCGATTCGTCCTCCACCGTGACGGCGAGTCGTATCCCTTGCTGGATCTCCGTGCCCTGGTCCCCACGGTGCGGAAGATTGGCGAGAAGGGGATGAAGATCACCCGGTTCAAGGGCCTCGGCGAGATGGACGCCGAGCAGCTCTGGGAGACGACCATGGATCCGGCGCGGCGCACCTTGCTCCAGGTCCGGCTCGAGGACGCCGCCGCCGCCAATGACCTGTTTGCCACCCTGATGGGCGACGATGTTGAGCCCCGCCGCGAGTTCATTGAGAAGCACGCTCTTGAGGTCAAGAACCTGGACGTTTGATTTTGGTCCGTTGGTCCGTTGTCCGTTGTCCGTTGTCCGTTGGAGCCCGAGCCCAGCGCGGAGCGTCCTGCCGCGGCGAAGGCTTCCGGATTGGTCCACTGCCCGCCGCCGCTCCGCTCAAACGGCACAGTCACCGTGGGGCGATCGACCTGGGACCTGGGCCCGTCCGAGACAACCAGGCGCAGCGGGCGAGCACGACATCAATCCGGTACGGGCTCAGCGCCAGTCGCCCCGGACTCTTCTCTGCCGCAGACGGACCACCGACGTTCCGGGGTCCGTTGCGGCTCTGCCCGGGCGCGGAGCATGACGACGACGGACGAGGCCAAGACGGCGATTCCTTCGCTGCGGATGATGAGGGACGAATTGAGGATTATGACGTACGGGCGAGACGCCGCGGACTACGGACCACGGATAACGGACAACGGACACATGATGGGGATTGCCCAGAAAGTCGCGCGGAATTTCAGCGACGCGGTCCGGACGCGGGGCCAGTCGTACTTCGTCAAGGGGCGGGTGACGCTCGTGGCCGCCCGGACCGGCGAGGTCGTGGCGCGGGTGCGCGGGACGGCGAAGTACCGGGTGCGGGTGCGGCTGCGCGGGTCGAAGCTGCTGGCCTCCTGCACGTGCCCGTATTTCCACCCGCAGGGGGAGCCCTGCAAGCATCTCTGGGCGACACTGCTCCTGGCGGAGTCGCGCGGCCTGCTGCAAGCGCCGCCGGTCTTCTCGGTGCGGTTGGTGACGGAGAGTCCGCGCAAGTCACCCACGGCGGGGCTGCCCGGGGTCCACGACCCTGGGGCGTCCGGCCCGGCCTCACCCTATGCGATCGATTCGGCGCTGGGGATGATCGGGCTGGGTCCGCCGCGCCTGCCGGGTCCGGGCACGGTCGGCCGCCAGGCCAAGTCGAGGAACAAGGACCGCAGGCTCCGGGATGAGCCCGGGGGCGACCCGGCGAGCTGGAGCCAGCGCGCCGGCGCGGTGTCGCCGCGCGACCGCCGCAAGACCAAGCTGGGCGGCGGAGCGGGCGCGCTCGGTGCCGGTGCCGGTGCCGGCACGGACCGGGCCAAGGCCGTCAATCGCAATGGCAAGCGGCTGCTGGTTTACGTGCTCGACGTGGCCGCCACGCTGGCGCAGAACCAGGTGGTCATCGACCTGGCCCGCCGCCAGCGCAAGACGACCGGCGAGTGGGGCCCGCTGCGGCCGTGGTATTACGCGCCCCGCGCGGCCCACGTCAAGTACGACCCGGAGGACCGGCTGATCCTGGCCCTGCTCGACGAGGCGCAGGGCACCGCGCCCCATGCCGTGTATGGCCCGCCGGCTCTGGGCGGCCCCCCGGGGTCGGGTCCGGGTCCAGGACCAGGCTCGCCGCCGGCGCCGACGGTGGAACCGGGCAACGGGGTCCTGGCGCGGCCGCCGGCCGCCTTCGGCTCGGCGGCGGCGCGGGCCGCCGCCGAGCGCGCGCTGCGGGGCACGCGGCGGTTCGTCCTGCGGAAGGACCAGGCGGGCCTGGTGGAGCGGCTGGCGCGCACCGGCCGGCTGCGGCTGCGGCGGACCGAAGGGGAAGACGATCCGCCGACGGTCCGCTGGGACGACGGCCAGCCCTGGCGATTCACGCTGGAAGTCCGCCCCGAAGCCGGCGGCAAGCGCTGGACCTGGCGGGGCTCGCTCCGCCGCGGCGAGAACCGGATGGACCTCTCCGAGCCGCTGGTCCTGCTCCCCGGACTCCTGATCCAGGGCATCGGCCGCGCCGCCCGGTTCGACGACCTGGGGGTCATGCCGTGGATCCTCCGGCTCCGCTACGAGAAGGAGATCACCTTCGTCGAGCCCCAGCAGGACCTGATGCTGGGCCGCATCCTGGCCGAGACGCGGGTCCCGCCGCTGGAGCTGGTCGACTCGCTCAACCTCGAGGAGATCAATGTCAAGCCGCGGCCGTGCGTGACCCTCCGCACCCCGCGGCAGAACTGGGGCCTGGGCTCCGATAAGCTGATCGGCGAGCTGGAGTTCGACTACGACGGCGCGGTCATCCCGGCCGGCCGGACCACGCCGCTGGCCGTCTCGACCGAGCTGGGGCTGGTGATCCGCCGCGACCCGCGCACCGAGAGCGCCGCCGACATCAAGCTCTTCGAGCTGGGCTTCCGCGAGGCGAAGGACCCGCGGCTGGACCCCGGCACCCTCGAGCTGCCGGCCAAGCGGTTGGCGCAGGTGACCAAGGAGCTGGTCGCCGCCGGCTGGCGGATCGAGGCCGAGGGGAAGCTGATCCGCCCGGCGGGCGAGTTCAAGCTGGCGCTGTCGACCGGCATCGACTGGTTCGAACTCGAAGGCGGGGTCGACTATGGCGGTCAGCGCGTCAGCCTCCCCGACCTGCTGGCCGCCGCCCGGCGCGGCGAGTCGCTGATCGAGCTGGGTGACGGCTCGATGGGGATGCTCCCCGAGGATTGGCTCAAGAAGTACGGCATGCTCGCCGACCTGGCCTCCGGCGCGGAGGACGGCAACCTCCGCTTCAGCTCGGCGCAGGCGGGGATGCTCGATGCGCTCCTGGCCGCGCAGCCGGAGATCCGGGTTGACGCGGCCTTCGAGAAGGTCCGTCAGAACCTCCGGCAATTTGAGGGGGTCGTGCCGCTCGACTCGCCCGCGGGCTTCCACGGCGAGCTCCGCCCCTACCAGCGCGAGGGCCTGGGCTGGCTCGACTACCTGACGCGTTTCGGCTTCGGCGGCATCCTGGCCGACGTTATGGGACTGGGCAAGACGATCCAGGTCCTGGCGCTGCTGCAACGGCGGCGGGCGCACCGTCAGGCCAAGGGACCGTCCCTGGCCGTCGTCCCGCGCTCGCTCGTGTTCAACTGGATCCAGGAGGCCGCCAAGTTCACCCCGAGGCTCCGCGTGCTGGATTACACCGGGACGGGCCGCCACGCCCTGCGCGAGACCTTCCCGAATTATGACCTGATCATCACCACCTATGGCACGGTGCGCACCGACATCGCCGAACTGGCCCAGTTCGAGTTCGACTATGCGATCCTCGACGAGGCCCAGGCGATCAAGAACGCCGACAGCCAGTCGGCCAAGGCCGCGCGGCTGTTGCGCAGCCGATACAAGCTGGCCATGAGCGGCACGCCCATCGAGAACCACCTGGGCGAGCTCTGGTCGATCTTCGAGTTCCTCAACCCGGGGATGCTGGGCAGCGACACAGTCTTCAAGCGGTATGCCGCCAGCAGCGCAGCGCTCGACGAGACCGACCGCGCCGTGCTGGCCAAGGCGCTGCGGCCGTTCATCCTCCGCCGCACCAAGCAGCAGGTCGTGCAGGACCTGCCCGAGAAGACCGAGCAGACGCTCTACTGCGACATGGAAGCCGACCAGCGGCGCTACTACGACGAGCTGCGGCTGCACTACCGCGACGCCCTGTTGCGCAAGGACGCCGCCGAGCTCAACCGCTCCAAGATCGAGGTCCTCGAGGCCCTGCTGCGGCTTCGCCAGGCGGCCTGCCACCCGGCCTTGATCAGCCCCGAGGTGGGCGGCGAGGCCAGCGCCAAGCTCGACATCCTCATCCCCTCGATCGCCGAGGTCGTGGAGGAGGGGCACAAGGTCCTGGTCTTCTCCCAGTTCACCAGCTTCCTGGCGATCGTCCGCGAGCGGCTCGACCAGGAGAAGCTGACGTATGAATATCTCGACGGCCGGACCCGCAACCGCGCGGCCAAGGTCGAGCGGTTCCAGACCGACGCGGACTGCCCGATCTTCCTGATCAGCCTCAAGGCCGGCGGCCTGGGACTGAACCTGACCGCCGCCGAGTATGTCTACCTGCTCGACCCCTGGTGGAACCCCGCGGTCGAGGCCCAGGCCATCGACCGTTCGCACCGCATCGGCCAGACCCAGCACGTCTTCGCCTACCGGCTCATCTGCCGCGACACCGTCGAGGAGAAGATCCTGGAACTCCAGCAGAAGAAGCGCGACCTGGCCGACGCCATCCTCAACGCCGACAACAAGGGCGTCATCCAGAACCTGACCCGCGAGGACCTCGAGTTCCTGCTGTCGTGAGCTGCGGACCGGGATCATCGCGAGATGACAGAGCCGGGGATGAGTCCGGGCCGGCACAAGCCGCCAAGGAATCGGATCGGCATGGAGTTCTCGAGCGAGCCATGATGGAGGGACAGGGTGAAGCTCCCGAATCGGGATCGTGCGATCGTCCCCGAATCCAAGGTCAGGGACTCTCTGCTTTCATCCGCGCATCGCGATGGTCGGTTCAAGGCCATGTTCTTTATCCGGTTCGGGTTCACCCAGGATGATTGGATCATCTTGGCCGAGGCCTTGCTTCAGCATGCCCGAGAACACGATGTCGCCAAGGATGAATCGTCTCCGTTCGGGATGAGGTAGGTGATCGAAGGCCCACTGCGTTCGCCCGATGGCCGATCACCGCTCGTCCGATCGGCCTGGTTCATCGAAACGGGCGAAGACGTGCCTCGCTTCATCACCGCGTATCCCCTTTGAGATCTAATCCATGATTCGCGAGTTGGAATCGATCGTTCTGGTAGGCGACCTGCCCGAGCACGGCCTGCGTGATGGCGACATCGGCACGGTGGTCGCTGTCCATGCCGGGGGCGCGGGGTACGAGGTGGAGTTCATGACGCTGGATGGCCAGACCGTGGCCGTCGTCTCGTTGCTGTCATCCCAGGTGCGCCGGATCGCGCAGCGTGAGATTGCGCATGCCCGGATGGTCGGTTGATTCCGCGCGTCGACCAGGCCAACTGGCTGCGGTCCCGATCCTCGCGCACTCCGACTGGCAATTCTTCTTCGGGACGTGGTGGCATTTCTATTCGCAGGGCGACTGCCTCCAGACAGGAAGTTCCGCGGTGCGGACCATCTGGCCATTCCTGCTGGCCTGGACGTTAACGGTCCTGGTCCTGCGGTTCCGACGCCCGCGGCCTCCCCGCAGGGTCCTCATGCGACAGCCCGGATTCGTGGCCGGCTGCGCCGTGACTCTGGCGACGGCCTTGACCTTCTGGCCTCTGCTGGTCGGACTCCTCGCGGGGATCCCGACCGTCGACATCAGGACGCGGCTTCCTTCGAGGTTCTGGGCGGAGCTCGGGACGGGCGACGGGGCGGCCGAGGCGATTGGCCTGGCGGTCGTGACGGCCTGGTTGACCCTGATCCTGACTCGGGGTTGGCACCCCGAGCCGACCTGGATCGATCGGCTGGGACGGATCCTCGGTGTCTGTTGGATCGTCCTGTTCCTCGCGTGCGGGATGCTCCGCGCTGCCTCGATCCTCCGCTCTTAGAGTCTGTTCCGAAAGGGTCGGAGGTCGATTTCGTAGGGTGGGTGAAACCCACCGATCATCAGTATTACCAGGGCTTTGCGTTGGTGGGTTGCACCCACCCTA
>JAJPJC010000459.1 GCA_021324445.1 Isosphaeraceae bacterium
CTGGCAAAAGATCGCCTGACCCGTGAGGGGCGCTGGACCGAGAAGCTGGATTACATGGGCATGGGGCTGACCGGACGAACGCTCGGGCTGATTGGCGTCGGCAACATCGGGCGGGAGATCCTCACCCTCGCGAAGCCGTTCGGCATGCGCTACCTGGCCTATGATCCGTACGTCACGCCGGAGCAGACGACCGGAACGGACGTCGAGCTCGTCGACCTCGCGACGCTCCTCCGAACGGCGGACTTCGTTTCGATCAACTGTCCGTTGACCCCGGAGACCTACCATCTGATCAATGCCGAGCGCCTGGCCCTGATGAAGCCAACGGCCTATCTGATCAACACCGCGCGCGGTCCAGTCGTGGATCAGCAGGCATTGACCCGCGCCCTGCAGGAGCGGCGGATTCAGGGCGCCGCACTGGATGTCTTTGAGCACGAGCCGATCGATCCGCACGATCCGCTGCTGCGGCTCGACAATGTCATTCTGGCGCCCCACGGGATTTGCTGGACCGATGAGTGCTTCCGCGGGAATGGCATCAGTGCGTGCACGAGCATCCTCGACGTGGCAGCCGGCCGGGTGCCGCGCTACGTGGTGAACCAGGCCGTCCTGGCGAACCCGCGGCTACAGGAGAAGCTACGCCGCTACGCCAGGGCCTTCCATTCCGACAGAGAGGAGAACGCAGAGGAGTGAGACCAAATACGGTACGGCGGACGCTGCGGCAGGGGGGCGTGGCTATCGGAACGCTGGTGTTCGAGTTCAGCACCCCGGGGATCGGCCGGATTGCGGCGAACGCGGGGGCGGACTTCGTCCTCTTCGATACTGAGCACACGGGCTGGAGCCTGGATACCGTGCGCCTACTGACGGCCACGGCCCGGGCGGCCGATGTCGTTCCGCTGGTGCGGGTGCCCGCCGCTCAGTACCACCTGATCGCACGGCCCCTGGATATTGGCGCGCTGGGGGTGATGGTCCCCATGGTGGAGACGGAAGACCAGGCGCGTCTTATCGTCGCCTCAGCCATGTACCCCCCGCTGGGGCGCCGTGGGGCCGCCTTCGGGCTTGCCCACGACGATTACACCGGCGGCGATGTCCCCGCGAAGATGCAGTCGGCGAACGAGGAGATCCTCCTGATCGCCCAGATCGAGACGGCGGCCGGTGTCGAGAACGTCGAGCGCATCGCCGCGGTCGAGCGGATCGACGTGCTGTGGATCGGCCACTTTGATCTGACGAGCTCCCTGGGCATCCCGGGGCAGTTCGACCATCCAGCCTATCTGCGCGCGGTCGACCGGGTCCTCGAGGCGTGCCAGCGGCGGAACAAGGCGGCAGGCTTTATGGTCGCCAGTGTTGAGGAGGGGCGGGCAAAGCGGGCGCAGGGCTTCCGCTGCCTCGCCTATTGGGGCGATCTGTGGATCTACGCCGAGGCGCTCCACCGTGGGATCGCCGGGATTCGGCGCGGAGAGGACCCGGTGCAGCAGCGTCAGGCTGGACCCTGATCAGACACCCGGCTCTGTCCCGGAAAGTTAGGGGGATACCACGTGGGTATACTTCCACGCAATGTTATCTATTACGGCAGCGACGAGCCTCAACCAGAGCAAGTTTCCCTCCGTGCCGGTCCTCTATCGACTATCTTGGAAGCCGGCGATCTGCGCTACATCCGCCTCGGTCATACCGAGATCGTCCGCCGCATCTACGTCGCCCTGCGCGATTGACGGCCGGGCGCGAGGGCGATCGTGCAGCCAAACCGTGCCAGCCGGCCGCCATCCGGGGCAGATAGGCTGGCCACCGATCGCCTGAGACTCCACGCCAGCCCGCACAAGACCCACGAGGAGGCCTGGTTTCTTCTGCAGACCCGCTGGATGCTGTACATGGAGGAGGGGAATACGCTGAAGCTTCTCCGCGGCATCCCCCGTAAATGGCTCGAGCCCGGCCAGCACATCGGGCTCGAACGAGTCGCAAGCTATTTCGGTCCACTGTCGTTGACGGTTGAATCGGATCTCTGCCACGATCGAATTGTCGCCGAGATCGTCTGCGAAGGCGAACGCCGTCCCGCCGTGGTGGACCTTCGTCTGCCCCATCCTCAAGGCCGGCGGCCCGAGTGGGTCCGGGGCGCGATCTACGACCCGGCCAAGGAGACGGCACGGATCACCGGATTCTCCGGCCGGGGGCAGGTGGTCCTTGGCTTCTGAATGACCGGCACGGCGCCCGATCAGGTCCAGTCGAACCAGTTCCAGCGGAGGAGATCGATGCACGAATCGCAGCCCGAATACGGGATCGTCGTGGCCAAAGACGTGATGATCCCCATGCGCGATGGGGTCCGGTTAGCGGCGGATATCTACCGTCCGGCCCGCGGCGGGGAGCCAGTGCCTGGCCGGTGGCCAACGTTGCTTGGCCGGACCTCCTACGACAAGACCTCACCGTGGCTCTGGGTCGACCCGGTGGCCGAGTACTTCGTTCCTCGCGGCTACGTGGTGGTCATTCAGGACCTGCGGGGACGGTACCGCTCGGAAGGAACCGGACAGTACTTCCACACCGCCAACCCCACCGAGGGCCCGGATGGCTACGACACCGTCGAGTGGATCGCCTCCCAGCCCTGGTCAAACGGCCGCATTGGCACTCTGGGCAGCTCACACGGCGCGATCGTCCAACAGGTGATGGCGCTCTACCGCCCGCCGCACCTGGCGGCGATGTGGCCCGACGTCGGGCCGACCAATAGCTACGCCCACCAGGCCCGCCAGGGCGGCGCCATGGCCCTGCATATGTTCGGAGCCCTCTTTCTCCACGCGCAGGACAGCCAGGAGGTTCGCGACAATCCCGTGGCCGCCCGGGCGATTGTCGACGCGATGGAGCACCTGCGCGAGTGGGTCTGTCAGACCCCCTTCAAGCCCGGCCAGACGCCCCTCGCGGCCGTTCCGAACCTGGAGCGGACCCTCTTCGACTATTACTATCGCGGCACCTATGACGAGTTCTGGGCGCAGGACTGCAACGACCAGGAGCGCTACTTCGACCGGCACGCCGATGTTCCGGCCGTCTACAGCGGGGGCTGGTTCGACCCCTTCGCCGTTGCCACGGTCAATTACTTCGCGGCGATGGCAAAGAAGAATCGGACCCCCCAGCGGCTGATCATGGGGCCGTGGACCCATAGCGGCATGCGAGAGCCCTTCTCGTATGCGGGCGACGTCGACTTCGGCCCGGCTTCGGTGTGGGGAAACGACCACTATAATCGCGAGCGACTCCGCTGGTTCGACCGCTGGCTCAAGGACATTCCCAACGGCGTCGAAGACGACCCACCGGTGCGGATCTTCGTCATGGGGGGAGGAGATGGGCGCCGTACCCCGGCCGGGAAGCTGAACCACGGAGGGCGGTGGCGCGCTGAGCGGGAGTGGCCGCTGGCGCGCACGCGCTACACTCCATACTACCTGCACCCGGGCGGGCTGCTGGCACCCGATCCTCCGGCAGACGAGGGCCCGCCAGCGCGCTTCACCTTCGACCCGTCCCACCCGGTGCCAACGATCGCCGGGGCCGTCACCGGCTTCTTCGAGATGATTCGCATCGCTGAAGGCGTCGAGCCTCACTTCGCCCCCTACATCCCGTTTCGGGTGCGCATGCGCAGCATCGTGCTCGCCGGCGCTGCCCACCAGAAAGAAGAACCGGGTATCGTCGGCGCCCGGCCACCCTATCCACTGCTCGCCGCCCGTCCGGACGTGCTGGTGTTCCAGACCCCGCCTCTCCGGCAGCCGGTCGAGGTGACCGGCGAGATCCCGGTGCATCTCTGGGTCTCCTCCTCGGCCGTGGATACCGACTTCACCGCCAAGCTGGTTGATGTGTATCCACCAAACGAGGACTACCCACACGGCTACCACATGAACCTGGTCGACTCGATCATCCGGGTGCGCTATCGGGATGGCTGGGACCGAGAGGTGCTCATGGAGCCGGGTCGGGTCTACCAGGTGCAGATCACGCTACCGCCAACCAGTAACCTGTTCCAGGTCGGACATCGCATCCGACTGGACATCTCGAGCAGCAACTTTCCACGGTTTGACGTCAATCCAAATACCGGCGAGCCAGTGGGTCGCCACACCTACACGGTCATCGCCCATAACGCGGTGTACCTTGACCGAGAGCGACCGTCACACCTGCTACTGCCGATTATCCCCGACGCAGAATGATACTGTTTCTGATGGCGAGGCGACGGGAGACACCGGGCTGTGCCTTCATCCTACCCGCTCAGGGCTGTACTGCTAGCCCCATCAGGGCGAGAGGTCTTTCGTGAGGAGTATTGGCGGCAACCGGTGGGGGAGATCACGCGACAGGCAAAGGCCTACCTGGACCGACTGGCTGCTCAGCTGGGGGTCTCGTGATCAGCGCCTGCCCGCGCTGCGGACAGAGAGAGCGACCCCCTCCACCTGGGGCAGTCTGTCGTCTCTGGCGAAACCGGGGAGGAGAGAATGCTGCGCATCGGTCTGATTGGCGCTGGATATATGATGCAAGTCGTCCACCTGATGTCTTTGCGCGCTATCGACGGCGTCGAGTTGGCCGCGATCGCCGACCTGGACACCGCACTCGCCGAGCGTGTCGCGCGGGCCAACGGCATCCCGCGTGTGTACCCGAGCGCCGACGAGCTGGTTGCTCGGGAGGAGGGTCTGGATGCCGTGGTCGTCGTCACCAACAAGAACCACCACGCGCAAGCCGCCTTGCCCGCGCTCGCCCGCGGCATCCCGACCTTCGTCGAGAAGCCGCTCGCTGCGACGATCGAGGACGGCCGGCGGATGGTCGAGCTGGCCAAACGCACTGGGACCCTGCTGATGGTCGGCTATATGAAGCGCTTCGACCCGGCGGTCCGAGAGCTGCTCAACCTCCTGCGGTCGAACGCGCTCGGCACGCTGCGCTACGCACGCCTGCACGACTTTGGGGGGAACTGGACGGTCGGGGCGCCCCGGCTCGGCGCCTTCCGGCTCGACGAGACGCCCGCGGCAGTCGAGCCGGTGCGGCCCGTCCCCCCAGCCGCCGATGAGCGGACCGAGGCATTGAACGAGTGGCTGGAGGTCTGGATTCACGATGTCAATCTGGCCCGCGCCCTCTTCGGCGAGCCGCGCGCGATCATTTCTGCCGGCAGAGGGCTTCCCCGCCTCGTCGAGGTGGAGTTCGCGCAGACGCGAGCCCTGCTGGAGGTTGGCCCCCTGACCTACCCGGGAGGCCCCTGGGACGAGCGCGTCACCATATATGGTTGGGCCGGGCGCGCGGAGCTCGTGTTTCCCGCCCCACTCCTCTTTCGTCAGCCGGCCCGGCTGGTCATCGAGACGGCCGCCGGGGAGCAGCGGCCGGCGCTACCGGATCGGGAGGCGTTTACCGAGGAGATACTGCACTTCCTGCGCTGTGTGGCATATCGCCAGGAGCCGCTGACGAGCGGGCGGGAGGGGCTTCGAGACCTCGAGTTCTGCGCCGCCATCGTGGATGCGGCCTATGGCTCCCACCCCGCTTCATCCGAGAGCACGACGACGGATTGTTAGAGGGCGCGCAGCCCCTGGATGCCACCGGACAGCGCCGGACGTCCCTGGAATTAGGAGAGGGACAGGAGCGATCCCCGGCCGGGCAATCGCCAAGAGGCAGCGGTGCCGGACGCACGAGGATCGAGGAGCATTCCCGGCACGGGGGTCGCGCCCGCGGCAATCATCAGGCCGTTCTGAGCCAAGTCACCCCTTTGACCGCCGCCCGGGCTTATTTACTCCTTCTGAGCGCTCCTACCCTCCCCGGGATCGGCCTGGCGTCCGCGATCCCACTCAGAACAGTCATCCGCCTCCTCCCGGCTGGGAAAGGTGGCCAGATTAACTGACGGAAGGGCTCCTCATCATTCGGCAAGGAGGGCGCGAATGGCCTGAATGATGGCCGGCGTGTCGGGAACCACTGCCTGTTCGAGGGGAGGGCTGTAGGGAATTGGCGCGTGCGCCCCGTTGAGGCGGCGGACCGGCGCATCCAGACCATCGAACCCCTCCTCCATCACCCGAGCGGCGATCTCCGCTCCGATCCCGCACGGGCCGTAGGTCTCGTCGACGATGAGCAGTCGACCGGTCTTCTGCACCGATTGCAGGATCGTCTCGAGGTCCAGGGGAGCTAGGGTCCGGGGATCGATCACCTCGACCGAGATTCCCTCCGCTGCAAGCTGCTCGGCGGCCTCCACCGCCCGGTTGACCATGATCGCGATCCCCACGACGGTGACGTCCGTCCCTTCCCGGGCGATCCGCGCCTGACCAAAGGGGATCAGCTCCTCCTCCTCGGGGACCGGCCCTTTCGTAGTGAGCAGCGCCCGATGCTCCATGAAGATAACCGGATCGTCCGAGCGGATCGCCGTCTTGAGAAGCCCCTTGACATCGCGGGGGGTCGTGGGCACGACGACCCGAAAGCCGGGCTGATGGACGAACAGGGCGTAGTAGCTCCCGGAGTGATGGGCGCCGGCCGAGTTGCCGACACCGATACAGCCCCGCAAGACGATCGGCATCTTCAGCCGGCCGTCGCTCATATACTGGATCTTGGCCGTCTGATTGATCAGCTCGCCCAGGGCGTCCAGGGCAAAGTCGAAGAACATGTAATCGACCACCGGGCGGGCCCCGACCATCGCGGCGCCGGTGCACAGGCCGGTAAAGCCGCGCTCGGTGATCGGCGTATCGCGCAAGCGCTCCGGGCCGTAGAGCTCGAACAGCCCCGTCGTGGTGTTGAAGTTGCCTCCCCGGGCGCCGATCCCTTCCCCGACGACGAAGACGGTCGGGTCTCGAGCCATCTCCTCGGCCAGCCCTTCCCGGGCCGCAGCGGTATAGGTCAGCTCGCGCATGGTCCCTCCTCCTGGCTGTAGACGTGAGCCGCGGCGGTCGTCGGATCCGGCCAGGGGCTGTTGGTGGCGAACGCAACCGCTTCGTCGATCGCTCCCTGGATCTCGGCCTCTATCCGATCAAGCTCGGCCTCGGTCGCGAGGCCGTCCGCAAGCAGGCGCGCCCGCAGGGTCTTGATCGGACACCGCGCCCGCCACGCCTCGATCTCTTCGCGGGTGCGGTAGCCGACATCACGCATGCCCTCGGAGTGAGGACGGGTGCGGTAGGTAAGGCATTCGAGCAGGGTTGGTCCTTCCCCGGCCCGGGCGCGGCGGACCGCCTCTCCGGCCGCCGCGTACACCGCGATGACATCGTTCCCATCCAGCCGCTGGCTACTGATCCCGTAGGCTCTGCCGCGCTCCGCGATATTGGGGTTGCCGGCCACGGTTGCGAAGGGGACCTCGGTCGCGTACTGGTTGTTCTCGCAGACGAAGAGCACGGGGAGCTTCCAGATCACGGCGAGGTTCACCCCCTCGTGGAAGGCGCCATTATTCGATGCGCCGTCGCCGAAGAAGGCAACGCTGACCCGGTCCTGCCGGAGGATCCGGTAGCCGTAGGCCGCACCGACCGCCAGGAGGATGCTCGGTCCGACGATGCCGCTGGTACCGAGCAGGCCGACCTCCGGCGCAAAGAGGTGCATGCTCCCGCCACGCCCGCGAGAGCAGCCGGTCGCCCGACCGAAGAGCTCCGCGATCAGCGCGCGCGGCGGCACCCCCTTCGCCAGGGCATGGCCGTGGCCGCGATGGGTGCTGAAGATGGAGTCCTCTGGCCGCAGGTGGGCGCAGACGCCGGCGGCCACGGCCTCCTCGCCGACGTAGGTATGACAGGCGCCGGGGATGAGGCCGGCGGCGTGAGCACGAGCAAGCTGCTCCTCACAGCGCCGGATCTGCACCATCTGACGGTAGAGCCCGAATAGGACCTCACGGCTGAGACCCGTTGTGTGCTCGACTGCCGATCCACCGATCATTGGGGTGAGTCCTCCTTCTTCGCCTCAGTCCAGCAGGCCAAGGGTCGGGTGTTCGACGAGGTATTTGATCCGCTGGAGGAAGCGCGCGGCCGGAGCGCCATCGACCAGGCGATGGTCGAAGGTCAGGTTCAGGGCCAGCATCCTCCGGATGACAATCTCTGCGCTCTCCGCATCCCTGACCACCGGCTGTGCCCGGATCCGCCCGATTCCCAGGATCGCACACTCGGGCAGATTGATTACCGGGGTAAAGACATCGATCTCGTACATCCCCAGGTTGGTGAGGGTGAAGGTCCCGCCCGCCAGGTCCTCCGGCCCGATCCGACCAGAGCGGGCAAGCTCGATCAGCCGGGTCGTTTCGCGGGCAATCTGGAGGACCGATCGATGGGGAACATCGCGGATGACCGGCACGAGTAGCCCGCGCTCGGTGTCAACGGCGATCCCCAGGTTAATCGCGGAGTGCAGGACGATCTCGCCCCCTTCGAGCGAGGCGTTCAGGGCCGGATGCTCTTGAAGGGCATGCGCCACAAGCTTCGCCAGGAGATCGGTGTAACTCGGAACCGGTCGATCCGTGCCGGCCAGATCCGCCGTGAGCTGGGCCCGCAGCCGTACCAGCTCGCTGGCATCCGCCTCGGTCGTCAGGGTAACCGGGACGGTCGTGCGGGCACTCTCGCCGAGTCGCTGGGCGATGACCTGGCGGATACCCCCCAGGGGAATGCGCCGGGCAGGCCCGGCGGCCGCCTCGGGCGATATTCCCGACGTGATGTCGCCCGACGGCAGGGGCACGCCGGTGTTCCTCGCCTGGGCGGCAGCCTCGCCAGTGGCCCGGGTGACCTGCTCGCCCGGCCGCGCCGGAGCGGGCATCTCCAGATCGGCAACAGTTTCCGCCGCGGTCTGCTGGACGAGCGGATCGATCGGGGATGCCGCCTGTCGGACGGTGGCCTCTGCCGCCTGGCGGACATCGCGCTCGACGATCCGTCCACTGCTCCCGCTACCGCGAAGCTCTCGCCAGTCAATCCCGAGCTCATCAGCAACGCGACGGGCGCGCGGGCTGATCGGCGGCATCCCGCGGCGGGTCCGCTGCGGGACCCGCGCCGCCGAACTCATCGCCATAGCCGCCGTGGGAAGGGCCGCGGCCGCGCTCCCAGGGCGCAACTGATCGATAGCAGCAGTGTCGTTCTCTTGTCTCTTCTCGAAGGGTGCGACCTCGCCGGGCTGCACCAGATAGGCGAGTACGGTCCCCACGGGGACCTTCTGCCCCGGTGGAGGGGAGTCCGGCGGGATCCGCAGGATCCCACTGTCCAGCGACTCGACCTCGGTCACCGCCTTGTCGCCTTCGACGGTGCAGATGACCTCGCCAGCCTGGACCAGATCACCGTCGCGCTTCAGCCATTCGACCAGGCTTCCCTCTTCCCCACCCCAGCCGAGGCGGGGCATCACGACTTCGACGGCCATGCGTGCTCGGCTCCCTTTCTACTCGTCCTTTGGCCAGACCTTGCTCCCCCCAGCGTTCAGGGCGAGACTCCCGCCGTCGACCGCCAAAAGATGACCGGTGATGAACGCGGCCGCGTCGGAGACGAGAAACAGCACCGCCTTGGCGACATCCTCCGGTTCGCCGAAACGATCCAGCGGGATGCCCGCCAGCATGCGGGCGCGGGTCTTCTCGGCGTCGAGCCGGGGGTCCCGGAATAACTGCTGGAGCGCCGGGGTCAGGATCTGGGCCGGCAGGACCGCATTGACCCGAATCCGGTACGGCGCCCACTCGACCGCCAGCTCGCGGGTAAGCTGGTTGATCCCCCCCTTGGTCACGCTATAGACGAAGTTGCCGCGCCCAAGCGCCGAGCTCCCGGCAATCGAGCTGATATTGACGATGCTCCCGCCCGTACCCTGACGGATCATCCGCCGACCGGCCTCCTGACTGCACAGGAACGTCCCGTCGAGGTTCACCCGGATGACCCGCTGCCAATCGGCGAGCGACAGCTCCTCCGGCCGCGCGCGCTGACCGATGCCGACGTTGTTGACCAGGATGTCGATGCGCCCGTAGACCCGATCGATCTCGGCGAACATCGCCGTGATGTCGTCCGGATTCCCGTTATCGCAGTGAACGGCGAGCACCGGCCGGTCGAGCGCCCGGATCTCCCGCGCCGTCTCCCGTGCTCCCGCCGCGTCGATATCGCTGACAACCAGCCTCGCGCCGGCCTCGGCCAGCGCGAGCGCGATCGCGTGGCCATTCCCGCCGTTGGCACCCGCGCCGGTAACCAGCGCGACCTTTCCTGAAAGATCGAACCAGTGCTGAACCATGCTGATCGCTCCTTCGTGCGTTTTCCCGCTCTGGAACCATCGGAGGATACAGAGACCAGGATCGGCGACCTTCCTAACTTCCCTCACCCCCGGTGACCGCCAGGGGCCGGTCGTTTTTCACCACCCTCACCGGATCCAACCCGGCCGGGCTCGCTGCAAAGGCGGTGCGGGCGCTGGAGAACCGCGCGGTTGACGACATCCGGTGGGATCTCGCCCCTCAGCGCGGCGAGCACGTGCTCGACCGCGGTGCGCCGGCATTCAATCGCTGATTCCACCGACCAGTGCGCGACGTGGGGGGTCAGGATGACGTTATCGAGGCGGCGGAGCGGATCGTCGACCGCGAGCGGCTCGGTCTCGAAGACGTCGAGCGCGGCGCCGGCGATGCGGCGCCGCGCGAGCGCCTCCACCAGCGCGGACTGATCGATGACCGCACCGCGCGCGCAGTTGATCAGGAAGGCGGTCGGCCTCATGAGCGCCAGCTCCCGCCGACCGATGAGGTGACGGGTCGATGCAGTCAGGGGACAGTGAATGCTGACATAATCCGAGGTGGTCAGGAGCTCTGCCAGCCCCACCAGCTGGACGCCGTCCTGGACGGATCCGGCCTGGACGAAGGGATCACAGGCGACGACGCGCAGCCCCAGCCCGCGCGCCTTCGCGGCGACCGCGCGGCCGATGTTGCCGAGGCCGATAAGGCCGAGCTGCTGGCCGGCCAGCCGCCGTGGCGGCATGATATCCGGCGAGCCCCAGCCGCCGTTCTGCATACTCCGGTGCAGCGGCAGGATCTGCCGATTCAGCAGCAGGAGGAAGCTGATCGCGTGAGCGCTGACCTCCTCGATGCAGTACCGCGCAGTGTTGCAGACGACGATGCCCTGCTCGGTCGCGGCATCCAGGTCGATCATATCGACGCCGATGCCGTAGCGCACGATCAGTCGGCAGCGGCGGAGGCTGGCGATGACCTCGCGGGTCAGCGGCGCCCAGGCGACGACAACCGCGTCGGCATCGGCGGCGTGGTCACGCACCACGGACGGCTCGCGGGTCTGCAGGTAGACGACCTCCAGGTCAAAGCCGGCGTCGGCAAAGAGCCGACGCTCGACCTCATAGTCCTCGGCGGTCGTATCGGTGATCACGACCTTGAACGGCACCGCTCCTCCCTGAATGGAATCTCGTCCTGCCAGCAGGGCAAGTTGATAGCTCGGCTTGATCCGGAAGGTCCGGAGAAGCCGGAGGATGGGGTAGCCGCGCGCGTCGAGGCGCTCAACGACGGCAGACTTCCCCCGACACCGCCCGGGGTCACCTGATGACTCGCCCGTCGGCAGGCACATCGGCGGAGGATGGCTTCAGACATCCCTCTCAACCCGCCTGTAGGTCACCAGCTCGGAGTCCGGCGCCTGCTCGAGGTCGACAACAATGCCGCGTTCCAAGAGGTCGCGGCCGGACCGCCGCTCCCGGCGGTTGCGCTCACGAAAGTGGAGGTCGTAGATGGCGTCGGGGGCCAGGCCGCGGAGCGCCGCGGCCCAGCGCAGAAACGGGCTGTGTGGGCGGCGGAGGAACAACACCATCCCTTCCCCAAGGTCGGGGCGATCGAACTGCCAGACCACCCAGGTATCATCGGCCAGGCTATACGAGACGAGGGGGTAGAAGTCCCCGGAGAAGTACGGCCGGACCGCCTTGAACTCCGCGATCATCCGCCGGGCCCATTCGATCGGGAACCCGGCGGGATCCTTCCGTCCCCGCTCCCCCCAGGGGACGACCATCGCCGGACTGAGGGCGCTGCGGAAGGCGTAGGTCGTGAGCTCGGTGGCGACGCCCGCACTCAGCGGCACCCACAGACTCAGACCGTGGGTCTGGTTCTGCATCGCCGTCAACGAGAAATGGGGGTAGCACTGAACGTCGCTCCGCCAGAGGGCGATGCTCCGGGAGATCGTCTCCAGATCGATGCGCCGGCCGCCGCTGGCGCAGTTGTCAATGATCAGGCCGGGGTGGCGCGCCAGGAGGTCATCCCACAGCGCATAGAGCCCTTCGATGTGACGGATCTCGCTGATCCCTACCCGATCCGGCGGATCGGCGGCCGCCCAGAAGGGCGCTGGACGAACGTTGAAGTCCTGGCGGAGACAGGTAACGCCTCCTTCCCGAATGATATCGGAGAGGAGATCGGTCAGGAACGCGCGTGCCGCGGGGATCCCCAGGTTGAAGAGGTAGTTCTCGCCAACCGGTCCAATCACCCAGTCCGGATGCTCATGGACGATCCGGGTCTTCCGGGCGGCGCGCTCCGGCTCTACCCAGAGGATGAAGCCGAGCCCGAGCGACCGCAGCGCATCTCCGACCGCCTTCAAGCCGTTAGGATAGGCATCCTTCTTCGGGAACCAGTTCCCGACCTGCCGGTACCAGGCGGTGCCGAAGGTATCCGATGTTTCCACGTGGGGCGTCTCGCCGTACCAGTCGGCGTCGATCCAGAAATACTCGAAGCCCAGCCCCTGCTCCACCAGCCACGTTGCCTGGGCGATCTGGTCACGGTCGAGGCGGTCGCCCCAGGCGGAGTCGCAGAGCGGGCCGCGCAGGACCGCGCCATTCGGACGTGGGGTATGGTGGGAGAGGATGAACTGGCGCAGGAGGTTCTGCCCGTGCAGCCAATCGTTCTCCCAGAAGAGGAGGAGGATACGCGGGGTCCGAATCTCCTCGCCCGGATGTAGCCGCAGGTGTGTGCGCTGCATGCCGGCCCGGATGCGAATGAGACCCTCTGGGCTGTAGGTGAAGGTCGCGGCCCAGTCGCCGCTCCAGCCAATCGCGCCGATGACGCCCGTATCGCCGATCTCGAGGTTGAAAAACGGGAGCGCTCCATCCGACGAGCGTCCGCCGACCGATGCCAGCCGGACGTCGATAGCAGTGGAGGCGGCCTGGTAATGGGTAAAGCACGTCTCCTGGGGCTCGAAGTCGTCGTCGCGGCACTGGCTTCCCCGGGCGTGGTGCAGCCGGCAGCGTTGCCCGCGGCCGACGATGAAGACGGTATCGAGGGCCTGAATGTCGCTGATGATCGGGCTATCCGACGCACCGGTGTTCTTGAAGTAGCCCACCCACTCGACGGCCGGAAAGTCTGCGTAAAGGATGACCTCAGCACGGCAGGCCAGGCCGGTCGATGGATCATCCGCCTCGACCACGATCCGACTACTCCCATCGTCGGATGCCTGCTCGGTTCGCCGCGCGGACCAGCCGGGGAGAAGACCGACCGATGCCCGGGTGGCATACTGGAACGAGATCGGGAACGGAGGACCTAGCCTGGCATCTGATGAGATACCGAAAGCCTCGCTGGCCCAGCGTCGGGCGGTCAGCATCTCCGACTGGAACGGTTTTCCAGACATTTGATCACCCCTTGATTCCGGTCGGAACGAGGCCGCGGACGCACTGCGGCGAGGCGGCCCGAGACATTGACATAAAATTTGCACCTGACGTCTGGTGCACGGCACCTACCCCTTGATCGCCCCAGCCGTCAGGCCGGTGACGATATTCCGCTGGGCGATCAGGTAAAAGACCGCCGGCGGCAGGGCATAGATCAGCCCGCCCGCCAGGATCCGCTCCACCGGAACGTCCGACATCGTGACGAACGTCGCCAGACCAACCGAGGCGGTCCGGATGTCCTCGATGGTGATCATCGTCGAGGCGAAGAGGTACTCGTTCCAGGCGTAGAAGAAGGCGACGACCGCAACGGCGACGAGCCCGGGCCCGGAGAGGGGCAACACAATGCGCCAGAGCACACCGAACAGGCCACAGCCGTCGACAAGGGCCGCTTCGCGGACCTCGAGGGGGACGCCGTCGAAGACGTTTTTCAGGATCCACACTCCCACCGGAATGACGAAGGCGGAGTCGATCAGAGAGAGCGGCCAGAGCTTCTCGACGAGGCCGAGCTGGCGATACATAACGAAGATCGGGATAACCACCATCGTCTCCGGCAACATCTGGGTGAAAAAGAGGAAGAACCCGAAGATCGACCGCCCGCGCCAGCGCAGGCACGACAGCGCATAAGCGCCGAGCACCGAAAGAAAGAGGGTCAAGGCTGTGGCTTCCAGGGCGACGCTCCCGGAGTGGAGAAGCCAGTCAAGGAGTGGATAGGTCTGGAAGACCCGGATGAAGGACGATAGATCAATCTCCTGCGGCAGGAAATACGGGGGGTACTCCATGCTGTAATGGGCAGGACGAATCGCGGTAAGCAGCATCCAGTAGAGCGGGAAGATGGTAACGACGGCTACCACGGTCATGACCACGTAGAAAATGACCCGCCAGAGGAAGCGCGAAACAGGCAATGGGTGTCGGGTGACGCCGACCGGTGATACCGCGGCCATCCTAGCCTCCGCGCGCGCCCTGTCGGCGGTCATAGCTAAAGAAGCCAGCAGCCAGAGCAACCGAGGCCAGGAGGCCGACTGTTCCCATTGTCTGGCCGTATGAGTAATCGTAGAAGCGGAAGGCAGTCTTATAGATGTGCAAGACCAGCGTTTCCGTTGCCAGGTCTGGCCCTCCCCCCGTCAGCAGGTAGACCAGGGAGAAACCCTTAATCGAGAAGATCAGCGCCAGCAGGGTCAGTACTACAAGCGTCGGCAGGACAGACGGTACGGTGATATGACGGAAGCACTCCCACGTATTGGCGCCGTCAACCCGCGCGGCCTCGTACAACTGCTCCGAGATCCCCTGGAGTGCGGCCAGGAGGACCAGGCAGTAGAATGGATACCCCTTCCAGCTCCCGATCATGATGACAGCGAGACGCGCGGTATCCGGCTCGTTGAGCCACTGCAGATTCTCGTGCACGCCCGGCCACAGCCGCGCGAAGACGTTCATAACGCCAAAGACCGGGTTCAACATCCAGTTGAAGATCATCAGGACCGGCAGGTCCGGCACGGCCCAGGGGAGGATAATGAGCGTGCGGATGAGAGCCCGACCGCGGAAGGGGTGATGGAGCAAGACCGCGACCCCGAGGGCGACCGACAGCGCGATGACGACGGACGCCAGGGTGAGGAAGAGGGTGGCGAAGGCCACCGTCCCCATATCCGGGTCGGTCAAGAGACGGATGTAATTGGCCAGCCCGACGAACCGCGGTGGCAGACCGGCCAGCTCGGTCCGGGTGAAGCTGGTGAGGATCCCCTGGATGATCGGGACGACGATGAGCACCCCCTCGTACAGGATGACCGGACTCACCAGGAGATAGGGAAAGATCGCAATCCACAATCGACCGCGCCGTGCCAATCGGGTTGGTCGGGCCGGGGCGAGCGCCCCGGTATGGGGCCCGCCAGCGACCGAGGAAGGGGACGGACGCACCCGCTCCTCCGTGTGCACAGTATAGCGGGGGATGGACGACGGGGAGGGCCACGACGGTCGTCCTTCGCCATCAATCCCCCGGCCTGAGAGCTTAGCCGCTCTGGATGCGCGCGGCGAGCGCCTCCAGCTCCTTCTGAGCGTCGGCCATCGCCCGCTCGGGCGGGACATTCCGGACGGCGATATCCTCGAGGTGGCGGATAACGCTGTTCCCGAACTCGTCGGAGTTATAGATAAAGTCACCGAGCAGCGAGGTCGGCGAGATGTATGTCGCCTGCATCGACAGATATCCCTTGGCCGGCGCGATGCTGTCCAGATATTTGTTCCATTTATCCACGATGTCCGGGGTCACCCCGGGCGTATCGGTCGTGATTGGATACATGGGGACGAGATCGAGCGAATCGATCGTCAGCTGGACGTAGTTCTCCGGCTTGTAGAGGAACTCCATCCAGGTCATGGCCCCGTCACGGTTCTTCGACGCGGCGATGACATTCATCGGATGGGTGCGGGCGTTCGACTTCTTGGACGGCCATGGGACGGCAGCACTGTTGATGTTGGCCCAGAGGTTCTTGTAATCGGTCTTGATCACATTCAGGATCGCCGACTCGCGAAGAACGGTCGCGATCTTGCCATCCAGGAACATCTTCCAGGCCGCGTCGCCCGCGACCCCCTGAGGCATTGACACGTCGTAAAGCTTCTTGAAGAGCTTGATCCCGTTGATAATCGGCTCGGACGTTACCAGAGGCTTCAGACCCTCGGCCCATTTGCCGTCATAGGGCAGTGCAAACTCCTGGAAGGTGAACCAGGCCGCCGCGGCCTCGGCGAGCCGGTAGGTCTGGTAGAAGCCAAACTGTTGCTTCCCCTTGTTCGTTAGATGCTGCGAGACCTCGACCCACTCCTCCGGTGTCGTCGGCGGAGCCGTGATGCCGGCCTCGGCGTAATCCTTGGTGTTGTAAACGATGCCGAAGGGGACGGTGACCGAGTCGAAGCCGTAGATCTTCCCCTCATACGAGGCGAAGTCCTTCACACCGGGGCGGATCTTATCGGTAATCTTGAGGTCTCGCGCGACATCATCCAGCGGAGCGAACTGCTGGGCCTTCGCCAGGCGCGGGAAAAGCTCGGGGGTCGTCTGCATGATGTCGGCGGTGATACCGCCTGCCTGGACCTGGGCGAGGACCCGCGGCGAATAGTCGGCAAAAACAATGAACCGCTCCTTAATCCGATACTTATCCTGCGCATTGGCGAAGTTCGCAAACTGCTGCCGCATCGCGTCGCGCCGCCCCGGTTCGTCGAAGATCCAGCTCAGGAAGATGAGCTCGGTCACACCCTGGGTCTGGGCTGGAGCTTGAGCAGCGGGTGCGGGGGTCGCGGTCACGACCACCTGTTTCTCGACGACCTGCGTGACTACCTTCTCAACTGTCCGGGGGGTCGGTGGAGCAGCCGGGGCAGCCGGTTGTTGACTGGCACAAGCCGTGAGGAGGGCTGCGGTACCTGCTCCAAAGCCCGCCAGCACGGTTCGCCGACTGATCCGCCGGGAGAGATCGCGTGTGCTCACGTCTGGTACCTCCAAGTGGACTGCAAACCGGCCTTTCGCCGGGGTCTCACGCACTTCCAGGTAATCCACTCCTCAGCCAAGGGCTGTGAGCGTGCTCTGCTACCCCGATCCCCCCTTTCACCC